>CAYZJS010000029.1:0-52233 GCA_964478865.1 uncultured Thermodesulfatator sp.
GTACCACAGAAAAAGAACCGGAAACCGGTAATTGGAAAGCAAAATAGACCTTATACCCATCAAAGTAGCTGAGCGTGAAAAGGCCATGCTCTGGTCGCTCGTACTGTCTGCGGTTGGAATTCCCCACCATCTTGCAAACACGGAAAACGGTTGGGTGATTTTAGTGCCGGAGGAATCCTCCCGGGAGGCGGTCAGGCAGATAGAGCTATTTGAGCTTGAAAACAAAAAAGATGAAAAGGATGGGCAAACCCCAAAAAGTAATCAGATACGCTACGCAAGGAAAACCTTGTGGACACTTCTCGTTCTATCTGCCCTTATGTCCGTCACATTCAGGTACGAGATAAGAGACCTGTTGCTTGAAGCTGGTGCCGCGGATTCGGACAGGATGCTGGACGGGCAGTGGTGGAGGGCCATTACCGCACTCTTTCTCCATGCCGACCCTTCCCACTTTTTCAGCAATGTGGCCATAGGCGGTTTTATCGTATTCTGGCTCATTGAAGAAACGGGCCCGGGAACCGGGTGGTTCCTGACACTATTTACAGGGGCCTGCGGGAACTGGCTGAATGCCATGGCGCATGGCCATGACGGCCACCTTTCCATTGGAGCATCTACGGCTGTATTCGGGGCCATGGGAACCCTTTTTGCAATCAGGGCGGTAAAATCTGGCAGGAGCGGTGTGTTTAGGGAAACTGCCCGCATTCTAGCCGCCGGCATGGCACTCCTGGCGATGCTCGGCTCTGGAAAAGGCAGGGTGGATATGGGGGCACACTTTTTCGGATTTACCGTGGGATTGTTCACTGGAGGGGCAACCGCCTTTTTCAGGGAATACCTGCCCCGGGACTTGAGGAATGGCGGCCGGATTCTTGGAATCCTGGCCGTTCTTGCCGCAGCTGCCGCATGGACGGCAGCTGCACTCCACTATTTAAAGGTTGTCCCTTAAGACCTTATACTCTTGGCAAGGTCCAGCATTTCAAAAAATTTCGGCATGACCTGCTCATTTAATGCCCTGAACCGTTCCACCTTTTCGGCACCACTTTCGGTCATGTCCCTTATTCCAAGCGCAAGCTCATGGAGTTCATTGTGCATCCTTGCAAGTTCCTGTAAAGAGGCGTCGTCTCCATCTTCGCTGTTCATGTTCTTCGAGATCCAGCGGCCGAGAAGACATCTGTTGGCGTCGGTTTCCACCTCCGGCAGCTTGTCCTGGCAGACAGCAGCCTGTAACTCCTCAAACCATGCGTAATGGGCAAAGATGGCAGAAATGAGCTGAACATGGGAAGGAGAGAACTCAAAAACGTCTTCAAGCACCTTCCTGTCCACCCGGAAGTTGTCTGCTGCCTCATTCAGTATCTTTGAGAGCAGGGAAACCACGCTGTTTACATTCTTTACCCTTTCTGCAAGAAGGGAAAAATCATTTGCATGGTTTGCCAGGCCGTGTGCACGGCTTTCTAGTTCCTTCACCTTTGAAGCCCCTGCAGAAACGCTGTCGTTGATCTCTGCAACCGTCGCGGTTTGCTCCTCGGCAGCACTGGCTATGGTGGATGCAAGGTCGTTTACATGCAGGACCGATGAGGTGATATCTTCCACCGAAGAGACAGCCTTCTTGGTGTCTGACTGGATTACATGTACCATCCTTGCAATTTCATCCGTGGCATCCGAGGTCTGCTTTGCAAGTTCCTTGACCTCGTTGGCCACCACGGCAAAGCCCTTGCCGGCCTCCCCTGCCCTGGCCGCTTCAATGGTGGCATTAAGCGCAAGGAGATTGGTCTGCTCGGCAATGGAATTAATCACCTCTATGATCCCGCCTATCTTCTGGGAATTTTTTCCCAGTTCATTTATGACCTCGTTGGTCACGAGGGACTTCTCCTGGGCCTCGTTGGTGGCCGCAGCGGTTTCCGCCACGCTGCTGGCTATCTCGTTTGCAGCCTCACTGAGCTCCTGGGTGGATCTTGCCACGTTGTCAAGGGCGGAAGCCGCCTCCGAGGACGCCTTTGCCACTTCTTCCGCTGCGGAATCTATCTCAACTGCCCCGGTATCTACTGCACTCGAGGCATCCGAAAGTTCCGTGGCCGCAGCTTTCAGGGAACCTGCCTGCCCTTTTATCATGTTTATGAGCTGACCGTTTCTACAGACGAAACTGTTGGTCATTGTGGCAAGCATTCTCATCTCTTTTGCCCCCTTTGGCTCTATGCTCCTGGTCAGGTCTCCATCCGTAACCCTGTCAATAAGGTCCGTAACCTTTTTTAGGGGCCTGGCAAGATTGGTCCGCAGGATAAAAACCGTGAGGAATATGGCCAGGATTCCAACGCCGAGGGCAATGGCAATACCCGTAATTATCTCATTTCTCAGGTTGGCCATTAGTACCGAAAGGTTATTGTAGCGCACGTATATTCCAGTGGGTTTTCCCTTGTAGTCGGGTATTACAGAGGCAGTAATGAGGAAGGGGCCATACTCCCTGGTTGCAAAGCCTTTTTCAACAGTCTGGTCCAGGAATCCCTCGTCTATGGCAGACTTGTCTATACCTTCAGGCCATGGGGTAAGCATCCTGAACCTCCCCACCTTTTTTTCAACCGATACAGAAGCAGTTGCCTCCACCGTAGGTATGGCAAATATCTGGTTCAATTCCCCGGTTGATTTTTGTAAAAGCCCCGCCACCTTGGAAAGACTCGTTATAACCTCGACACTTCCAACCGGATGGTTGCCCTGCCAGAAGATGGGCGCAAGCCCCCTGATGGCAAGGCCAACCCTGCCCGCCTCTATTCCAAACACGGGCTGACCTTCCGTCAAGACCTTCACGACCGTCTTCCGGAAACCCGATATGTCGTCTCCGTTCTTCTTGGGCTTCCAGACCCTGAGAAAGGATTTCCCGGGAGGAAGGTGAAAATGCACCTTTAGCCTGTCTTCCCTTGTCCGGTTCAGCTCGTCGATCATGGGTTTTATCAGGGAATAAAGATGGTCCCTGTCGCGGGTGCCCACGTATTCCTTCACGGGCTTCATGTTGGCGATCATGATGGCAAGGGACAGGTTGCTCTGTGCTATGGAGGAGGCCTGCTTTATCAGCACGTCCTTACCAATTGCGGCCTGCTGGTAAAGCTCATCCTTCTGCTGGTCTGTGGAATTTTTAAAAATGGCAAGCTGGATACCGGTCAGGATCAAGATTATGATGCCGACTGAAACAAGTATCCTGAACCCCAATGTGGACAAAGCCAGCTTTTTCTTCAATCTATCAAACATCCCACTTCCTCCTGAAAACGATTTCTAGTTCTTCTGTTTTAAAACAATTAATCAAAAAACATTTAAATATGGTATGGCACCTGTCCCGTGGGATGAAACGGGCCAGATCCTTTTGAGCGCCTCTATGTGTTCGGCCGCCTGGCGAGGGCACGGCCCTGAAGGATAGGAAAGCTCCACCATGAACACGTGGTCTCCCCTTGATCCGTTTTCATCGATCCAGCCGCAGCCTTCTAAAACCAACTTTCCCTCTCTAAGTACTTCAGGGTAGATAAAAACCTCTTTACTGCCCTCAATGGTTTCACAGCTCACGTAACCGCCTCCAAGATAGGTCCAGCAGTCTATCCGGAGGGTTGAAAAAATATCCCTGCCCCTGATCTCCATGTTGCATGGAATGTCAACCTCTATTTCCACGAAGAGGGTTGAGCGGCACTGCCTGGCATGATCCCAAGGCCCCTGGTCCTTAAGCTCCAGCACCGTGCCGTTTTTCGCTCCCCTGGGCACCCTGAACCTTACCGTCCGCTGGCGCACGACCTTCCCTCTGCCCCGGCAAACGCTGCATGCAACAGTGCACATGGAACCGGTTCCGTTACAACTGTTACAAACAACTTTCAGCTCTTCACCCGACCATGGTATGAATTTAAATCCGCTTCCCGAGCAAACCGGACAAGGGCGGGGATGTTTCGGCACGGTTTTTCCAAGGCCCTTGCACCCGGGGCAAAATTCCTCGCCATCGGTTATCTCCACCTCAGTCTCCGCCCCGAACAAGCACTCGCGAGCATCAACCTTCTTGAACACAAATGCCCCATCCTTCAGTTCCTCCCCTGAACAAGATGGACATACCCGTGGTCTTTCCCCTGGTGGCGGTTCAACCACCCTGGCCGCCTTTAGCCTTTTCTTTGAAAGAAAGGCATAGGCATCCTTTATTTCCAGGAATCTCTTTATGTTTTTCATGTTCCTGCCGCAGACGTCCGGATGGAGCCTCCTCACCAGTCTGCGATAGGCCAGTTTTATCTCGGCGAGATCTGCATCCCTGGAGATTCCCAAAAGCAGGTACGGATCCTTTTCCACGGCAAGCTGAACAAAGTCCGGTCAGGTATCAGTTTGACGCTTTCCTGGCATCAAGTTCCTCCAGGGCGGTACTGTCCAGGATGATGAGCAGTTGATCATCCAGCTTGCAGACCCGGCTTACATATTTTGTGTCAATTCCGTGTATCATGTCCGGAACGGATTCAATCTTTTCAACAGGGATAGACATGACATCCCCGATCCGTTCCACCAGGAGACTTACCGGCTCCTCCCTGTTACCCATGATCACGTTGTTCAGGCTGCCTGTAGCATGCTCGGCCTCCTGGGTGTCCAGCCCAATTCTTGCAGCAAGGTCAATGGCCGTGAGAATCTGCCCTCTAAGGTTGATCACCCCTGAAACATATCCCGGGGCCAGGGGAACCGGCGTAATATCAAGGGCCTTGTTTATTTCTATAACCTCGTCAATTGGAAGGCCGAAGAAATGCTTCCCAAAATAAAAGGTTACGAACTGGCTGGTTTCTATGGCCCTTATATCCGTGACGGCTGCATTTTTTTCCAAGGATGGAAGATTCTTCCCTGTTTCATTCATATCCTCGATTCTCCTGTCTTAAAATTCAAGCCGCGTTTTCCATGGAGCGTTCCCTGAGCAGCGTGCTCACTGCCTGAAGGACCTGATCCCTGTCGAGCTTTGCCTGGTAGTCATTAACTCCCGCCTCTATGCCCTTCTGCCTGTTTTCCTCCCCGGAAAGAGATGTAACAGCAATGATGGGGATGTCGGCATTCTGGCTCCGGATCTTCCGGGTCAGTTCAAGGCCATCCATGCGCGGCATCTCGATATCGGTAACCACGAGATCAACGGTCTCCGCCTGGAAGATGTTCCAGGCCTTTTCCCCGTCTTCCGCCTCTAAAACCTCGTAACCCGCAGCACCCAGGTACGATGTGAGCATGTTCCTGTAAAAAGTGGAGTCTTCAGCCAGGAGGATTCGTGCCGCCTCCTCTGCCGCAAGTTCTTCCGTCACGAAAAAGTCGGGGTCGTGCATGTTGATGATCTGGTACACATCCAGGAACAGCGTTGTCCTGTCCTTGACTATTGCAGAGCCAAGGATCCCTTCCTGTTTGAACACACCTTCCTCCACATCGATAGCCAGGTCCAGACTGTCTTCTATCTGGGAGACCAGGAAGGCAACGTCCTTTTCGTTCATGTGGAACACTATGAGGTGATATTCATCCTGTTCCGGAAGCGGGGACACCGGCAGGTAGTTTTCAAGGCGTATGACAGGCATGGAATGCCCCCTGTACTGGATCACCTCCTTGCCTCCCACGAATTCCAGGTCCGAGGCCCTGATCTTGTCCAGCCTGTTCACCAGTGCAAGAGGCAGGGCAAAGAATTCCTGAGGGCCAACGGAACAGAGCAGGAGGAACTGGTGTTCTTCTTCCATGCCTGTGCCAATGCCACCGGATGCCTGTTTCATGGAGTCATCTCCCGAGCTCGTTATAGATGAGGTTATACCAACGATATCCAGGATCAGGGCTACCCTGCCGTCTCCCATAAGTGTTGTTCCAGCAAAGACCGGGATGTTTTTCAGGTGGCTGCCCAGGGGCTTTACGACTATTTCTTCCGAATCACTGATGGAATCAACCACCAGCCCGAAAAGCCTTCCGCCGGCGTTCAGTACAACTATGTTGATGCCCTGGGCATCTTCCGATTCCTCCCTGACGTCTTCAATGGACAGGGCCTTTCTCAGGCGTATAAGGGGCAGAATCTCACCTCTTAGCCTGTAAAACTCGGAGTTTCCGATTATCTGTACGTCCTTTTTTGCAGCCTTGGGGTTCAGATGGACCAGCTCAACCAGATTGACCTGGGGGATGGCATATCTCTGGCCGGCACTGTTTACGATGAGGGCCGGGATGATCGCCAGGGTCAGGGGAATCTTTATCTTTACCGTTGTACCCACGCCTATACTGCTGTCAAGTTCCACCGTACCGCCAAGTTTTTCGATGTTGGTTTTTACAACATCCATCCCCACTCCCCGGCCGGAAATATTGGTTACCTTTTCAGCAGTGGAAAAACCGGGCTGGAAAATCAGCATCAGGGCTTCCCTGTTGCTCAGCGCACTGGCCTGGTCTTCTGAAATAATTCCCTTTTCAACTGCCTTGTCTCGGAGCTTGTCAGGGTCAATGCCAGCTCCGTCATCGGTGATCTCTATGATCACCTGGCCGCCTTCATGGTAGGCCTTCATGGTGAGGTTGCCCACAGGAGGCTTTTCGCGCTGAAGCCGTATGTCCGGGGCTTCTATGCCGTGATCTATTGAATTTCTGACCATAAGGGTCAGTGGGTCCTTGATGCCTTCAATAATGGAACGGTCGAGTTCGGTCTCCGCTCCCACTATCTTCAGCTGGACCTTCTTGGATGCAGTCTTTGCAAGGTCTCTTACGATTCTTGGAAACTTGTTGAAGACGTTTCCTATCGGCTGCATCCTGGTCTTCATAATCTGTTCCTGGAGTTCCGTAACCACCAGGCTCATCCTCTGATTTGCCGTGGCAAAATCAGGGTCGTTCAGCTTGCTTGCAAGCTGGGTCATCCTGTTCCTGGAAAGGACGAGCTCGCCTGCCAATGTCATGAGCTGATCCAGCAAGTGAACATCTATCCGAACATGGGTCTCGGTAAGGTGTGCCGAGGGCGCCTTGGCACCCCTCTTCTTGATCCTGGGCGTCGGGGCCTTGGAAGGAGACTTTTTTTCCGGGCCAGGAGCAGCCTGGGCATCGGAATCCGCCTTTTCCGCATCCTTCTTTGGCTGAACCTTTTCGCCGCCAGCCACGTCTTTTTCTGCCGTTTCATCCTTGGCGCTTTCGGCAGTGTCTGCCGGTTCAGCCCCGGCCTTTCCTGAGGTTTCCTCTCCGGAAGGAGCCCCGCTTTCCTCATTGTCCGCAGGCGGTACCTTCTTGGCGATCTTTTCTGAAAAATTCCTGAGATCCACTATGAAATCCAGGTATTCGGTGTCCACCGGCTCCTGGCCGGTGTTTTCCAGCTCTGCCAAAATGGCCTTTATGTAGTCCACCGACTGCAGGAGTACCGTGGTGATCTCCTCGTTGACCTGTACAATGCCGTCTCTCAACTTTGAAAGGATATCTTCTGCAAAATGGGCAATGCCTTCCAGGGTGGTAAAGCCGAAGAAACCGGACGTGCCCTTTATGGTATGGATTGTCCTGAAAATACTCTTTATCAGGTCTTCGTTGTCAGGTTCCTGTTCGAGTTCCACGAACTGCTGATCCAGGAGTTCAAGGTTCTCCTTTGATTCAGCCAGAAAATCTTTAAGGATATCGTCTTCCATTCCCATATCGAGTTCTCCTTTAACGGGTTGTTTTCTGCCAGCAAGTAGACCTGCCATAAACCTTTCTTTTCATGGTGGGCGGCAGGCCTATTGGTGTTTCCGTGGCGCCAAGGAAAAGATAGCCCCCTGGATTTAACGCCTTCACCAGCTTCTCCAGGATGCTCTTCTTGGTCTTCTGATCGAAATAGATGAGGACATACCTGCACATGATGACATCCATGCCGGAAAGTCCTATGAACGGACCCATCAGGTTTACCTTCCGGAACTTTATAAGGCCCTTCAGGTTGCCGTTTACCATCCAGAACGCACCATTTTGCTTGAAATATTTAATGAGCAGCTGGATGGGAAGCCCCCTGTTCACTTCCACCTGGGTAAACCTGCCCTCCTTGCCCTTATTGATCGCCTGCTGGGAGATATCCGACGCAATTATCTCCACCTTCCAGTTTTTGAGCATGGGAAAGTGCTCCTTCACTATCATGGCTATGCTGTAGGGCTCCTGGCCGGTGGAACAGGCTGCACTCCAGAACCTGAGTCTTTTTTCCTTCCCTTTTAGCTCCATGAGTTCCGGGATCACGTGATTCTTCAGGGAATCGAAGGGATGCTGATCCCTGAAAAAATAGGTCTCGTTAGTGGTCATGGCCTCGACGATCTGTTCCTTGAGCTTCGGGTTAGGCTGGAATTTGGTCTTCCTGTAAAGCTCATCGATATTCCGGAGGCCGAGCACCCTGGCCAATTCATTGAGACGGCTTTCAAGCAGGTATTCCTTGCCCTTTTGCAGGGAAATACCGCTTGTCTGCCTGACCATATCCGAAAAAAACCGGAACTGTTCCGGATTAATCATTGTCTCTGTCACCTCGCTAAGATCTTATCAAAATCTCTGCCCTGAAAGTTCCATAATAGTGGCAGTTATGCTGCCAAGCGGCACTACTCTGTCGGCAATGCCGGCCTCGACAATAAATTTTGGCATGCCCCAGACCACACTCGTTTCCTTGTCCTGGGCAATGATCCTTGCCTTTTTCTCCTTTAAAATCCTGGCCCCTTCAAACCCGTCATGGCCCATTCCAGTGAGCACGGCAGCCACAACCCTGTCGCCGTAGATCTTGGAAACCGATCTAAAGAGCACATCAACCGCCGGCCTGCAGCTGTTTACAGGCGGTCCCTGGTTGAGACGGATCAATTTCGTATTGTTTTCCCTGGCCACCTCCATATGAAAATCCCCTGGGGCCAGGTAGACCGTGCCGGGAGTAACGATCATTCCGTCCTTTGCCTCCACTACGTGCAGTTTCGACTTCTGGTCCAGCCTGGAGGCAAGCTGTGTAGTAAAGACCGGCGGCATGTGCTGGACAAGAAAAATAGGAAGCCGAAAAGACGATGGAAATTTCGGAATGACCTCATTAAGTGCATTCGGCCCTCCAGTGGACACACCTATTGCAACCGCTTCTGCCCTGAAACTGCTTCCTCTAGCCAATGACGGCCCGGGAACACTCCTGCGGACAACGGGTTTTTCAGGCCTTTTAAGCTTCCTGTTGGCCGGAGAAAGCAACGTCCTCTTGGCATGCAAAACGGGTCTTTGAGGCTTCATCTTCCGGCCGTTACGGTTTTGTCCAAAGGCCTCTATCTTTGGAATGAGCTCCTGGCGGATACAACTTACGCTCTGGGAAAAGGCCCCGGTGCCAGTGGGTTTTGGGACGAAATCAAAGGCCCCCTTGGAAAGGGCCTCGATGGTGGTCTTTGCACCGCTTGAAGTAAGGGTTGAAAACATGATCACCCCTGCCTTAAGGTGCTGCTTTCTTAGTTCATCCAGGGTGGCAAGCCCGTCCATCTCCGGCATTTCAACATCGAGAATCAAGAGATCGGGATGGAGGAGCCTGACCTTGCTGATGGCCTCCTTACCGTTACAGGCAGTTCCAACCACGTTTATGCCCGGGTGCCTGCCAAGTGCCTCGGCAAGGATCTTTCTGAACACCACGGAATCGTCTACAATCAGTACCCTGGTCATATTTCAAGAACCATCCTGACCTTCTCTTCAAGCATCTCGGGGGTAAAGGGCTTCATAAGGTATTCATTTGCCCCTGCCATTACTGCCCTTATTACATTTTCCTGCTGGTTTTCCGTGGTGACCATCATGACCTTTGTGTCATTCCACTCGGCCTTCTTCCGGATTTCCACCAGGCAGTCATAACCCTCCATGTTGGGCATGTACCAGTCCAACAGCACGATATCGAAGGGACCGTTTTCCTTGAGTTTTTTCAGGGCATCTACTCCATCTACTGCCTCGGTGATCTGCTCGAAATGTTCCATCTGCTTGAGGCCTGCACTGACGATATTGCGCATGGATTTGGAATCATCCACCACTAATGCCTTCATAAAGATGTCCTCAACATGAATTTTAAAAATTCTCCGTTCATTGAGCTTATCGACTTGAGCAGCTTATTTATTAAGGCCTTTTTGCAACGAAATTTTCTAAAATGCTCCTTGAGTGATTGGTGAAAATGAGCTATGAGAAGGCGGACGTAAAATTTTGCATATGCACTATCATTGAAGGCAGACACGAAATTTCTGCTCCAATCGACTATAAAACGAGGCACCAATGGACTATAAAAAGACGCTCAATCTCCCCAAGACCAAGTTTCCCATGAAGGCCAACCTGAACCAGCGCGAGCCCCAAATGCTAAAGCGCTGGGACCAGATGGATCTCTACGGTGCGCTGGCAGGAAAAAAGGCCGGCATGCCCCCTTTTATCCTCCACGACGGCCCGCCTTATGCCAACGGCCACCTCCACCTCGGGCACACGGTCAACAAGGTACTTAAGGATATAATCGTCAAATCAAGGCTAATGACAGGCAGTCACGCGCCCTTTGTCCCCGGGTGGGACTGTCACGGCCTTCCGATTGAACACAACGTGGAAAAACAGCTTGGTCCCAAAAAGAAAGAGATGTCCAAGCTTTCAATAAGGAAGGCCTGCAGAAAGTACGCTGAAAAATTTGTAAAGATCCAAAAACAGGAGTTCAAGCGGCTGGGGGTCCTGGGAGACTGGGACAACCCGTATCTGACCATGAACTACGGCTACGAGGCCGCCATTGCCAGGGAGTTCTGCAACATATTCCTGGACGGCCACGTGGTTAAGAGCACAAAACCGGTCTACTGGTGCCCCACCTGCGTTACTGCCCTGGCAGAGGCCGAGGTGGAATACGCTCCTCACAAATCGGATTCCATAACGGTAAAATTTCCCTGCACCGCGGGTTTCATTGGCTGGCTTGAAGAAAAGACCGGAACCAGGCTGAAAGAAAATGCATTCATACTCATATGGACCACAACACCCTGGACCCTGCCGGCAAACAGGGCAGTGGCAGTGCAGCCCGATTTTGAATATTCGGCAGTAAAGATCCCTTCCGCGGCCCTGGAAAAGGCCGGCCTGAAAGGCAACCCGCAAGAAGATTTCGAGTTATGGATAATGGCGTCAAAGAGGGTGATGCCGGTTATATCATCCATTGGACTGGAGCAGTCAGACATAGAAATCGTGGCAGAATTCATGGGCACGGAAATAGAAAAACTGCAGGTGCGTCATCCTTTCATTGAACGGGAAGGGCCGGTGATAAATGCCGATTACGTGACCCTGGATTCAGGTACGGGATGCGTGCACATTGCCCCGGGACACGGTGCCGAGGACTATGAAAGCAGCAGGAAATACGACCTCGAGGTCTACTCCCCAGTGGATGACCACGGCTGTTTCACCAAGGATGTGGAAGGGTTTGCAGGCATGAACATATTCCAGGCAAACCCCCTCATAGTGGAGCTCCTGGGCCAGAAGGGCCGCCTTGTGCACCAGGAGGAGATGGAACACAGCTATCCTCACTGCTGGCGCTGCAAAAAGCCGGTGATCTTCCGGGCCACTGCCCAGTGGTTCATATCGATGGAGAAGAAGGGTCTCAGGAAGGAGGCCCTTGACAACATCATGAAAGTGACCTGGATCCCCTCCTGGGGCAGGGAGCGTATATACGGAATGGTTGAGACCAGGCCCGACTGGTGCATCTCCCGCCAGAGGGCCTGGGGTGTTCCCATAACCGTCTTCATCTGCAAGGAATGCCAGGAACCCTACATGGACAGGCAGACAGCGGACAGGATAGTGGAGACATTCCGGGCCGAAGGTGCCGACTCCTGGTTTTCCCACCCTTCAGAAGACTTCCTCCCGGAGGGCGCAACATGCAGTAAGTGCGGCAGCCGCACATTCCAGAAGGAAGAGGATATCCTGGACGTCTGGTTCGACTCCGGTGTAAGTCATGCCGCTGTCCTTGAAGAACGGCATGATCTTTCATGGCCCGCGGACATGTACCTTGAAGGCAGCGACCAGCACAGGGGCTGGTTCCAGAGTTCGCTTCTTACCTCTGTTGCCACAAGGCACAAGGCCCCGTATCGCCAGGTCCTTACACATGGCTTCGTGGTGGATGCCAAGGGCAAGAAGATGTCAAAATCCGTAGGAAACGTGATTCCCCCGGACAAGGTCATCAAGCGTTTCGGCGCGGAAATGCTCAGGCTCTGGGTATCGGCCGAGGACTACCAGGACGACATAAAGATATCTGACGAGATCCTCCAGAGGCTCACAGAGGCCTACAGGAAGATCAGGAATACCATAAGGTACCTCCTGGGTAATCTCTATGACTTCGACCCGGAAAAGGACCGTGTTGCCATCCGGGACATGGAGGCCCTGGACAGGTGGGCCCTTTCAAGGACCAGGCAGGTTATGGAAAGGGTTCAAAAGGCCTACAGGGACTACAGGTTCCACGTGGTGTTTCACGGATTGTACCAGTTCTGCACAGTAGACCTTAGTGCGCTTTACCTGGATATCCTGAAAGACAGGCTCTACTGTGAACTTCCCGCCGGAAGGCTAAGACGTTCGGCGCAGACAGCCATGTACGAGATTTGCAGAAACCTCATCATGAACATGGCACCTGTCCTTTCCTTTACCGCCGAGGAGGCATGGATGCATCTTACCGGAGATGCAGATGCTTCCGTCTTTTTCCAGGATTTCCCGGACCTGCCCCAAGACGCGCTGGATGCAGAAGAAACCGCCTACTGGGACCAGATTTGGAAGCTCAGAAACGAGATCACAAAGGCCCTGGAACTTGCCAGGCGTGAAAAAAGAATAGGCCTTGCCCTGGATGCCAGGGTGGTGCTGAAGCTTCCTGAAAAGATGGACATTGCAGCAACAGGTGACCTGGAAGAAACACTACGACTTGTAACCATTGTCTCCCAGCTTGAAATAGTAAGGGGATTTGGAGATGACCAGGTACAAGATGGCAACATCTGGGAAAGTGAAGACGTGCCCGGGCTTTCGTGCCTTGTAATCCCGGCATATGGAGCAAAGTGCGCCAGGTGCTGGACCTGGAGCGAAGAGATCGGAAAGGACGAGCAGTTTGCCGACGTTTGTCCGAGATGTGCGGAAGTATTGAAACAGATGGACCTGGAAGATATTGAACAGTAAAAGGAAGAAAGACCTTGAGTGAGGGTGCCTTTAGCGACAAGATGAGACAGTTGTCTCAGCCTATACTCCTTCCATCGGCCCGTTTTCTCGGAAGGCTCGGGCTTACTCCAAACATGCTCACCATCCTTGGCATGCTGGCATATATTGCAGCTGCCCTGGTCCTTGCAACAGGCCATCCAATCTGGAGTGCAGTAATGCTCATAGTATTCAGCCCGCTTGACGTACTTGACGGCACCCTTGCCAGGGACAGCGGGCTGGAATCCACATTCGGGGCATTCCTTGATGCTACCGTGGACAGATTCGAGGAATTTTTCGCATATACCGGCCTCCTTTACTACCTGGTGGCACATCTTCACAGGGGTCCCTTGGCTGCAATCCTTGTTGTAACCGCCCTTTCCGGCTCCTTTTTCGTCAGTTACACCAGGGCCAGGGCGGAGGCGCTGGGCTTTGAGTGCAGCGTGGGGATACTCACCAGATTTGAAAGGATTGTGCTCTTCATCCTTGCCATAGTTACCGGCTGGATAGAACCTGTACTGGCCGTAATTACCATACTCGCCTTCGTTACCGTATTCCAGAGAATGGCAGTGGTGGCAAAACAGTCCAAGGCCAAATGAGCCCTGACAGCGGTTGCCTGTTCATAGTTGCAACCCCCATCGGAAACCTAAAGGATATCACCTTCAGGGCAGTTGAAACCCTGAAGGAAGCCGGACTCATTGCGGCAGAAGACACCAGGCGCACAAGAAAACTCCTCAGCCATCTGGGCTTGAAAAAGAAGATCATCTCCTGCAATGAACATAATGAGACAAAGAAGGCCTCCCTGATCATGGAACACCTTCAAAAAGGCGAATCCGTTGCCCTTGTCTCCGATGCAGGCACCCCGGGCCTTTCTGACCCTGGCGCCAGGCTGGTGGACAAAGTACGCGAAGAGTACTTCCGGGTCATACCAATACCCGGCCCTTCGGCCCTGACGGCAGCGCTGAGTGTTTCCGGCTTTGCGGGAAAGTCCTTTTATTTTGCCGGTTTCCTTCCGGCCAAGCCTGGGGAACGGGTCAAGGCCCTGGAAAAACTGGCGTCCATTGAAACGGTTATTGTCTTTTTCGAGGCCCCACACCGGCTGATAAAGAGCCTTGGTGACATCCTGAAGGTCCTTGGTGACAGGAAGGCATTCCTTGCAAGGGAGATGACAAAGGCCCATGAAACCTATCTTAGCGCCAGTGTCTCGAGGTTGATGGAAGTCCTTGAAGGAAAGGAAGTAAAGGGAGAAATCACGCTGGTTGTGGATGCAAGATCTCCGGAAAAACAGGCGCCAATGGACCAGGAACGACTAAAAAACGTGTTGTCCTGCCTGCTCAGGGGAAAACGCCTTCCTGTAAAGGAGGCATCAATGTTACTTTCCGGGCTTACGGGAATCAAACGGAGCCGGATTTATTCCCTGGCCCTGGAAATCAACAGGGAGCAAAAAGATGCATGACAAAAGGGCAGTTGCAATTATTCCTGCACGTCTAGGCTCTTCAAGGCTGCCCGGCAAACCTCTTGCCGACATATGCGGAAGGCCCATGATCCTGAGAGTGATGGAAAGGGTACGAATGATAAGGGCCATCAGGGAAGCGGTTGTTGCCACAGACAGCCCGGAAATCATGGCATGTGTGCAGGAAGCAGGATTCAGGGCCGTCATGACTGACTCCACGCACCCTTCAGGGACCGACCGGATTGCAGAGGCGGCAAGGACCTTGGGGCTGGAACCAGATGAACTGGTAATAAACGTCCAGGGAGATCAACCCCTTGTAGAGGTGGAAACCGTGGAAGCGGTCCTGGACGCATTGGAAAATAACAGGGATGTCTCCATGGCAACGGCTGCCTGCCCAGTGGGAGGCGAAGAAGCCATCGACCCTAACAGGGTCAAGGTCGTGGTGGACAACCACGGCATGGCCATTTATTTTTCCAGGTCTCTCATACCTTTTGACCGCGACGGCGCACTGAGAAACGTTGAAACACCTTACCTGAGACACCTCGGCATATATTCCTATTCCATGGAATTTTTGCAAAAATTTGTAAAAATGCCCCGGGGACACCTTGAATCTATTGAGAAACTGGAACAGCTTCGGGTGCTTGAAAACGGTTTTAAAATCGCAGTGAGGGTGGTCACCAGGGCCCCAATTGATGTAGATACCAGGGAAGACCTAGAAAATATCAGGAAAGTCTTCCTGGAAAAGGCCTGATACAGTAACTCCTCAAAGGATTCTTTGCAGGTATTAATCGCAAAACTTCTCTGAAATGTATCTGCTCACAGGCTGCTACGGATACAAGGCGGAGGATATGAAGGCGTTCTTCTCCCTTTACCTCAATTGCCCGGCAATGCAGTAAATGTAGTACCCTCTAGGGAGATACGTGGTTATCTATGCCTTTTCAAGCCTTACCCTTCTGCCGAGAAATTTCGCTACTATCTCCTCTGTATGGGGTGTTAGATCCGAGACGAAGAAACGGTGATCAGCCTGGGCATCCGGCTTTCCTGCAAGACCGCTACCCCCCTTTTTTATCTGACGGGCTACCTGGCGCGCCACCTCACTGGAAGGATCAACTATCCTTATCCTCTTACCCGCCTTTTCCTGGATGATGGACTTTAACAGTGGATAGTGGGTACATCCAAGAACCAGGGTATCGATCTGGTGGTTCTTTAGCGGGCGCAGGTATCTTTTGACTATCATCCTGGTCTCCCTGCATTTCAGCCACCCTTCCTCCACCAGGGGCACAAGGAGTGGACAGGGCTGCTGGAAGACTTGCACGTCCGGAAGCCTTTGGGGTATAGAGCGCATGTAAACCCGGCTTGAAACCGTGGCCCTGGTGCCAATGATGCCGATACGCTTATTTTTCGTAAGCAAGCAGGCCTGTTCCACCGAGGGGCTTATTACCTCATAAACCGGTATGTCCAGTTCAGCCTTCAAGACATCAGAAGCCGCACTCGCCGCACTGTGGCAGGCGATTACTATGATTTTTGCCCCATGTCCCATGAGAAAACCTGCATCCTGCCTGGCAAATTCCACCAGGGTCTGAATGCTTTTGGTGCCGTAAGGGGTCCTGGCGGTGTCCCCGAAATAGACTATGGGCACGTTGGGCAGCAGCTGGAGCAGCTCCCTGACAACAGTAAATCCTCCTACTCCTGAGTCGAAGACACCTATTTTCATGGCGTGTGGTTTTTAATTCCAGGCTGTGATATATTTTTACCTGCTTCAGGGTCCGGCCTGATTCATCGCCCTGGAGCCCATGAATACGCTTTTATAAGGGACAGGTCGTTTTCTTGTAGTACCAAAAAAAAGAAAAAGCAACCGGAGGCACAAAGGTGGATGAGTTTTGCAGATTAACCAGTCTCGTTGACGAAATAGAAAAGCCGGAGGAAATAACCACGGAGATACAGCGTCTGGGCAGGGCGGATATCCTGTCTCCATTCTCCAACAAGGATTATTCCTGTTTTGTATCAGACCAGGACAGGGTCCTCATGCTTGCATCAACCCTTTCAATTGATTCATTCAAGGAAAATCCTCCCAGCTTTGAACTGGCCGGACCCAGGAAATACATCTACTTTGATCCTGTAAAGACAAAGGCCGCAATAGTTACATGCGGCGGCCTGTGCCCCGGAATAAATGACGTGATAAGGTCCATTGTCATGACTCTCCATTATGGATACGGGGTCCAGACGGTATTCGGTATAAGGTATGGCCTAAGAGGTTTCATACCCGATTACGGACTGCCCATAATGGAATTGAGCCCTGGCACCGTGGACCGTATACATGAATACGGTGGCACAATTCTTGGCTCATCCAGGGGGCCTCAGCCTCCCGAGGCCATCGTGGATGCCCTGGAGAAGATGAACGTTTCTATACTGTTCACCATAGGGGGGGACGGCACCTTCAAGGCAAGCGCAAGAATAGCAGAGGAAATAGGAAAAAGAGGCAGAAAGATAGCGGTAATTGCCGTCCCAAAGACCATCGACAATGACATATTCCTGGTCTCCAAGACCTTTGGTTTCGATACTGCAGTACAAATGGCCTGCGAGGCCATAAGGTGTGCCCACACGGAGGCCCTTGGAGCCCCAAACTGCATAGGCCTTGTGAAGCTCATGGGCCGTTATGCAGGCTTTATTGCAGCTACAGCTACCATTGCCCTGAGAGAAGTTAATTACTGCCTTATCCCGGAAAGCGATTTTGACCTGGAAGGTGATAAAGGCCTCCTTAAACACCTGGAACGGAGGCTGGAGAAACGGGGCCATGCCGTCATTGTTGTGGCAGAAGGGGCCGGGCAGAAATTTTTCGAGGACCAACCCAGGGAAAAGGACCCTTCCGGAAACGTAAAGCTTGGAGACATAGGAAAATTCCTCAGGTCAAGGATTATGGATCACTTCTCCTCCATAGACAGGGAAGTATATATCCGTTATATCGATCCTAGTTATATAATACGAAGTGTCCCGGCCAATGTGGATGACAGCCTCTACTGCGGAAACCTCGGCCAGAATGCAGTACACGCAGCCATGACCGGAAAGACGGCCATGATGGTAAGCCTCTGGAATGACCGTTATGTCCACATCCCCTTAAAAAGCGCCATAATGCGGAAAAAGAGGGTCAAGCTAAACAGCCGTTTCTGGATGAGCGTACTGGAATCCACTGGTCAGCCTTCCCTGAAAAACTAAAAAAGGAGAAAGCGAATGAAGATGCAGAAAGATCATTCCCCTTCACTTGTAACAGTCCTGTTTCTTTTCTTTTTTACCTTTGCCCTCTTTACAGGTTGCAGCTCACCAGAAGAAAAAAAGGCCGCGCACTTCAAAAGGGGAATGAAATATGTTGAAAAAAACGACCTGAAATCCGCCGCCATTGAATTCAAAAATGTCATCCAGATAGACCCGAAATACGGCCCTGGCCATTACCAGCTTGCCCTTTGTGATATCAAGCTTGGCAGGTTCAAAGAGGCCCTTTCAGAACTCAGGAAGACAGTGGACGTTGACCCAGAAAACAGGGATGCCAGGATCAAGCTCATCCAGTTTCTCATTCTTGCAAAACAAAACGAAGAGGCCAGAAAACACCTGGACTATCTCCTTAAAAAGGATCCTTCCGATGTGGAAGCCCTGGTGCTGAGCTCCACCCTGGAAATCAAAAACGGGAAACTCGACAAGGCCATAGAAGAACTTAAAAAGGCGGCTGGCATTGCGCCGGACAACTGGAACGTATGCATTGCACTTGCCAACGCCTATTCACAGAAAAAGGACGCTTCCAGTGCGGAAAAATTCCTCAAAAAGGCGATTTCCGTCAGCAAGACCTCCAAGGAAAAGATCCAGTCAAAACTGATGCTCGCAAACCTGTTTGAGATGAGCGGGAAAAAACAGGATGCCAAAGCCCTTCTGTCAGACATTAGAAAGGAAAACCCCAAGGAGCTCGAGCCGGCAATGGCTCTTGTGAAGTTTTACCTGAGGTCAGGCGAATTCAGCCAGGCAAATTCAGAGCTGGACCGCATGATAAAGGATTTCCCCAAGAGCATCCTGCCCCTTCTGGTCAAGGCCGATCTTTATCTCAGGGACAACAAACCCACCCAGGCGGAAAAACTCCTTGAGAAGGCCCACAAGATTGCCCCGGAAAATCTGGATGTGGCGGCAAAACTTGCCCTTATAAAACTCAATCTTGACAAGAACGAAGAGGCGGAAAAACTGGCGGAAAAAGTCCTCAAGAAAAACCCTGCCCAGCCCGTGGCCCTCCTTGTAAGGGGAAGGCTCGCTCTTGCAAAAAGCGACTTTGAAAATGCCATCAAAAACCTGGACAAGGTGCTTGAAAGGGCCTCAAAGGACCCGCAAACCCTATATTTCAGGGCGGTTGCATACCTGGGGAAGGGGAAGATCAAGGACGCAGAAGACGATCTGGTCACGTGCACGGTTCAGGCCCCTGGATTCCTGAAGGCAAGGCTCCTTCTGGCAGACATATATCTCAGGGAAAGAAAGGCGGACGACTCCCTTTACCAGACAGACTACATCCTGAAGAGGATCAAGGACGAGCCAATGGCCCTTACCATGCATGCCTCTGCCCTGATGTTGAAGAGAAAGTTCAAGGATGCCCTGTCAGACCTGGAAAAGGTTCTTCAAAAAAGTCCTGACAATACAAGTGCCAAGTTCCTTATGGCCAAGGCAAAACTTGGCCTGGGCCAGACAGATGAGGCCCGGAAGCTCCTACAGGATATCGTGGAAAAAAATCCAAAGCATCTTCCTGCGCTCACGACGCTTGTTGCCCTGCACATGAAGGAAAGGAAGCCCGAGGAGGCCCTTGATCTTATACGGAAGGTGGAGGCCAAAGACCCCAAAAATGCTGCCGCTGCCATGCTGGAAGGCAGGGTCCTTCTTGCAATGAAAAAATACGATGAAGCCGAAGCCGCCTTTAAAAAGGCCCTTTCCATAAATGAAAACCTGGTGGCACCTTACGTGGCGCTTGCAAAGATCTACGTTACCTCAGGCAAGGCGGATAAGGCCATACAGGAATACCGTAAACTCCTGGAAAAGAATCCCGATTACGTGATGGCCTACATGGCCATAGGGTCAATAGAACAGAAGCTGGGACACATGGACAAGGCTGAAACCGCTTACAGGGACGCCCTTAAGGCCAAGCCTGATTTTGCCCCGGCTGCAAATAACCTGGCCTGGGTGCTGGCGGAAAAGAACAACCTGGAAGAGGCGTTCATATACGTACAGAAGGCCAAGCAAGCCGCACCGGAACAGCCCTCCATCCTGGATACGTCCGGGTGGATCCTTGCAAAGAAGGGAAGCTTCGATCTGGCAGTGGCAGACCTTTCCCAGGCCCTGAAAAAGTGGCCCAACCAGCCCACCATAAACTACCACATGGCAGTGGCCCTGAAGGGTTTGGGAAAGAAGCAGGAAGCAATCGAGCATCTGAAGACGGCACTGGATTCAAAGACTGCGTTTCCAGAACGCAAAGAGGCCGAGGCCCTCCTGAAGGAACTTTCATGACAGACCTGAAATCCCTTTCCTGCAAGGAACTCGAAACACTCATGCGGGAAAGGGGACTTCCTGCCTTCAGGGGCAGGCAGCTTTTCAAGTGGATATGGAAAAAAGGGATAAGATCCATAGAGGAGATCACGGAGTTTTCACGGGAGCTCAGGAGAGAGCTTGCCGGAGAATACCGGCTTTACGAGCTTGAGCAGGCCAGGAGGCTTGTCTCAACTGACGGAACAATAAAATGGGCCTTCAGCCTGTCAGACGGCCTCGTCATAGAGACCGTCCTCATCCCTGAACGGGATCATACCACCCTTTGCGTTTCAACCCAGGCAGGATGTGCCATGGGATGTGCATTCTGCCTCACTGGCAAAATGGGGTTTTTCAGGAACCTGGTGCCATCGGAGATAGCAGGGCAGGTCCTTTCAGCAGCCCGGGACCTGCCTGTCGCACTTCGGCCCAGGAACCTGGTCTTCATGGGAATGGGAGAACCCCTTGCCAACTTCAGAAATCTCGTCACTGCCATAGAAATCCTCACCGATGACCTGGGGCTCAATTTTTCCCAGCGCAGGATTACTGTTTCCACCAGCGGCATTGCACCAAAGATCATGGAACTCGGTGAAAAAACAGACGTGGGCCTTGCCATCTCCCTGCATGCCACCACCAATGCCCAACGCGACAGGCTCATGCCGGTAAACAGGTCCTATCCCATGGAAACCCTGCTCGATGCATGCAGGAGGTTCAACCTGCCTCCAAGGAGGCGCATAACCTTCGAATACCTGATGCTCGGAGGGATAAATGACACAATGGAAGATGCAAAACGCCTGGCAGGGCTTCTTCGGGGCATTCCCGCCAAGATAAACATCATTGCATTCAATGAGGGCGGGGGATTGCCTTTCAGGGAACCAGACCGGGAAACGGTTTTGAATTTTCAGAAGGTATTAAAAGAAAGGAATTACACCGCGATAATCAGAAAGAGCAAGGGTAGGGATATAGAGGCTGCATGCGGCCAGCTATTTTACCAGCAGCAGAATATTACCAGCCGTGGCCGGGAAAGCTCTTAAAGATTGTTGATCTTGTTTCTGAGAACACCTGAAGGTTTGAAGGTAACAACACGCCTTGGAGCAAGGATGAGATCCTCCCCGGTGTGAGGGTTTCTTCCCCTTCTAGCCCTCTTGTCTTTTACGGTAAACTTGCCAAAGCCGCTAATCAGCACGTTTTCACCGTTTTCAAGGGTCTGTTTAACAATCTCGATTACGGTTTCCACTGCCTCTACCGCCTCGGCCTTTGTCAGCACCTCGGATTCGTACAGCTTGTTCACCAGATCCGCCTTGGTTAGAGTCATTTCCTCTCCCTGATGCTCCTTGCGCCTATTAAAAATTTCTCAAGCTTAATAACTCTTTTTAATTAAAGGAAAAATGACATGGCGTCAAGTCATGAAATAATTATTTGCTGCTTTTTTATTCTCTGGCCGTTATGACGGAAAGGGTTACATGCAACATTTTATGGTTTATTTAACCCTTGAAGGCACGGGCAAGAGATCCCGCTTTTCTGGCACAGGAGGAAAAAAACATGAAAATTGCAATAACCGGAAGCACCGGCTTTATCGGCTCCCATCTTTGTTCGTATTTTCCAGACGTAATCCCTCTAACCAGAAAGGATTTTGAAACCGGACTCCTGGCAGAAAAAATTTCCCAATCAGACATAGTAATCAATCTTGCAGGCAGTCCCATTATCAAGAGATGGACCAAGGCCTGCAGGAAGGAGCTTGTGGAAAGCAGGCTTCAGACCACTAGACAGGTGGTAAAGGCGGTAAATGAGTCAGGGGCCACTCACCTGGTTTCGGCTTCCGCCATCGGAATCTACCCTAGCCACGAGCCATGTGACGAGTCATGCAGGGAAAGAGCCAGTGATTTTCTGGCAGACCTTACTGCCAAGTGGGAAGAGGAGGCTGGCCAGTGCAGCAAAAGACTGGCAATCGTGAGGTTTGGTGTGGTTCTCGGGAAGGGTGGAGGGGCACTTTCGAAGATGCTTGTCCCGTTCAGGCTGGGGCTTGGCGGCCCTATCGGAAGCGGAGACATGATCATGAGCTGGATCGCCCTTGAGGACGTGGCAAGGCTGATGGAATTTATTATAGATTCCGGGCTGACCGGCGTATTGAATGCGGTGAGTCCCAACCCGGTGAGCAACCGGGAATTTTCCAAGGCCCTGGCCGGGGTATTGCATCGGCCGGCCATTTTTCCGGTTCCGGAATTCGTACTCAAACTGATATTCGGACAGGCAGCAACGGTACTGACTGCCAGCAAGGAAGTCTATCCAAGAAAGGCCATGGAGGCGGGTTTCAGGTTCCGGTTTCCTGAAATCCGCCCGGCCCTGGAATACATTCTTGGAACCAGGACTTGACCTGTTTCCTTGGAGAAATTGATCAGCCCCTTTTCTTGGGGATGTTGGAAAGATCCTCCTTGATGACAAAAAGCACCTTGAAATCTTTCTTCAGGGAGTCCACCAGCCTGTCAAGCTCTTCATCCGGCATGTCTTTCAGGCGGATGTAAACCTCGCGTCTTCCAACAGGCATGTGTTCATGGGAGGTAAGGACGCTGACTATGCGGCCACCCTGCTCACGAATTGCGTTTAAAAGCTTGTTCAGCGAACCGGGACGGTCTTCCATGTCAAATGCAAGCTGAATCGGGCTCCTGTAGGCCCCTGTTATGCTCACCATGACCTTGAATACATCTGTCTCGGTGATAATGCCTATCACGTGGTTTTCATCATCCACTATGGGCATGCCGGAGATCCGGTTTTCCAGCATAATGACCGCTGCCTTTTCCACGGAATCATTTTCCCGAAGCGTAATGGGGTCGGGTGTCATGATATCCTTTATCTTTATCTCTGAAAGGAGATAGTATA
The DNA here is from genome assembly GCA_964478865.1 of uncultured Thermodesulfatator sp. GTDB lineage: Bacteria > Desulfobacterota > Dissulfuribacteria > Dissulfuribacterales > QOAL01 > QOAL01. The sequence continues at coordinate 22,958 of CAYZJS010000029.1, forward strand.
GCTCGTGAACATCCAGGGATGTTGCCTTGGACGGCGCGGCTTCCTTTATATCACGATCACTGATAATCCCTATAAGACGCCCGTCCCTCACCACAGGGATACGCCTGATATTATTCTCTTTCATTATCTGGGTGGCTTTCATGATCGAGGTATTCTCGTCCACCACTATCGGCTCACTGGCCATCCACTCCTTGACAAGCATGGAATGCCTCCTATTCTAAGCTTCAAGGTCATGACGGGCGACAGACTTAAACAACCCGCCTTTTACCTGTATTTCTTGATCCATCTACAGGAAAGGTATTAAGATTTGCATTGTGTAATAAGATGAGAACCCACTGTCAAGTTAAACAGTAACTTAATATTCTTGCCCTGGGACAGGCAACCTTGTCTTCTGAAAGAATGTCGTATAATTCACAAGTATTTTTTATGACAACTACCTGTTATTTATAACAGATTACAAGTGAACTCAACCCCATGCCTTCCATTACAATAATAGGACCGGGGGCCCTCGGACTCCTGTTCGCGGTAAAGCTTGCCCGTTGCGGTCACGGCATTTCTATCCTGGATTACAGGGAAAAAAGGGCTGAACGCCTGAACCGCTCCGGGCTGAAACTGGAAGAGGAGGAAGAAAAGCTGACAGAAAGGCCCCTTGTCACGATTTCGCCTGAAGAACTTTATCCAAAGCCAGGATATGTAATGGTCCTGGTCAAGGCCTATCAGACAGAATCCATACTTGGCCCCCTGGAAAAAATCATTTCGGAAAAGACATTGGTCGTAAGCCTGCAAAACGGCATCGGGGCAGGAGAAATCCTCGAAAAAGCCGTGCCTGCCCAAAACATTTGCCTCGGGACCACAACACACGGGGCCAACCTGAAATCGGAAAACACGGTGAGGCACGCTGGCACCGGGCCTACCGTCATTGGCCCCTTTGTTCCCGGAACCTCGGTCCCTGAAAACATCCTGTCTTTTGCAGGGATCTTGCAGGAAGCCGGGTTTGAAACACAAACCACTGGTGACATCTACCCCTATCTTTGGAGAAAACTCCTTGTAAACATAGGAATAAACCCCCTTACGGCACTAACCGGGCTGAAGAACGGACAGCTCCTTGAGGATGCAAGTATCCGCCGCATACAGGAAATGGCTGTCAGCGAGGCCTTTGAAATCATCCGTCTCGGCGGGATAGATCCAGGGATGGACATGGACTCTTGCCTTGAAATGGTTCGAAACGTATGCAGGAAGACCGCGGAGAATCGTTCCTCCATGCTCCAGGACCGGATCAACAGGAGAGAGACGGAAATAGAATTTATCACCGGTGCCGTTTTGAAGAAGGCCAGGGAAATGGGCATGCAGGCACCTGTGAACGAGGTCTTAACCAACCTGATTACCCACGCTTCCAGGACCAACTGGGAACAATTCAACACATAGTTCACCATGGCTGGCGTGCCTAATCGACATACCGGAAATTTAGACAAAAAGGTGTTGACGTAACCATGTTAAATGGCTATATAGACTTCTGTCAGTCAACAGAGCCTGAACGGCTTACCAATCCAGACGACAAGTAACTTCCACATACAAAATCAAAACGTGGACAAGAATTTCATCAGGCTTTCCTTTTTCCCCTTGTGAAAAAAGGCAGGGCTTCGAATAATTTCATTATTTAGGACGAAAAGAGACTTTTTCTGTTTTTTAAATCCCCGCAAAAACATAAGATTGTATCAGGGCGTTGAGGTGTCTTGAATGGCCAGGCGTATCAAAACAAACAAGAAGGAAACTCCAGAGGACAAATCATCCTCAAAACTTTCCGGGAATTCCAATTCCCGCAGGAAAAATCACCAGACCAACGGCAGTCCTCCCCAGACACTGTTTCTGGACGACCTTAAGAAAAAGAGCGTAAGCGAACTCTTCAAGGTTGCCCAAGAACTGGGCATCGATGTCACGCACATGAGGAAAAAGCAGGATGTCATCTTCAGCATTCTGAAGGCACAGGCCGAGCAGAAGGGCACGGTTTACGGAAACGGTGTGCTTGAAATACTCCAGGACGGCTTCGGATTCCTGAGGAGCCCGGATTACAATTACCTCCCAGGCCCTGATGACATCTATGTTTCGCCTTCCCAAATCAGGAGATTCAACCTGACCACGGGTGACACCATCTCCGGCCAGATACGGCCGCCAAAAGAAGGCGAGCGCTATTTTGCACTGCTGAAGGTGGAAACCCTAAATTTCGATCCTCCCGACAGGGCATTCGAGAGGGTGCACTTTGACAACCTCACACCTCTTTATCCTGAGGAACAGCTGAAGCTTGAAACCACTGCCGACAACCTCGGCGGCAGGATAATGGATCTCATGACACCGATAGGAAAGGGACAGAGGGGACTGATAGTGGCACCTCCCCGCACTGGCAAGACCATGCTCCTCCAGTCAATAGCAAATTCCATTTCCTATAACCACCCGGAGGTGTTCCTAATAGTTCTTCTCATAGATGAAAGGCCTGAAGAGGTCACAGACATGCAGCGCTCGGTGGAAGCGGAAGTTATAAGCTCAACATTTGATGAGCCTGCCCAGCGGCACGTGCAGGTGTCTGAAATGGTGATAGAAAAGGCAAAACGCCTTGTGGAACACAAAAAGGACGTGGTCATCCTTCTTGACAGCATCACCAGGCTGGCACGGGCTTACAACACGGTTGTGCCTCCAAGCGGGAAGATTCTTTCCGGAGGAGTGGATTCCAACGCCCTGCACAGGCCTAAAAGATTTTTCGGAGCAGCCAGGAACATAGAAGAAGGCGGAAGCCTAACCATCATCGCCACGGCACTTATTGACACGGGCAGCAGGATGGATGAAGTCATCTTTGAGGAATTCAAGGGTACGGGAAACATGGAGATCCATCTCGACAGAAAGCTTACGGAGAAACGGATATTCCCATCGGTGGACATAAACCGCTCTGGTACCAGAAAGGAAGAGCTACTGCTTCCCCCTGAAGTCCTGAACAGGGTATGGATACTCAGGAAACTCCTCTCACCCCTGAATCCCATAGACAGCATGGAATTTCTCTTGGACAAGATGAAAGATACGGAGAGTAACGAGGAATTTCTTGCATCCATGAACCGCTGACAGTACCGGAATGGTTTTAACTGCTTGACTTTAAGTGCTTAACCTTTTTATAAAGAGGCGGCCTGGCTGAAAAAGGGGGCAGGCTACAAAACAGTAAAGCCATTGCTTCTCCCAGGGAGAAAGATGCAGAAATAATTCGGAGAATTTTAGAAAGGGAGACTTTGAACCATGAAAGAAGGAATACATCCAGAATATCACCTGGCGAACGTAAAATGCGCCTGTGGAAACGAATTTCAGGTGGGCTCCACCATCAAAAACATAAAGGTGGAAATCTGTTCCCAGTGCCACCCGTTTTTTACAGGCAAGCAGAAGCTTGTGGATACGGCGGGCCGCGTGGAGAAATTCATGAGGAAATATGGCAACACCCTGGAAAAGGACAAATAAAGGCAGACTTTTATCAGAAAGGTTTGGATCCGGCTTTTCCGTAAGCAAACTCCACCACTTCCATTCACGGACCTGTTAAATAAATGTATCTGCTCAAAAGGTACTACATCTACTGCGTTGTCGGGCACTTGAGCCCAGGGAGTACGTCTTCGTACCCTCAGCATTGTATCTGCAGGACCCTGTAAGGCAGATATATCTCAGACAGTTGTACGGTAATATCCGCAAAGAACCCTGTGAGGAGTTAAAAATAAAGACTTTTAGGAGACAGGCCCGGGGAAGATTCCCAAGATATCTCTTCAGGGTATCTCTGCGGCTGTTTTATAATCGAGTTCAGCCTAAACCAGGTTCAGGTGACACATAGATGTTTCAGAGGCTTGAAGGAATACAAAAACGCTTTTACGAGTTGGAAAAAGAACTCAGCACTCCTGAAATAATCAAGGACCAGAAAAGATTCAGGAAGATCGCCAAGGAACATGCCGACCTGGGTGAGATTGTAAAGGTCTACGAGAGATACCTGGAGGTTGAAAAACAGCTGGATGAAAACAGGCAGATGCTGAGTGACCCCGATCCTGAAATAAGGGAACTTGCCAAGGCTGAAAACGAGGAACTTACCAGGGAAGCCGACGAACTCAGGGAAAAGCTGAAGATTCTCCTCCTCCCGAAGGACCCAAATGATGAAAAAAACATACTCCTGGAAATAAGGGCAGGTACTGGTGGCGAAGAGGCAGCCCTTTTCGTGGCTGATCTTTTTCGCATGTACAGCAGGTATGCTGAAAAGAAGGGGTGGAAGGTGGAAATCCTCTCCTCCCATGAAACAGGCATGGGGGGCTTCAAGGAAATCATCGCCCTCATCACCGGAGACAAGGTTTACAGCAGGCTTAAATACGAAAGTGGCACCCACAGGGTTCAAAGGGTCCCGGAAACCGAAACGCAGGGAAGGATACACACCTCGGCCGTGACCGTGGCAGTGTTACCTGAAGCAGACGAGGTGGACGTGGACATAAACCCCCCGGACCTGCGCATTGATGTTTACAGGGCATCGGGAGCAGGAGGCCAACACGTCAACAAGACCGAATCGGCTGTCAGGATCACTCACATCCCCACGGGCCTGGTTGTACAGTGCCAGGATGAAAGAAGCCAGCACAAGAACAAGGCCAAGGCCATGAAGGTGCTGGCAGCAAGGCTGCTGGAACTGAAAGAAAGGGAACAGCAGGCTCAACAGTCCGAAGAGCGCCGTACCATGGTAGGCACTGGAGACAGGAGCGAAAGGATACGGACCTATAATTTCCCCCAGGGCAGGATCACAGACCACAGGATAGGACTTACCATATACCGCCTGGAAGATGTCCTGCAGGGAGACCTCGACGAGATAATCGAGCCTCTGGGCACCCATTTCCAGGCAGAGGCCCTGGCTTCGGAAAAGACCGCCTGAAAGCAAGTGCCAATAAATATCGCTCAGGCCCTTAGAAAGGCCGAGGATATCCTTCGTGAAAACCACATAGAATCCCCGCAGCTGGACGCACGGGTCTTGATGTGCCACTGCATCAAAAGGCCCGAGACCTTCCTGCTGGCACACCCGGAACACCTGCTTTCGGAACAGGAAACCCGGCTTTTTTTCAAGCTGGTACAGAGAAGAAGCACCAGGGAACCTGTTGCATACATTACGGGGAAAAAGGAATTCTGGTCCGGGACCTTTTTGTGTACACCGGCAACACTCATTCCCAGGCCGGAAACAGAACTGTTGATTGAAACCGCCCTGGAATTTTTCAAGGCTTCAGGCCGCACTCCCAAGCACATCCTGGATCTTGGAACCGGAACCGGATGCATTGGCATAACACTTGCCGCCAGCTGGACCGGTGCAACAACCGTACTGACCGATATCGATCCAGGTGCATTGGAGGTGGCCAGAAAGAATATCGCAAGGCTACTAAACGATAACTGCCGGGTGCATGTAGTCTGTTCGGACTGGTTCGGGGGTATATCCAGGGAATTTAAATTCGACCTGATTACAGCCAATCCTCCCTATGTAAGCCGCGAGGAAATAGGCCTTCTTCCTGAAGACGTGATCCGCTTTGAACCGGAGACGGCACTTTTCAGCAGTAGTGAGGGCATGTCGGAGATCAGAAGGATATTTTCCAGGGCCCATGAATATCTCCGGCCGGGAGGCGTTGTGCTGTCCGAGATCGGCTGGCAGCATGGATCATCCGTTTCGGGTTACGTTCAGTCCCTGGGTTTCTACAATAAGGCCTTTGTTGCCAGGGACCTTTCAGGCCACGAAAGGGTTGTTGCAGCCTGCATCTAAAGGCAGTTCCCTCTTTCCTTTCCAATTATCCGTATCTGCTCACAGGGCACTACATCTACCTGCGTTGTCGGGCACTTGAAGTACAGGGAGTATACTAGCGTACCCTCCGCCTTGTATCTGTAGCACCCTGTAAACAGATACATTTCAGAGAAGTTGTGCGATAATACCCGCAAAGAACCCTGTGAGGAGTTACGATTATCCGGGGTTGCCACCTGATGCCGGGAAGCCTCTAAAGCCCCTGCCAATATCACCGGGCATGGCAAGAAATTCCTACCACCTGCTCCGTGTCCTCCCTCCAGGCAAGGGCCATCAATATTTCTCTTTGTAAAATCAACGTATTATAAAAAAATGTTTGTGGCACTTTCCTTGCTTTTGGAAACTGAAGTGAAAAATCCGGATAAATGAACAGACAAAGGCAGGATTAAAAATGAGTATAAAATCGGTTTCCGTCGCCCTGGGATTGATGTTTTTTCTTGGATACGGTTTTCTAAACGGCCTGAATATCGGCCAGATTGTAAACCTGCAATCCATCATAATCGTTCTTGGCGGGATATGCCTCGTGCTGTGGTTCGGCTTTCCCCGGGAAGAAATCATCCGGACCTTCCGGTCTGTTTCGCGGGCCTTCAGGAAACCAGTTGATGAAACGGACGATAGTACCATAATGAGGGATGTCCTGCGGCTTGCCAGGGTTTACCGGATGCATGGCCCCATGGCCCTCGAAAAGGCTGTAAAGGGCGTAAGGAACGATTTCTTGCACTTTGGTGCGACCCTGGTTGCCGAGGGCTATAACCGGATGGATCTCTACGCTGCACTGGAACGTGAACACAGGATCCAGGGCTCAAAGGACATGGCACAGATAAGGGTGCTCAGAACCCTTGCCAGGCTCTCCCCTGCCCTTGGAATGGCCGGCACGGTTATAAGCCTCATGAAGGTGATGCAGGAACTCGGAAATATGGACTCCATTGGAGGATCCCTTGGTCTTGCCCTGAGCTCCACCCTTTACGGGATAATGCTCGCAAACCTCCTGTTTCTCCCGGCAATGCTGAAGCTGGAACGAATGGCGGAAGAAGGCTCTGCCAGAAGGATCATGCTGACCGAGGCCCTCATGGCCCTGCAACAGGGCGAACATCCACTTAGGATTGCAGAAAGGCTAAACTCCTTTGATATCTACTGCAGGATCAAGGCAAAGGAAATCTCTTCAACATCCGGTGCCGCCGGAGCATCGGCAATTCGCCAGGCCCATGCAGGTTAAAAAACAGTACAAAATAATCCCATGAAAACACCAAGCAGCCACCTTTCCCTCATGCTGGAAAGCCACGCACCAAGAAGTTACACGGAAAACGATGATGACTCCTGGGTGCTTAGCTTAAGCGATCTCATGTCGCTTCTGCTCATCTTCTTCCTGGTATGGACCACGCTAAAAATTGCTGAGTTCAAAAAGCAGGGCGACATGCCCTCAAGCATTACCAACCAGATGTCCTTCAGCCATCCCCCGAATACCCTGGACGGCCTGAAGGACACGCTGCTTGAATTCTCTCCGGCCGATACGGCTGAAGGCAACATCGTAATTGTCCTGGAAGAAGACCTGACCTTTGATTCAGGGTCGTCGAAACTTTCTCCAAAGGGATTAAAAGTACTTGGGAGGATTGCACAAAAGCTCAAAACCGGCACCCATTACCGCCTTCGCGTCCTGGGCCATACCGACAGCCAACCGGTCTCTTCCCATGGCCCCTGGCACAGCAACTTCGAGCTTTCCCTTCACAGGGCAGCCTCGGTTGCAAGCCAGCTCATCAACCTCGGCATCCCTCCAGGGCGCATAACTTGCCAGGGTTACGGGGACCTCTATCCTGCTAGAGACAGTGAAAACCTGAAAAACAGGAGGTTCAACAGGAGAGTGGAGCTGGTAATAGAGCCTTCCTAAGGGCATCCCCAAATGAACTGTAATTCCTCACAGGGTTCTTTGCGGGTATTTTCGCACAACTTCTCTGAAATGTATCTGCTTACAGGGTGCTACAGATACAAGGCGGAGGGTACGCTAGTATACTCCCTGTACTTCAAGTGCTCGACAACGTAGTAGATGTAGTACCCTGTAAGCAAATACAATGAACTTCCTGGACAGGCCCCCTGTCAGTAACATGCCACTACCCTGAATTGGATGCCGCAAGCTCCTTCACGGCTGCAATAAGCCTGGTATTGTCCCCTGGCATCCTTGGACTTATCCTTATGTGATCTCCTGACAACCCGGAAAAGTTGGCGCAGTCTCTAATGAGCATGCCCTTACCTTTTAGGGAAGAGACGAGCGCCTCTGCAGAAAGGGGCTCCTGTACCCTGAAAAGGGCAAAGTGGGTTTCTCCGGGCAAATATTCCAGGCCGGGCAGTCTGCCAAGCCCAGAGACTATCCGTTTCTTTTCAGCCTGGCAGCTTGTCCTGACCAGCTCTTCATACTCGGGTAGTTCCAGGAGAAAACCCGCGGCCAGCTGGGCCATCCTGTTTACTGCCCACGGCCTTTCGTTTGAACGAAGGTGCTCCATGATATCTCCTGTAGTAACCAGGCATCCGATACGAAGCCCAGGGATGCCATAAATTTTCGAAAAGGAACGAAGAACCAGGAGATTAGAAGGCAAATTTCTTGTTATTATTGAACTATCCTTGTCATCCGAAACAAAGGGGGCATAGGCCTCATCAACTACCCATATGGCCCTGGAAAAATGGTTGATGACTTCCAAAAGAAGATCCGGCGGAATGAAAAGGCCTGTGGGATTATTGGGATTGCATATAAAAACCAGGCTCCTTTCAAGACTGGTCTCCTCAAGCCTTAACATGTCTTCTGAAAATCTTCTTGCCGATTCCCTGCTTCCATCCGGATAGGGCCCGAGGTATTCAATCTCCAGGCCCGATGCCATGCAGGCATCCCGGTAATCGGAGTAGGTGGGAAGCGGAATAACTGCACGTCTTATACCCAGCATGCGTGGCAGGGCGTATATCCACTGGGTGGTACCGCTTCCCAGCAAAAACGATTCAGGGGAGAGGCCGTACCTTTCGGAGAGCTTGCACCTTACTGAAAAGCTGTCCACCTCTGGCAGGAGGTGGAGCTGGTTCACGTTTTCGGAAAGAAAGCTTCTAAACCCCTCGGGGTATGGAAGTGTGCTGCAATTGGAACTGAAATCAAGCACTTCCGTGGGCTCAATTCCAAGCTCCCTGGCAAGGGAGTAGACGTCGCCGCCATGGCCGAAAAGCATGTGGTTTTACACCTCAGCCTGCTGCAGGGCCGAAAGACCTTTCAAAGAGACCACGGATTGCCTTCTTGCCCTGCTCTGTCAGATGCCTTGTTCCCGTTCCAGCAAAGGTCTTGTGCTCGATCCTTGGGACATCCTCGACCCACGAATTGTCCTTCCAGGTATACCACTTGTTCTTGTCCTGATCGTACACGCTGACCGGCCTGTTGAAGAGCTTGGCCAGTTCCACCGCCCAGCCTGTGCCACCCTTCACTGTGTCATCCGGCTGTATCCAGCCCACGGCAAAGATCTGGTAACCGTTGTTTACAACGTGAAATATGGACTGGATGACCTTGCGGATCTTGTCCGCCTCTGCATAGGTCCTGTGCATCCTCTTGGATACGATCTCCATGCTGATGTCCCCGAGCTTGAGTTCCTCCTCGGAAAGCACCCTGACGTCCTTCACCCTGTCCATTTTGTGGCCCTTGAAGGAGAAATTGACTTCCTGGATTCCCCATTCTTCAGCACATTTGCCAAATTCAGCCTCGGCACCTTTAAGGCCTCCGCTGAAGAGTTTATAGTCCGCTGTATTTGTCATTTAAGATATTTCCTCCTGTTTTTTAAAAAAACCGCCTGTTTGTAAATCTATTTATACGATTATATGCTTATTTATCCATGGAGTGCCGCCCGGGGACAGGTTAACCGAGAAAATCCCTTAATTTGTCCCTCAGAGAACCAAGCGCTGCAGCCCTGTGACTTATCCTGTTTTTTTCCTCCCTGGAAAGTTCGGCCATCGTGCGCGTGTCTCCTTCAGGCACAAATACCGGATCGTAACCAAAACCCTGGCTGCCCCTTGGACTGTCTGTAATTCGACCTTCACACTTGCCTTCCGAAGATATGCACTCCCCATCAGGCCTGCAAGCCACCATGACGCACCTGAACCTGGCGGTGCGCTCCTGCCGGGGTACGCCCTTCATCTCTTCCAGGAGTCTTAGGTAATTTTCCTGGTCAGTGGCACCTTCTCCGGCGTACCTGGCAGAAAAGACCCCGGGGCGTCCCGCCAGGGCATCCACCTCCAGACCGGAATCATCTGCAATGGCAACAAGGCCCGAGGCTGCAGCAACCTCCCTGGCCTTTTTCATTGCATTTTCATAAAAGGTGTTACCATCTTCTATTACGTCCGGGATGTCACCAACCTCATCCACAGGTACGATCTCAACATCCAGATCCCCCAAAAGGGCCTGCATCTCCGAAACCTTACCCCTGTTCCTTGTGGCAAGCACAACCTTCATGCCCAGCACTCCTCCTGGTCTTGGAAAATTCCACTGTAATTGCGCCACCGGGGCACAGGTTGAAACACCTCATACACCTTATGCACTTGGTGGAATTGATGTCATCCCTGCCATCTGCAAAAGAGACCCCTGTGGGACAAATCATTTCACATGCATAGCACTCCACGCAGATATCCCTGTTAAACCTGAGCTGCAGCCAGCTGATCCTGTTGAAAAACCCGAATATCAACCCCAGGGGGCATACCGCCCTGCAAAAAGGCCTGTGATTAACTATGCTCCATATTATAAAGAGCACCAACACGGTGAGTTTGCTGAAAAACAGTGCCCCGACGGCACTTCTCAACCCGGAATCAAGGGCCAGAAGCGGCAGGCCCGCCTCCAAGGTTCCTGCAGGGCAGACAAATTTACAGAACCATGTCTGGCCAAAACCGGCAGCATCCAGGACAAAGACCGGCAGTATTATCACGAAAAGAAAAAGAAAGACATATCTTCCGTATGAAAGCGGCCTCCAGAAAGGCAGCTTCGGCACGCGGATTAGCTTGTAGAGGATATCCTGAAACAGCCCGAAGGGGCAAAACCACGCACAGGGTGCCCTGCCCACCACCGCCCCCATCATTCCAAGGCTTCCGATGATATACAGGCCCAGGCCCGGTTTCCCCAGCTGGAGGTTCATCTTGAGAGATGCCATGACATTCTGAAGCGCCCCCAGGGGGCATGATGAAATGGCTGCCGGACATGAATAACAGTTGAGCCCGGGAAAACAGATCTGCTTCAAGGGACCGGTATATATGGGATTTGACGGAGTTATCCACAGCCGGCTATTGGCGATGAATGCCGATATGAACTGGACAAACCTCCTGAACCGTTCCATCAGTTAATGCCTATGCAGCTAAGACAGATGGTCACGCCCTTCTGAAAGACGTCATTGGCTTCTCCAAGGACAATCCCCGTCACAAAAAGGATTAGGAAGAAGATGAATATGAAAAGAGGCGCTCTATCCTTCATAGTTTCTTTCTGACCGATTCGGTCTTTTCACCGAAATCAGGCGTCTTGTCTCTCCTGTCATCGATCTTTATTACCGTGTACACCCTCATGATATCCTGGTTGAAAACAGCGTTGTGCATCCTGGCCGCCAGGTCCAAAAGCTGCCGCACATCCCCCTTGACCGTGGTGCCCATGTCACCAAGCCTGAATTCCAGGCCCGATTCCCTGACCACCCTAAGGGCCCTGGCAACGTGATCAGAAATGGAGGTCTGGCCTGTCCCCAGAGGAACAATACTTATTTCCATGAGTGCCATGTGTTTTCCTGGATTTTTTACTGGCCTTCGCTGGCTGAATCAAAGACTTAAATGAAGTTATCCCGGATAGGAAGATCGGGAACTATTCTCGGTGACATCTGTCATCCAGCGTCTTCTTTCAGAATGCGGTATTAACAAGGAAGCCGTTAAATTGGCCCGGAAGTTCAAGCTGATTAGAAAACTGGAGGCGGCGCCCGGATTCGAACCGGGGAATAACGGTTTTGCAGACCGTCGCCTTAGCCACTTGGCTACGCCGCCCGGACGGTTCAGTTCATTAACACATGGAGCCCCTTTTGACAAGACCAAAGGCTCATACATTGATATTCATGTTTCTCAGCCCGGCAACCAGTTCTTCAAACTGCTCCGGATAAAGCGACTGCGGACCATCGGAAAGCGCCCGTTCCGGATGGGTGTGTACCTCGACTATCAGGGCGTCCACGCCCATTGCTGCTGCTGCCCTGGCTAGGGGAATCACCTGGTCCCTCCTTCCGGCCGCATGGCTCGGGTCCACCACTACGGGCAGGTGGCTTTCGTTTCTCATGTAGGGGATGGCATTGGCATCGAAGGTGTTTCGGGAATGCCTTGTGAAGGTCCTTATTCCCCGTTCACACAGCATGACCTGGTCATTTCCTTCCGACATTATATATTCTGCAGCCATAAGAAATTCGTCCATGGTAGCCCACATGCCCCTTTTAAGGAGCACCGGTTTCCTGGCCTGCCCTGCCCTCCTGAGCAGCCGGTAATTCTGCATGTTTCTGGTGCCTATCTGGATTATATCGGAGAACTCCTCCACCATGTCGCAGACTTCATGGTCCGTGGCTTCCGTCACGATGAAAAGTCCGGTTTCTTCCCTGACCCTGGCAAGTATCTCCAGGCCTTTTTTGCCAAGCCCCTGAAATGAATACGGAGACGATCGTGGCTTGAAGGCCCCCCCGCGAAAGAGCTTTGCACCCGCCTCCTTGACGGCGTGTGCTATTTCAAGTGCCTGGTTTTCAGACTCCACCGCACAGGGCCCCGCCATGATGACAAGATCGTCCCCGCCGATCTTCACTGCCTCTTTTCCCTGGCCAAGGGAAACAACCGTGTTTTCAGGACGCATTTCCCGGCTGACCAGCTTGTAGGGCTTAGAAACAGGAATGACATCCCTTACCCCGGGAAGATCAAGAAACATGGCCGGATCAACGGGCCCCTTGTTTCTGAGCACTCCAATTGCGGTTCTCTCACCACCAGGGATGGGCTTTGCCTCCCACCCGTGAGCCTCGATGCGCCTTATCACCGCATCCAGTTGGCGATCATCCGCCTCCTTATGCATTACTATGAGCATGTATTTTTCCTCCGGGGAGTATCTCCAGGCTGTCTCCCAAAATCGTACTTTTGTCCTTGAACAAAATCTCTAATTTTCAAAGACAGCCACCAAGAATTCCCCACTTGACCTGTGAACATTACTTCATCCAAAAAAATTGCTGAAAAAGCCCCGTTAGGAAGTTATTTCCTTCAGGAGCACTGCCCCACGGGACAAAACCTCTGCGTTAAAAAGATACCCCAAATAAAAAAGCTTCCAGTCCGGCCCTGTTTATCCAGCTACAGACAGGAAGCTTGGTCGCAGCGAAAAAACCAATCTGTCCTAGGATGACGATTTTGAAGCAGATGCCTTGGAATCGGCCTTTTTGCTCTTGGAAGCACCCTTGTCCTTGGGGACATCTTTCTTCGAGGCACTGTCGGCCCGCTTGCTTCCTGCGTAATCGGTTACATACCAGCCTGAACCCTTCAGGTGAAAAGAAGACTGGGAGATGAGCTTTTTCATCCTGCCCCCGCATGCCTCGCATTCCTCCAGCGGGGGATCTGAAATCCTCTGCCAGTTTTCCACTATAGTGCCGCATGATTCACACTGGTATTCATATATGGGCATAACTAAAACCTCCTTCACACTTGCAATTTGTCTGCTTGTTTTCCTGTAAAAAAATCTATAACCTCCCCAATTTTTGCAATAGGGACACTGCCCAGGATTTCATTGGTCAGCTCATGAACCTGTTCCTCTTCTGCTGTCTTGTCCTCCTGGGAAACCATGCATTCGAATTTTGAAAACCTTGTTATATGGACGAGTTCGTGAGTCATCACATAGACCAGAAACGGCCACAGCAGCGTCTCACTCCCCCCTGTAACCTCCAGTATCCTGTGATCATAAACCAGAATCCTGTAAAGGTGCCTGTTGTCCGTGCCGGAATCCTTTTCATGCAGTACTTTTCCGTACTTCAGAAGATGCGCATAGGCCCCTTCCGGGATATCAACCTCCCCGGCATCTTTAAGGGTTTTCACCTCGTAGGGGTTCCTGATCCAGTAATCCGTGGTGAGACGGAAGTAATCACTTATGATATCTTCCGACACGTTTACCGCCCGTTCAAGGACACAGATTTGAGAAGGCAGAAAACGCTGCGTTGATATCAGATTACAATCCTGCATTTCCGCTCTTTCCGGTACTGGAACCATAGAATTTTAAACCTAAAATTAGTTGCGCTGCCCTGACGTGTCAAGTGAAACGGCACGCAATAAATGGTGCCGTTTTTCTTGAAAGGCTGCGGGGTTACCCCCTTTGTAAGCAGCCGGGCAACCTGGAAAGAAAAGGCGCTGAACATTTCAGTCCACTGTAATCCTCGGATTTTTGGCTCCTGAGCCACGGCTATCAACCTGGTCTCCTGCCCGTGGATTCTGAAACCATTCTTCCTTGCCGTAAAGTTCCTCCACGCATTCCGGACAGAGGGCATGGCTGAACACTGCGTCCGAGTGCTCGGCTATATAGCTTTCAATCTGGTTCCAGTAACCCTTGTCATCCCTGACCTTTTTGCAATTTGCACAGATTGGGATGAAACCGCTCAGGATCTTTATCTTGTCCTTTGCCTTTTTTAGCTCGTCATACTGTTTCTGGAGGATTTTATTGATCTTGTCCTGTTTTTTCTTTTCCCTCTCCAACAGCACCATCAGATAATAGCTTCTTCTGGCAAAGTATTCCATGCTGTAACACGCGACAGCCCCGATGATCCAGGCAGCCATGAAAAAGAAATTGCTGGTTAACACGTGCGGCAAAGGCGTATCCGTCAGCACAAGAGAGGTTATTTCAAACATGACAATAATGATCACCCCGGTTGTGATCGCCCATATGAACCTTGACCTTATGAATGTAAAACCAAAAGTCATTACCAGGATATTTCCTACATAATAGGAATATTTGAAAGGAGCTGTGCCAACAACAATCATCCAGCACACCCCGAATGCACAGACGAGGATTACGGTGGCTATGGCAGCCTGCCAATACCTGTGGAAACCTTTGCAGAATGAAAAGGCTATACCCGCGAGCATTACAGGAATTACCAGGAGGAAACGGATTTTCCAAAGCTGGGCCTTGACCTCTGGCATGGCTATGGCATCCAAAAAGGCAAAGGCGCTATAGAGCACCACGCCAAGAAGGAATCCCCACCGGAATACAGGAAGGGAATGCTCGAAAAAATATCTTAAAAAACCCGCCTCAAGTTCTCTGTCAGGCCCAATGAATTGAAGCGTGAAACGGTTTATCTTCATGGCACGGATTACTACCGAGCTTCGAAAACAGCGAGCATGTCAAAAATAAAGGGACCTGCCATGAAAACCACAACGCCGACAAGGATCACGCATGCTGATCGGATTCTTTCTTGCATAATTTTTCACCTATCCTGAATTCATGGTTTATATCACCTGGATGAATACCCTGGAGCAATCTAAATTAGCACAATCTTTTATAAACAAAAATTAAATTTTGATTACTCATAGTTTAAAACGGCACAGCCATTCTGACCATTTTATTCAATGGTTACGCCCCTTAAAAAGACATGGTAGGTCCACGGACATTTTGTTTACCGTCCAGCGGAAGGTTAAAGGGAATGTTGTCATGATTTCATCTTTCAGCTAAATTTGCCCACCGGAAAAAAACATAAAAATCAGGAGGTCAAAATGGTTGAAGAAGCGGTAAACGATGAATTCCTGAAGGGTCTTTTTCCCCCGGAACGGGCCGACGAATTCTTCGAAGCACTCTATGGCGGAGCAGAGTCAGGGGCTTTTGATATTTCACTCAAGTACCGGGGGTTCAATGAAGCGGAACAACTCCTTTTCCTCGATTTCGTCCTGACAGAAAGACCGGGCAAGTGCATGGCATGCAATCTCACACACGGGCTGCCCCAGGTATTTCAAAGGCATCCGGTCATTAATCTGAAAAACATTGCCGGTAAAATCGAAAAGGCACTCTCGCCTGACTGGCAGGTAAAAGACTGGTCCGTGGGGCCTACCACCATGGTCAGCAGGCAGGTCAACTGCATACCCCTGGTTATCAGGCTGGAACGGCAAAAATAAAAAAAGGGCCTTGAAACAGGCCCTTCATTTCTTGAAAAATCCCGCCCTGAAAAACTACATGCTTTGCTTGTTGCCTAACCGGACCTGATTTTCAGGAAGTCGCTCCATCCATGATGGATCGGCAAGCCAGTAACCTTTCAGTTTCTTGAGTTTCCCAGTGGCATTTAGATTCATGAAAAAGTTATCCACCCAGTTGATCCAAAGCAGATCGCTTTGAGGCAGTGCTGCCCCGAGAGGCTCAAATGTAAATGGTGCAGAAACGGCAAGCTTTTTATCCTGATGCTGGAAGGCCATAACCACACAAAACGGTTCGTCTGCCATAAGGGCCTCGGCCTTGTTGTCGAGAACCATTCTGAAGGCCTCATCCATGTCCTTTGCGGCAATAATATCTGCCTTTGGCACCATGGCCCTGGCTACCTGTTCCCCGGTGGTACCCCTTGACACCACGAGTTTGAAGCTCGGCTTGTTCATGTCCTCCGGCCCCTTCACATCTTCTACAATGGACTTCTTGCCTAGTATGGACTGACCGGTCACATAATACGGACCGATAAAGACCACCCTTAGATTTCTCTTGGCGGTGATGGTAATGCCGGCAAGGGCGATGTCTATCTTGCCCTTTTCCACTGCCGAGAACAGGTCTGAAATGGGCATTTCCACGATATTCACCTTGACATCCATAGCCTCGCCCATCATCCTGGCAAGGTCCATGTCAAAACCCATTGGATTGCCGTCTTTGTCGTTTACGGTAAAGGGCGGATAGTGTCCGGTTGTACCAACGGTAAGCACTCCTTTCTGCAGTATCCTGTCGATAACATTTCCTGCCTGGACCGGGCCAGGAAGGAGACTGGACAAGAGAAGGAAAAACAGCAAAAGGGGACATAAGGCCTTTTTCATACAAAACACCTCGCTTTTTGAAGCCCGAAATTACTATAGGCGGCCTGGAAAAACAATTGTTTTATTCCATTGCCCGGAAGACCGGACACAGCGCCCAAGCTCAAAAATTATGGCTTTCGCCGCTATGCCGTCTTGTTGATAATGTTGCCGGAGGCGTCTGTGGCAGGCACGAATGCGCCTGAAAGAATTTCTTCGGGCGGGATCTGTCTTATAACCTGACCGGTAACACGGTTTTTTATTTCCACCACCAGTATTCCGTGTTCCTCGTCGAATTTCCAGCCACTTTCTATTTCAGGGCGTTCTTTCAGAAATTCCGCCATGATTTCCGCGGCCCTCTTGGCATCTTCCTCCCCGGCTACATGGATGCCCGTGACAGGCCTTTGGTTCAAAGAGGCCCTTCCCTTTCCAACATCGGTTTCAAGCCTGCTTTTGCTGCCCTTTTGAACGGGTTTTATGACGGGTTTATCCCTTTTCAGCTCCTTGAGCTGAACCGAGGAAAGCAGATTTAGACCCTGAAATTCTATGCCCTTGCTGTTCATAGTCCTTTCCCGCCATTTGTAGTCCTTACTTATTGAATCGGGACGAAGCCGCTTGCGCCTTGAATTTTTGGCAGGCACGAAAAAACACCCTGACCTTTTCGAAAACCCCTCCCTGCAAGGTCATGTACCGAAAAGCTCCATCAGCATCTCTGGGTCAACCCGTTCGCCCAGAAAACTGACACCCCAGTGCAGGTGAGGACCGGTGGCCCTGCCAGTAGCCCCGGCAAGGCCTATCAGTTCCCCCTTCTTGACCATTTTCCCCTTTTTTGCCATCACCCTGGAAAGGTGGGCATAAAGGGTATAAAGACCTCCCCCATGGTCTATGACAACCGTGTTGCCGGAAAGATAACAGTCCCTCACCAGCACAACCCTGCCGTTGTTTGGCGACTTTATGGCAGTCCCCGTCTTGGCGCGAAGATCTATGCCGGAATGGGGGCTTCTCGGCTGGCCGTTAAAGAAACGGCGCAGGCCGAAAGGGCTGAGAATCTTGGAATTAACAGGCCAGATAAATGGCAGGTCCCAGTAGACATCAGGCGTTATGGCCCTGCAGGCCTTTCTTACCGCCTTCTGGTCTGACAGGACCCTTTTAAGGATTTTCGGCGGAAATTCCACCATCTTCCTTGAAACCTTGAGGTGTTCTTCCGGGTAGGTTTTGCCCCTTACTATAACCTTTTTAGTTACAAGCATGGACTGGCCCGTATCGGATACGAGATTCACAGCCAGCTTTTTCCAGCCTGTCTTCTCCCTGAGTCCGGCTCCGATGATACCGATATAACTTCCATCTCCCGTTCTTTTCAGGACCAGGCTCTTTCCCGAAAAGCTGGCACTCTTTACCCTGAATCCTTTTGCAGGATAGAGATAGACCCGACAGATGCCTCCCTGGAAAAGCCGGCCGGGTTCTAAGATGATCCGGCCCGGGGTTTGTCCTGCCCCTGTGTCCTGAAAAGTTCCAAGGAGCAAAAACATGACAGCAAACAAGAAAGAAAACGCCTTGACACAGGAGGTATTCCTATCCTTCACATTCATCACGCCCCAGGCCGCTGCCTTTGAACAAGTCAAATTCATTCTCAGTCTCCAGAACCTCGCAGATTATTTTTCCCCTTTCAGGGACTATCCTTAGTCTGTCTCCGGCATCAACTCTTGCAGCATCCCAGACCAGGCGGCCCTTTCCGTCGTAGACCAGGCTGTAACCCCTGGCCAGGCAGGCAAGCGGGCTCACCGCTTCGAGATTTCCGGCAAGTGCACCAAACATTGACCTTTTCCCGTCAAGGAAAGATGAAACCGCATTTTCAAGCCTTGAGTCAAGGGACTTGAGCCTTTGTGTTTCCACATACACAAGCCTTGAGGGCGAATTTGCAGCAAGCCTGTGACAAAGAGACTTGTTTCTTTCGGCACAGGCCTTCATCATGTAGCTGATGGCAGAAAAAATTCTCCGCTCCATCTCGTCGAGACGAAGCCTCTTTTCCGTAATCCCCCTTCTCGGGTCCTTCAGGGTCAGCTCAAGCCGGGAAAAAACCTGGCGCAGCTGCAGGAGCCGCTTTTCAAGGGCCTTGGCAAGTGCCTTCTCAAGTGAGGCGATTTCCTGCAAAAGCTCCTGCCTTGCAGGAAGTGCCACGTGCGCCGCAGCAGTAGGGGTGGCGGCACGCACGTCTGCAGCAAGGTCACAGAGGGTAAAGTCAACCTCGTGACCAATTGCCGATATCACTGGCACCCGGCACTCAAAGACCCTTCTGACCACCCTTTCTTCGTTGAATGCCCAGAGATCTTCCAGGCTGCCTCCACCCCTGGTTATAACAATGACGTCATTTTCTCCTGCCTGTGACTCGGCCAAAGTGATGGCATCCACGAGTTCTCCAGGCGCTGCATCACCCTGTACGGAAGACGGGCAAATGAGGATTCCTGCACATGGAAACCTGTCCCTGGCAGTCCTGAGAAAATCCCTGAGTGCCGCCCCGGTGGGAGATGAGATTACAAAGATGTTTTCAGGGTACCTGGGAGGCTCCATCTTTTTTTCAACGTCAAAAAGGCCTTCAGCTGCAAGCCGTTTCTTCAACTCATCGAAGGCAATTCTCAGCCTGCCTTCTCCCCAGGGCTCAAGGGTTTCAGCTATTACCTGAAGGTCTCCCCTAGAGCCGTAGATATTGAGCCTTCCCAGGCAGAGAACCTTCTGGCCCTCTGACAGGGAAAAATTAAGCAGTCTTGCCTGATTTTTGAAAAGGACAGATTTCAGGCAGGCCGAGTCGTCCTTCAGGGTAAAATAGTTGTGTCCCGAGGGTGGAGTGCTTATTCCGGAAATCTCCCCTTCAATCCAGACCCTGCCATATTCCAGGTACAAAACGTCATTCAGATGTTCCAGGAGTTCTGAAACCTTCCAGACCTTCCTGCCCCTGAGGGCAGACTCTTCTTCCGAAGGGGCTTTCGGGCCAGCCAACACGCCGTCCAGGGAGCCGGGAGGGAAAAGTGAATCAAAGGAATCAGATGAGTTCATGGATTACAGGAAAAAAACAGTGCAACCAAGCAAAAAACTTCTCCAACCAAAAGGGCCTTGTACCGGTCAATTATAAGACTTTCTTTCCAGTCATAATTTCATGTGGTCAGTGACAAAAGATCTTGTGCCCCAAATCTTGATGTTCTACCTTAAATTCAGGAAATCATAATTTATAATGTAACCGTCATTTTTTCCATTTCACAACTCAAAATCAGCAGGAACCAAAAAACACAAGGGAAACATTTCAAGGAGGAAGGGATCCATGGAAAATATTAACAACACCGCCAATGAAAACAAGGAAAAAGAGGACAAGACCCGGGAAATACCATTGCCACAGGTCACCTTTGCAACATTTATCCTTTCCCTGAATACATCGGCACTGGTTCATCTGGGAGAGATACCTGATCCTGAAAGACAGGAGGCCGAATGCAATCTCCAGCTGGCCCGTCATGCAATAGACACCATTGCCATGCTCCAGGAAAAAACCGACGGGAACCTGACCGATGATGAAAAGTCACTCATAGAGCACATCTTGTTCGATCTCAGGATGAGATTTGTAAAGAAATCAGCATGACAGTCAGGGCCCCCGCCAAGATAAACAGGTTTCTCTATATCCTGGACAGGTTGCCAAACGGCTACCACCAGATTCTGACCATGTTCGAGAAGCTGGAGCTATTTGACATCCTGGATATCCAGGCAGCAAAGGACGCTCCTGCCAGCATTTCCATAAGATGTCCGGATTGGCTACCTTCCGGCCCAGAGAACCTGGTCTACAAGTCCTCGGAACTATTCATGCGCGCAAGTGGCCTGAAACTTGCCGTAACAATTACCATTGAAAAACATATACCTGCAGGTGGTGGTCTCGGAGGCGGAAGTTCAGATGCGGCTGCCACCCTCAAGGCCCTCAATGAGCTGACGGGTTGCCCGCTACACAAGATTGAGCTTCGGCATCTCGGCTCACAACTGGGTGCAGATGTTCCTTTCTTCCTGGAAGACTGGAAAATCGCCATGGGCAGAGGCACTGGCACCGAC
This sequence comes from uncultured Thermodesulfatator sp., assembly GCA_964478865.1. Lineage (GTDB taxonomy): Bacteria > Desulfobacterota > Dissulfuribacteria > Dissulfuribacterales > QOAL01 > QOAL01. The sequence goes on from CAYZJS010000029.1 coordinate 43,887, forward strand.
CTGGAGGAGGTCAGAGAGATGCTTCCAAACTGGTACGTGCTGGCACTTCCAGATTTCGGTGTGAGCACCAGGTGGGCCTATCAGAATTTCAAGTTGACAAGAAAGACCGATATCACTATTTTTGACCGTCGCAGACTATTGTCCGGTGATATCTGGCAGAATGATCTGGAAAATCCGGTTTTTGCCCGCTATCCTGAACTCATTGGCATAAAAAAAAGCCTGGTCCGGGCAGGTGCCAAGGTATCTTTAATGTCTGGCAGCGGTTCCACGGTATTCGGAGTATTTCAAGACAGGAAGTCAGCAGAAAGAGGAGCGGCAGCAGTTACTGCGGAGACAGGCATAAACTGCCTCGTGACAAGCACATTACAGGAAGGGGAGCCGGCTTTTTCATGAAGCAAGGTCCGGATGGCAGTTTTTACCAGGCTTAACCCGGCGGGCCGCGCAAGGAAATTGGGGCGTCGTCAAGCGGTAAGACACGGGTCTTTGGAACCCGCATTCGCAGGTTCGAATCCTGCCGCCCCAGCCATTTAAGTTTAACAAGGAATTACGGTCTTTATAGTTGAATTTCGGTAAAAACTGGTGATAGAATCTTGCCGTTACCGTTTGATACCAATCTTGATTCGCGAGATAGAGGCTTAAGGCTATAAAAATATAAACCGGGCAGAAAAATTTTACCTTTTTGTTACCCAAGAGGCTGTTGAGGAAATGTCTATCAACAAGATAAAGATTTTTACAGGAAATGCTCATCCCGCGCTTTCACAGGAGATCTGTGATTACCTGAATATGCCGCTTGGCAGGGCCCAGGTAAAAAAATTCAGCGACGGCGAGACCTTTGTTGAGATAGGAGAAAACGTCAGGGGAGCGGATGTCTTTGTCATACAACCCACCTGCCCTCCGGTAAACGATCACCTCATGGAACTGCTTATAATGGTAGATGCCCTCAGAAGGGCCTCCTCACGGAGGATAACGGCAGTGGTTCCCTATTATGGTTACGCCCGCCAGGACAGGAAGGCTGCACCCAGGGTACCGATTTCAGCCAAGCTTGTGGCTGACATCATCACCACAGCCGGGGCCCGGAGGCTCCTTGCAATGGACCTTCATGCAGGGCAGATCCAGGGTTTTTTCAGCATTCCCGTTGACCACCTGTTTGCTGCACCAGTGCTGCTCAAACACCTCAGGGAATTTCCCAAGGACGAGGTCGTCATGGTTTCACCGGATGCAGGAGGAGTTGAAAGGACCAGGGCATTCGCCAAGAGGCTTGGTACTGGGCTAGCCATCATTGACAAACGCAGGGAAAAGGCCAACGAATCCCAGGTAATGCACATTATCGGAGATGTGAAGGACAAGATTGCCATCATTCTCGACGACATGGTGGACACCGCCGGCACGCTATGCAATGCCGCACAGGCACTAAGCGAACACGGAGCGAAACAGGTGCATGCCTGTGCCACACATCCGGTCCTTTCAGGGCCGGCAGTGGACAGGATAGAGGCATCCGTGCTGGAATCCGTAATGGTTACAAACACCATACCCCTTAATGAAAAGGCCAGGAAGCTAAACAAGATCAAGGTCTTCACCGTTGCCCCCATCCTGGGAGAGGCAATTTCCAGGATTCACGATGATGATTCCGTAAGTTCGCTCTTCGTATAGCAGGTACGGGCACAGATTTTTGATCCAAGAACAAGATTAGGAGTTTTTTGAGATGATCCAGATAAACCTAGATGCAGATGTAAGAAAAGGGGCAGGAAAAGGTGCTGCCAGAAAGATGAGGCAGGACGGAAAGATCCCTGGAGTCCTTTACGGTCCCAAGATAGATCCAATAGCCCTTGCAGTAAACGAACACGATTTCAACAAGGTACTCTTCAAGACCAAGGGGGAACAGGTGATCTTTACCCTGAAACTTGGCAGCAGCGATGCCGACAGGGAAGACAGGCTTGCCCTCATCAAGGAGATGCAAAGGCACCCTGTAAACGACAGGATCCGCCATATCGATTTCTATGCCATTTCTGTTGATGAAAAGATCAAGATAGAAGTGCCGGTCACCCCGGTTGGAAAGGCAAAGGGCGTGGAAGTCAGTGGCGGTGTCCTCGAACTCATCCAGAGGACGGTTACGATATCCTGCCTGCCTCTGGCAATACCCAAGGAAATAGAGCTGGATGTATCGGAGCTGGATATCGGAGACGCGCTTCACGTGCGGGATCTTGCACCCCCGGAAGGCGTGGAATTCGTGGATGCCCCCGATACCACTCTTCTTACCGTTGTTGGCGCAGCAGCCCCTGCCGTTGAGGAAGAAGAGATCGAAGAGGAAGCAGAAGAGCTCGAGGCAGAAGAAGGCGAAGAGGAAACCCAGGAATAGTATCCTGACTGTCAAGGCCTGCAGCAGAAAAATTGCGCGGGCCTTTTTTATTCACCTTGACTCTGAAGGGGCCTGTTGGTGCACCGATTTCTCATTGCCGGTCTCGGAAACCCTGGAGAAAGGTACAGGTACACGAGGCATAACATGGGCTTCATGGTCCTTGACAAGATAGCCTCAGGCCTGGGTCTGTCCTTCAGGCAGGAATCCGGAAGTCCCAAGTTTGCTTCCGCTGACACCAGGATAGACGGGGCCCATGTCATCTTCATGAAGCCCCTGGAGTACATGAACAGGAGCGGCCCCCCTGTTGCCAGGGTCGTGTCTTACTACAAGATTCCCACAGAAAACACGCTTATTGTCCATGATGACCTGGATATTGGACTTGGCAGGATAAAATTTGTAAGATCTGGTGGGGCTGGAGGACACAACGGGATCAGATCCATCATCGAGGCCCTTGGGACCAAATCCTTCCCGAGGCTGAAGATCGGAATAGACAGGCCGCCGCCGGAAATACCTGGTGAAAGGTATGTTCTCGGCCGATTCAGCCCTGAACACAGGGAACTAGTGGAAAAGGTCGTGGAAAAGGCTTCGGAGGCTGTACTGGTCTTTGTGAGGCACGGGCTTCAAGAGGCCATGAACAGGTTTAACGGAGTTGCCATAGCATGAACATGGAGCTGCTAACAAAATGAAAAAAACCATAGGTACCATATTCCTGGTCCTGGTGATCTGCCTGCTGGGTGTCAGCGCATTCGTGGGTTTCAGACTGTTCGAAGGAAGCCCGCCCGTCATAAAACCACTGGAGCTTCCCAGCATAATCGGGAAAAAGGCCGTACTTGGAGTCCAGGTCTCCGATGACGGATCGGGCCTGAAAGAGGTCTCGGCTGAAATCGTCCAGGCCGGAAAACACTTTCCCCTGGGCACAAGGGAATTTACCGTTGCGCCAAGGTGGAAGGGTTCGGAAGTAAAGGCCATAAAACTGAAATGGGAGATAGTGCCTGCCAAGCTTGGGCTTTCTTCTGCTGACCTGGAAGTCAGGGTGACTGCCCATGATGCCTCCTTCCGGAACGGGGCCAAGGGGAACGAAGCGGTTCTTTCCATACCGCTGAAGGTGGATTTCACTCCACCGGTAGTTACCGTTCTCAGCACAGTGCACAATATCAAGGTGGGCGGGGCCGGAGCCTGCTCCTTTACCGTAAGCGAGAAGGTGGTCAAGGCTGGAGTAGCCGTTGGCGACATCTTTTTTAATGCAGTAAAAGGCCCGGACAATATATACAGGGTTTTATTTGCCCTGCCCTTTAACATGGATAAGCCGGGAAGCATTGTCGTAAAGGCATGGGACATAGCCGGTAACGAAGGAACAGGAGGAATGGCCTACAGGGTTTTCCCGAGAAAGAAGGTCAGGGATACCATAAACATAACTGACCGCTTCCTGCAGAGAAAAATCCCCGGCTTTGCATCCAGTTATCCGGAAATAGCGGCCCCCTCCCTGCTTGATACCTTTCTCAAGGTGAACAGCCTTCTAAGGGAAAAAAACAACAAGTTCCTGCTCTCCCTCTGCGGTCTTTCCGCCCCTGAAATCCTCTGGAAGGGAGCCTTCAAACGTTTCCCGGGTGCCAGAAAGGCCGGATTCGCCGACGAAAGGCACTATTTTTACAAGGGCAAGGAAATAGACCAGGCATTTCACATGGGAGTGGACATCGCCTCCACCATGCATGCCCCGGTGCCTGCAGCCAACGCCGGTAAGGTGGTCTTTTGTTCCGACAACGGGATCTACGGAAACACCGTGGTTATTGATCACGGCATGGGGCTCATGAGCCTCTATGCCCATTTGAACCAGATCAATGTCACCAAGGGGGAAGATGTCAAGAAAGGGCAAATCATCGGGCGAACAGACTCCACCGGGCTGGCAGGAGGAGATCATCTTCATTTTGGCATGATGCTGGCAGGAGTATTTATAAATCCGGTGGAATGGTGGGATGCCAGGTGGATACGCGATCACATCACCTATAATCTTGATACGGATGGCAAGTGACCAGGACCGGCCGGTTGGCAGAAAAGGGGCAGTAAAAAGACATGCACCGGGACAGGTGTAAAAACCTAGGAAAAGAATTTGCCATGGCCAAGCTTCTGGTTCTCCTGGCATGCATTCTTTTGCTTTGCGGATTTTCATTTTCAGACCCCCAGAAACTCACCCAGGAGATAAAGCAGGAAATAAAAGACGAGCTGCAGAAGATCGCAGAAAAGACCCCTAGCGCCAAGCTCAGAAAGCAGTGGCGGCTCAAAAGAGACAGTGCGGAATCAAGCCTCAAAAAGGCAGAGATGGCAGAAGCGTCTAAATACTGCCCTGAAAAGTGGGACGAGGCAGTAGCCCTGTTCAGAAAGGCCAAGTACTACGCCTCCAGGCGCTCCTACAGAAAGGCAATATTTCTGGCAAAAAAGGCCGAAAAAAAGGCCGCTGAGGCCGCTGATACGGCTGAAAAAATCCTCCTTCAAAAGACCACTTCGCTAAGCAGGCAGTATAAAGAACTCAGAAGCATGGCAAACGATATTGCCGCATCCATCCCTCCCGATGCAGAAAAGCTTTCGGCCCGGGCAGCAGAAATTTCCCTGGCCCTTGAAGATGCACGCCTCGCCATGGAACTGAGACAGTTTGATGATGCTGCCAGAAAGATGCCTGAAATCAGGAACGAACTCTTGAGGCTCGAGGCCCTCATAAGGGCCTACAAGAAGGCGCATCCTCCGCCAGATGATGAATCAGACGGCTGATCGCAGGCTTTTAATAAAAATCGAGGGGACGGATGCACAATTAAAAGAGATTGCCTCAATCCTGGAAGGTCTGCTTGACGGATCAGCAACCCCCTGAAACCTGTACCGGTTTCAACCTGAAGGGAAAGGGGCTGATGATTTCATTGACCCTTCCGGAAAACCGGATCGATCCCTTTCTTTGAGATGGTAGGCATAGACATTGACAAAGACGTCTTCACATTGCCCGGCAAAATGTGGCCATAAACGGACTTTCCGGGACAGTCGGGATCCTGTGCGGGATTCATCCATTGAATTTGAAAAAACAGGATGTTATTGTAGCAAATCTTACCCCATCGGTACTTTCCGGGCTTATTGAAACATTGGTTGATAAACTTGATTCAAATGGCTATCTGGTTCTTTCCGGGTTTCGTTCTGGTGCCCGGCCAGGTCTTGAACAGATGCTCCAGAAACACGGCGTGGAGACATTTTTCGCCCTTGAAAAAAAGGGCTGGACTATAGAAATCTTTCGTTTCATTCGGAGTTGAAAATGAATATTTCCCTTATACTGGTTCCAACTGACTTTTCAGATTGTGCCTTGAATTCACTGAATTATGCTGCCAGGCTTGCCCAGACCTATAATGCGGAGATCATCCTCATGCATGTTGTGGATACCAGGGAGGCCGAACACTTTTCCAAGTTTGCCAAGGAGCCGCTGGACAAGGTCCTTGAGCGCTTGAACAACCAGGCTACCCAGTCATTCAGAAGGTTTCTGAATGAGTGGCCTGAGAGCAACCTTGTAAAAGATACCATAGTGTCTGCCGGGACCCCATTCCAGGAGATCGCCCTAAAGGCCAGGGATTTCCAGGTGGACCTGATACTCATGGGAGGATACGGCAGCAGGGGAAAAGGTGGGCAGATCGAGGAAATCTTCTTTGGAAGCACGGTCGAAAAGGTTGTACGGCTCCTGCCATGCCCCGTCCTCTGTGTACCAATAGGCTGGCCTGAAGAGCATATAGGCTGAAAGGTTTTGGAACTCCTCTGTGCTGACATAGGCGGGACAAATGCCCGCCTGGCCATAATGGATGGCCTGGAGATCAAGCATTTAAAGATCTATGAAACCGGTAAGGCTGAAGGGGCGGTTCCACTGCTCAAAAGATTTTCCAGGGAATCCGGAATCCGCCTTCCCAGTAAGGCATGCATTGCAGCTGCCGGGGTGGTGGAAGGCAAAAGGGTCAAAGGCACGAACATCCCCTGGGACATCGATTGTGAAAAAATCCAAAAGGGGCTGGATATTGACGAATGCGTGGTTTTAAACGACTTTGAGGCAGCTGCCTGGGGCCTGCTTGCAGTGGATGAAAAAAGGCTTGTCAGGTTTGGCGGAGAAAAACCAGACCCCATGGGGACAAGGGCCATTCTCGGGGCAGGCACAGGGCTTGGCGAGGCAATACTCGTACACTGCAAGAGCGGGTGGAAGGTCTTGAGGACCGAGGGCGGCCATTCAAGCTTCTCTCCCCGAAACCGCCAGGGTATTGAACTGCTGGTCCACCTGATGGAAAAGTACGGCCACGTGAGCTTTGAACGGGTGCTTTCAGGATCAGGCCTTTGGGAAATATATTCCTTTTTTTTACTGGGGAAAAACAGTGAAAACGAGGAAGCCACCCGGGAATCGGGACAGCTCGATGGGCCTTCACGAGTGACAAAACTTGCAAAAGAACAGGACGAAGACGCCCTTGATGCCATCTCCTTCTTCTTGGGAATCTACGGTGAGGAGGCATCGAACCTGGCACTAAAATGCCTGCCGTCTGGAGGTATCTACCTAACAGGGGGTGTCACGCTTCACCTGCTGGAATATTTTTCCAGGAGCCCGTTCAGGTCATCTTTCGAAGAAAAGGGCAGGATGAGCCCTTTGCTTGAAAAGATACCTGTATTTGTTGTAAACGAACCCCTGCTGGGCCTTCTGGGAAGCGCATACAGGCTCATGCAACAGCCCGGCTGAGTAATCTTGCCTGCACCCATGGAATTCTTCATCTTGACATCTACGCAGTGTACAGAGGATAATCTGGCCATGGCAGTCATCCAATTGGCCAGCGGGCCTGCCCGCTTTTTGGAACCAGTAAACAAAGGCAATTAACGCAATTATACCAGGGAACTCGACCTTGCATCTGAGACGACCCATTCAAAACATCCTAAAGACACTGCTCCTCCTGGCATGTCCGCTCCTTTGCCTCTTAATGGCACCCGAAAACGCCCTGGCCGTTCAGGTCCACGGCCCCCCTGAAGGTGTAATAGTTCACCTCATGGGGCACATCTTCTTTTCTGTTGCCCTCCTGTTTCTCATATACATTCTGAACAAGTACCCGGTAGACAGCAGCAAGGCATGGAAGTATTTCAAGATCTCCATATTCTTCTGGCTCGTCTGGAACCTCGATACATTTGTCGAACATATACTCGCCCTCAGACTGGACAAGTCTGCCATCATCATAGGAAAGCACCATATCTTCAGCTACCTCAAGGGCCCCCTTACCCTGGAACGCTGGATGTACTACATGGGCCAGTTTGACCACTTCCTCTGCGTTCCTGCCATGTGGAGCCTGTCGATGAGCCTGCGACACTTCTGCAAGCGAGTTGAGAAACAGATTGCCCAGGAAAACCCGGGAGGCAATGCCGTATGAGCGGCACCCTGCCCCTTTTTCCCGTTTATTTCGTAGACTTTGTGGGCGCACTGCTGATGGTGGTGTTTTCCCTCATCGCCTTTTACTATGCCTGCAGGCTTACGAAGCTCCAGCCCAAAAGCGTGCTCTGGACCTACATGTTCTGGTTCAGCATGGCCCTTGTAGCCCTTGCTGTTTCCAGGGGAGTGGGTCACGCGGTACGATTTGTCCTCCTCTATTTCAATCACAGCCACCTTTGGAAACTCATAGCTCCCTATTCCGGGGGCCTCAACACCATAAGTTTCACGTCGGTGGCGGTCCTCACCTTTTACTATTCCAACGTAAGAGACGTCATAGAAAGGGTCCGGGAGGATGCACAAGCACTCTACGAAGCAAACCTTCGTCTACAAAAGGCTCAGGAGGCATTGAGGGTGCTTAACCAGAACCTGGAACGGATGGTGGAGGAACGGACCCTGGAGCTGCAACAGTCGGAAAAGAAGTTCCGCGGCCTTTTTGAAGGGTCCAAGGACATGATCTTTTTCTGCAGTGCGGACCAGAAGATAGAGGACATCAATGCCAGCGGCGTGGAGATTCTAGG
>CAYZJS010000030.1:0-25346 GCA_964478865.1 uncultured Thermodesulfatator sp.
CTAAAAACACCTTTAGGGTGAGAACCGGGGATTATAGAGTCGTATATTCTGTTTTTGATGATGTTCTCTTGATCCAGATAGTACGTGTAGGTCACAGAAAAGAAGTTTACAGATAAGGACTCTGGAAGCGGTCCTCGCTGATGCTGGAACAGGTCCGGGCTGCAGTTTCTGATTTCATTGGCCCGCCCATCAGGATTCGAACCTGAGACCTACGGATTAGAAGTCCGTTGCTCTATCCAGCTGAGCTATGGGCGGGCTGTTAAAATGGCATCGAAACCTGTATAATCATTTTTCAAAATCTTGTAAAGTTAAAGGCGGTTTGAACAGGTTTGCCTGGTGAGCGCGCCATTTTTTAAAATCAGACAACCCTTTAAGAAACTTTTCATTTGGGTTATTCTGTTCTGAGTTAAAGATGGAGGAGAATAACAATATGAGAGTAGAAACCGATACCATTGTGAAGGTAAAATATAATCTGGAAGTGGAAGATGGAACCACTCCAGCCGAGCTTAGCAGGACATTTGATGCGGAATTTCTGTATGGAAGGGATCCGGTGATCCCCGTCCTTGAGAAGGCCATCTGGAACCTGGAGGAAGGAGAAAATGTCGAGGTGGTGATACCTCCGGAACAGGCCTTCGGCAAGTACAATAAGTCCCTGGTTAATGAAATTCCCTGTTCTCAGATTTCAAGGCCTGACAAGCTGAAAAAAGGAGAGATCTATCAGGAGATTACGGCCACCGGGCACGAGATAAGGTTTACGGTAAAGGATATTAAAGAAGATACGGTAGTAGCTGACTTCAACCATCCGGCCGCCGGCAAGAAATTGCGCCTGAAGGCAGAGATTGTCTCTGTCCGGGCTGCCACCAGTCTCGATATCTTGAGATGCATGAACATGAACCGAGGCGGGGGGTGAGCCTGCTGAATCCAGGAGGCGGTTCGTCTCCTTCAATACCAGACCTCAACCAAGGAAAAGACTCCAGGCTTTTTTCCGATTTCAAGGGCTTTATCCGGAAAGAGAAGCTGTTTTCGAAAAATGCTTCCCTGCTTGTGGCGGTTTCAGGCGGTCCCGATTCGGTCTGCCTGCTGAACCTCATTTTTCTGCTTTCCGGGCCATGGTCACTGAGGTTGGCAGTGGCCCATTTTGAACACGGCCTTCGTGGTGAGGAATCCCTTCGGGATGCCGGATTTGTCCAGGAAATCTGCGCGTGCAATCGTATCCCGTTTTTTCTTGAGAGGGCTGACATCAGGGCCCTGGCCCGCAAAAAGGACATGGGGCTCCAGGAAGCTGCGCGGCAGGCCCGTTATTCATTCCTTAAACGTACTGCACGGGAACAGGGACTCGGACTCATAGCCACCGGACACACCCGGGATGACCAGGCCGAGGAAATCGTTTTCAGGCTTGCAAGAGGTGCAGGCCCTGGAGGGTTGGCTGGCATCAGGATCAGGAGGGAAGACGGGGTCATCAGGCCCCTTCTTTTCTGCAGGAAGGAAAAGATCCTGGAATACCTGGCCAGGTATGACATTTCCTTTGTCCACGACTCATCAAACCAAAGCCTGAAATATACCAGAAACAGGGTGAGAAAAGTGGTATTGCCCGTCATGGAAAAGGAGATAAATCCTGCTGCCGTGGATTCCATTTACAAGGTCGGCAGGATCATGGCTGAGGAAAACCAGGCAATGGAAACCTTGGCTCATCAGGCCTACGAACAGGTTTCCAAGGGTGAAGGTCGCTCTGGCGGCGTTTTCCTTGACAGGATTGCCCTAAGTGCCTTTCCAAGGGCAGTGAGGAGGAGGGTTTACAGGAAGGCAATGGCGGAGGCGGGACTTTTGCCGGCACGGATCGGGTTTGATCACCTGGAGAAAATGGATGAACTTTCCTGTTCCAGCAGGCCGGTGGCCCTTTATTCATTGCCTGAAGGGTATTTCGTGTTGAGAAATTACGGTCTTGTGGCCGTTGTCAGTGAAATCCCGCCCGGCTTTCGAAAATCGGGAAGAGTGGATGAGGGTTTTTCCCTGACAGTGGAAGAGCCCGGCAGGTTCCCTCTCCCCGCCGGGGCCGGAGAGGTGGTTATCGAAGAAGTATCCTGCAATGCCTTTGGGCTGGAAACGGGTGGCTTTTTCCCGAGGCCCGTTTTTGTCTCACTTCGTGAAACCGCCTTTCCCTTCCGCTTGACCTTCAGAAGGAAAGGCGACAGGTTCATGCCCTTGGGCCAGAAGCATCGTGTCAGGCTCAAGAAATTTCTCATAAACAGGCACGTTCCCAGGTTTATGAGGGATATCCTCCCGGTGCTCAGAAAGGGGGAGGAGATAACGGCGGTCTGCGGCGTGGAGACAAGCCAGCCTGCGCGTATCATGCCCGGAGACAGCAGTTGTATCAGGCTCATCTGGAATCCAGGCAGCCTAGCCGCCTTCTTCAGGGGCCTGAAAGATTCCATTCCGGCCGGATAAATCTTGGAAATTTCGAAAATATCCCGTTTTGGCTTGCATTTGCTCAATGCGTTAGTTTAATAATAGTATTATATTGGTTAAACCTTGATAATCAGACCGTTTATGCGGAGGAACATATTTGAACACTTTTTATAAAAATCTCAGTCTATGGCTTGTTATAGGCCTTGTCGTAGTATTTCTCTTCAACCTTTTTAACAAGCCCCAGACAAAAATCCAGGAAATAACATACAGTGATTTCCTATCCTATGTGGAAAAGGGACAGGTTGCCAGGGTGGTCATACAGGATGAGAAGGTGGAGGGCACCTTTCTGAACAAGGCCAGGTTCAAGACAGCCGTGCCCGCTCAGGATCCGGATTTCATCCCGGAACTTAAGAAAAAGGGCGTTGTTATAGAGGTGAAACCCGCTGAAGAAACGCCGTGGTACCTCACGCTGCTCATTTCCTGGTTTCCCATGCTTCTCCTTATTGGTGTCTGGATATTTTTCATGCGCCAGATGCAGGCAGGGGGGGGCAGGGCCATGTCCTTTGGCCGGAGCAAGGCCAAGCTTCTGAATAGCCAGAACGTAAAGGTCACCTTCAAGGATGTGGCAGGCGTGGATGAAGCCAAGGAAGAGCTGACAGAGGTGATAGATTTCCTGAAGGATCCGAAAAAATTCACCAAGCTTGGCGGCCGGATTCCAAAGGGAGTGCTCCTTGTGGGGCCTCCAGGTACTGGCAAGACGCTGCTTGCAAAGGCTATTGCCGGAGAGGCAGGCGTCCCGTTTTTCAGCATCAGCGGTTCGGACTTCGTGGAAATGTTTGTGGGCGTGGGCGCCTCCAGGGTGAGGGACCTGTTCGTCCAGGCAAAGAAACATGCACCCTGTATCATCTTCATAGATGAAATCGATGCCGTTGGCAGGCACAGGGGAGCAGGCCTCGGTGGAGGCCATGACGAGAGGGAGCAGACCTTGAACCAGCTCCTGGTGGAGATGGACGGTTTCGAGACCTCGGAAGGGGTCATAGTAATATCTGCCACCAACAGGCCTGACGTGCTAGATCCGGCGCTTTTGAGGCCCGGAAGGTTTGACAGGCAGGTTACGGTATCCGTACCGGATGTAAGGGGCAGGGAGGCCATATTAAAGGTGCACAGTGCCAACACCCCCCTTTCCGATGACGTGGATCTTTCCGTAATAGCCAAGGGGACCCCGGGATTTTCAGGTGCAGACCTGGAAAACCTGGTGAATGAGGCCGCCCTTCTTGCAGCCAGGGCAAACAAGGACAAGGTGGAGATGGTGGATTTCGAGAAGGCCAAGGACAAGGTCCTCATGGGAGTGGAGAGAAAGAGCATCATCATCTCTGACAGTGAGAAGAGGATAACGGCCTATCACGAGGCTGGCCATTGCCTGGCAGCCAAGCTTCTTCCTGGCACCGACCCGGTTCACAAGGTCACCATTATACCCAGAGGCCGTGCCCTCGGGCTTACCCAGCAGCTTCCCGAGGATGAAAAACATACCTATCCCAGGACATATCTACTGAACAACCTTGTTATCCTTCTTGGCGGACGGGTGGCCGAGGAACTCGTGTTCAACGAGGTCACTACTGGTGCAGGCAACGACATAGAACGGGTGTCGAACCTTGCCAGGAAGATGGTCACCGAGTGGGGCATGAGTGACGAGATAGGCCCAGTGGCATTTGCCAAGCAGAACGAGGAAATATTCCTGGGCCGGGATTTCGGACACATGAAGGAGTACAGCGAGGCCACTGCCAGGAAGATTGACCAGGCCATAGAAAAGATCGTAAAGGATTCCTATCAAAAGACCAGAAACCTGCTGGAAGAAAATATAGAATGCCTTCACAGGCTGGCAGAAGGGCTCCTTGATAAGGAGACCCTTGACTCAGGGGAAATTGAGGCCATAATGACCGAGTGCCGAAAAGATGAACATGGGCAGGTTTCTGAAAATTCTGGAAGTGGCGGTCTTGCCGGTAAATGACGGAAAATGTCCTGATATGCGGAAATAGCAAACTATACTGGGACAGCAACACCATCATAATGGGGGTGTTGAATGTAACCCCCGATTCCTTTTCTGACGGAGGCAAGTACCTCCAGCCCGAAAATGCCCTGGAACAGGCCCAGTGTCTTGTACGCCAAGGCGCCCATATCATAGACATAGGTGGGGAATCCACCCGGCCTTTTTCCGAGCCCGTGCCGGCTGACCAGGAACTGGAGCGGGTTTTGCCGGTTATCAGGGCAATCAGTGCCTTTTTACCGTGCCCCATCTCCATTGATACCACCAAGGCGGACGTGGCAGAGGCGGCCCTGGAGGCCGGTGCCGACATGGTAAACGATATAAGCGGGCTGAGGATGGACGGGCGCATGGCCGATCTTGTCAGGGAAAGGGATGTTCCCGTGGTGATCATGCACATGAAAGGGACGCCTTCGGATATGCAAAGGTCTCCCTTTTACGAAGACGTCCTTGGGGAAATAGATGAATTTTTCCAGGAGCGCATTTCATATTGCCTGGAAAAGGGAATTTCCAGAAAGAATATCATCCTGGATCCCGGGATAGGGTTTGGCAAGAGGTTCCAGGATAACCTTGACATAATAAACGGCATTGAAAGATTTGCCAGGCATGGTCTGCCGGTCATGGTCGGGCCGTCCAGAAAGGCATTTCTTGGGGAGATAACAGGCAGACAGAAGGCCGGGGATAGGGACTCTGCCACGGTAGGTGCGGCAGTGGCATGCGCTCTGAATGGAGCTGCCATCCTGCGGGTTCACAACGTGGAAGCAGTGGCCGACGCGCTGAAGGTGGCCGACGCCTTGAACCAGAGAAGAAAAACAGAAGTGTTGTCCTTGTAAACCGGGTAAGAAGGCCCTTGGAATTTGGTATTGATAATCTGACCGGGGAAGATATCAGATGTTAGATGTCATTCATCATTACATCCCTTTGATGAGGTGGCAGGATGTCGTGGATATCCTGCTTGTCGCATTCATCATCTACAGGATAATGGTGCTCATCAGGGGAACCAGGGCCGTTCAGATGGCTGCCGGCCTCGGTCTTATCATACTGATATATTTTGTGGCAAAGGAGCTTGGCTTCTATACCCTGCACTGGCTCCTTGGCACTGCCCTTAGTTCCATCTTTCTCCTTGTCGTCATTGTCTTCCAGGATGACATCCGCAGGGTTCTCACCCAGTTCGGCCAGGCCCCTTTCCTCAAGTACAAGGTGAAGACATTTCACGCCCTGGAGGAGATAGCAAAGGCTGCATCCGAAATGTCCAATAATCGGATCGGGGCACTGATTGTCCTTGAAAGGACAGTGGGGCTCAATGAATTCATGGAAACCGGCACCAGGCTGGATGCCGAGGTCAGCCGTATCCTTTTGAATACCATATTCGCCAAGTGCACCCCCCTACACGATGGCGCAGTCATTGTCCAGGGGGGCAGGCTTGCGGCAGCAGGCTGCGTTCTCCCCCTCACCTCAAATCCGGGTATCAGCCGGCGGCTGGGTACCAGGCACAGGGCAGGAATAGGAATAACCGAAGAAACAGATGCAGTTACCGTAATAGTATCGGAAGAAACAGGAAGCATATCAGTGGCAATTGCGGGCCGCATTACCAGGGATATCGACCCGGGGACACTGAGGAGAATACTTCACAACAGTTTTGCGCCAGAAGAGGCTGAAAAATCCTGGTGGCGTTTCAGGCTTAAGTAACATGCGCTGGAAAGATTTCTTTTTGAAAGACTGGTTGCTCAAGATACTGGCACTGGGTTTCTCGGTGTTGTTGTGGTCTTTTGTGGTCGGTCAGGAAAAGGCGGAAATAGGGATACCCGTGCCCCTTGAGATAGTGAATCTCCCCCCCAACCTTGTAATCGCCAACGATATTCCATCATCCATAGAGATCCGCGTGTTCGGCCCCAGGAGTATCATTAAAAATATCGCAACCAAGAACCTGACCAAGGTCATTGACCTCAAGGATGCAGCTCCAGGAAAGGAGCTGATTCATCTGGCACCTGATGACTTCACCATCCCAAGGGGCCTCAAGATCTTGAGGGTAAAGCCGAATATAATAGAGATAGAGCTTCAGCCGCTTTTGAGGAAGAGACTCCAGGTAAAGCCCGTACTCATCAATTCGGTGGCCATGGGTTACGAGGTGGAAAGGGTGTATGTGGAGCCCAGGGAAACCCAGGTAAGTGGCTCGGCCAAGGAGGTTTCCAGGCTCAAGTATCTGGAGCTCAATCCCATAAACCTCAAGGGAGTCAGGGAGACCTTTACGGAGGAAGTGGGCCTGAACCTGCAGGGGTTGCATCTGACTGTTGAAGGGCCCAGCAAGTTCAAGGTGACAGTGTATGTCAGGCCTGCCAGGGGAGAAAAGAAGATACGTCACGTGCCTGTCCGCCTGAAGAAGGGTGATCAAAGGGTGACCATCTGGCCTACCGAGGTGAGCGTTAAACTGGAAGGTGAAAAGCCTGCCCTGGACAAGGTCAAGATCGAGGAGATCAAGGTTTCACTGGATGTAAGCAAGCTCAAGCCTGGAACATACAAACTTGAACCCCACACAGAGGCACCTCCTGGTTTTGAGTGCAAGGGAGTGACTCCCAGCAAGATAAAGGTGAGAATAAAGAGGAAGAAGAAGCAATGAGGAAACTTTTCGGAACCGATGGGGTACGGGGACTCGCCAATGTCCATCCCATGACCACGGACGTTGCCATGAATCTTGGCAGGGCCGTTGCCTACGTGTTCAGGAACAGCAGGAACAGACGTCCCAGGATACTCATAGGAAAAGATACGAGGCTTTCGTGTTACATGCTTGAAAACGCCCTTGCGGCAGGCATCTGTTCCATGGGAGTGGATGTGCTCTTGATAGGCCCCATGCCCACGCCGGCCATTGCCTTTCTTACCGAGAGCATGAGGGCGGATGCCGGGGTGGTTATCTCGGCCTCGCACAACCCCTTTCAGGACAATGGAATAAAGCTTTTCTCAAGCGACGGTTTCAAGTTGCCTGACCACGTGGAGGCCAGGATCGAGGAACTGATGGACTCCCCCTCTTTGCAGAAGGAAATGCCCACTGGCGAAGGGGTGGGCAAGGCCTACAGGATCGACGATGCCAGGGGCAGGTATATAGTCTTCCTGAAACATACCTTCCCCAAAGACCTGGCCCTGGACGGGCTGAAGATAGTACTTGATTGCGCCAATGGTGCCACCTACAAGGTTGCTCCTGCCGTTTTCGAAGAGCTGGGCGCAGATGTCACAAAGCTCGGGATTCAGCCAAGCGGTACGAATATAAACGAGGAATGCGGAGCCCTTTATCCCGAAAAGATGCAGGAAAAGGTCAGGGCAAGCGGAGCCGACATGGGTATTGCCCTGGATGGAGACGGGGACAGGGTAATCGTGGTTGATGAAAAGGGCAACGTCGTGGACGGCGACCACATCATGGCCATATGCGCCAAGTACATGATCGAAAACCGGCACCTGAACTACAATACCGTGGTTGCAACTGTCATGAGTAACATGGGCCTGGAAAAGGCCCTGGAAGACATGGGCGGGCGCCTTATACGCACCAAGGTTGGAGACAGGTACGTGGTGGAAGCCATGAGGGAGAAGGGGTACAATTTCGGGGGAGAGCAGTCCGGCCACCTGATCTTCATGGACCATATCACCACCGGAGACGGAATACTTGCGGCCCTTCAGCTGCTGTCTGTTATGCAGAGGACCAGGCGCCCCCTGTCGGAGCTTGCATCCGTTATGGAGACCTTTCCCCAGGTACTCTATAACGTGCGCCTTACTGTTAAAAAGGCACCAGAGGATATCCCCGGGCTGTTCGACCTGAAGGAATCCTTTGAAAAGGAACTGGCTGGAACCGGAAGGATTCTTATACGTTCCTCAGGCACCGAGCCTGTTATCAGGGTCATGGTGGAGGGAGAGGACGCAGAAAAGATCGAAAGTATTGCCCAGGCTATGGTTGGCCATATTGAACAGCACTGCCAGACGAAATAGCATATAAGATCCGTCCGGCTCCCAAACAAAACAGGAAGGCACGAAAACGTGACTCCTCAAAGGGTTCTTTGCGGGTATTATCGCACAACTGTCTGAAATGTATCTGCTTACAGGGTGCTACAGGTACAAGGCGGAGGGTATGAAGATGTACTCCCCGTACTTCAAGCGCCCGGTAATGCAGTAGTTGTAGTACCCGGTGAGCAGATACCCGAAAAGACCTGCCTGTCTCTTCTAGGTTTCTGGTTTCAGGCTCAATCGGCCTTTTTTCTCATGAAGGTTGGAATCTCAAATTCTTCCGTATCCAGGGAGTGAAGACCGGCAAACTCCTTGGTCCTATCCGGTTTTCTTTCCACCTTGAAGGACTGGTCCTGGGGGCCTTCGCCGGAAACCGGGGCCGGTTCTTCTTCTGAAGACTCTTCGGAAACCCTTCTTTTCCTGGCAGAATCGATGTGGGTAACTATGTGCTCGTCCCTTGGGGCGATCTGTTTATCCCTTCCTATCCCGGTAGCAATTACAGTCACCCGGATTTCATCTCCCATGGAATCATCGAACACCGTGCCCCAGATGATATTGGCATCTTCATGGGCCTCTTCCTTGATCAGGCTTGCGGCCTGATCCACTTCATCCATGGTCAGGGTGTTCATGCTCGCCGTGAGATTCATGAGTATGCCCCTGGCTCCACTTATGGATATGTCTTCCAGCAGTGGATTGGCAATGGCCATTTGCACTGCCTCAAAAGCCCTTCTCTCACCCCCAGACATGCCTGTTCCCATAAGTGCCATGCCCATCTCCGCCATTACGGTGCGTACGTCTGCAAAGTCCACGTTTACGTAGCCCTGCACCACGATAAGGTCCGAGATGCCCCGCACTGCATAGTAAAGAACCTCGTCCGCCTTTTTGAACATCTCCATGATGGGGGTCTTGGTATCGGCAAGTGTCCTGAGGCGGTCATTTGGAATTGTAATGATTGTATCGACCACCTCCTTCAGGTGCTCTATACCCTCGTCTGCCTGGCGGCTCCTCTTCTTTCCCTCAAAACCAAACGGCCTTGTGACAACGGCCACGGTGAGGGCGCCAAGTTCCTTGCTGATTTCAGCTATTACAGGGGCTGCACCTGTCCCAGTGCCTCCACCCATGCCGGCGGTTACAAAGACCATGTCGCTGCCTTCAAGGACCTGCCTGATCTCGTCGGCGCTTTCCTCTGCGGCCTCTCTTCCGACTTCCGGCTTGGCGCCTGCGCCAAGACCCTTGGTGAGATTCCGCCCGAGCTGCACCTTGATTCCGGCCCTTGACATCTCAAGTGCCTGTGAATCGGTGTTTGCAGCAATAAACTCCACCCCCATCAGCTCGGAGGCAATCATGTTGTTGATGGCGTTTCCCCCTCCACCACCTACACCAATGACCTTTATCCTGGCTGACAAACCGCTATCTACAAACTCTAGTGGCATGAGTTCCTCTCCCCTTTTCTCATGTTTAAAGACCAAACCACGATTTCATTCTCCCAGTGACCTTTTGGAGAAGGTTGTCTCCCTTCATCTTGAAATGCCCGGTATCCCTGGGCCTGTCCTGGAAACCGTAAAGCACAAGTCCTACTGCAGTCGAATACATGGGGTTGTCCACCACGTCCACAAGGCCCGAGATATTTCTTGGAAAACCTATCCTGGCAGGAAGCTGAAAGATCTGGTCCGCCATCTCGCAGACCCCGGGAAGAACAGCAGACCCCCCTGTGATGACCACGCCTGATGCAAGCAGTTCCTTTAGCCTCGTGCGCTGGATTTCCTGGTCTATGAGTGAAAATATCTCTTCTATCCTGGGTTCCAGGATTTCAGCAAGTATATGCCTGGAAAGCTGCCTCGGTTTCCTGCCGCCCACGCTTGGCACCTCGATCATCTCGTCCCTCTGGACCATGGAGACCAGGCAGGTGCCATGACGTACCTTTATCTTCTCCGCGTCATTCATGGGTGTCCTGAGGCCAACCGAGATATCGTAGGTGAGATTGTTCCCTCCAAGCCCCAGTACGGCAGTATGTTTTATGGCGCCTTCGCTCAAGAGGGCGAGATCCGTGGTCCCTCCACCAAAATCAATGAGGGCGACGCCTATTTCCTTTTCTTCCTCGGTGAGTACTGCATGTGCCGAGGCCAGCGGCTGAAGGACTATATCATCCACATCGAGTCCGGCCCGGTTGGCGCACTTGACCAGGTTTTGTGCAGCAGTCACCGCAGCGGTGACAATATGGACCTTGGCCTCAAGGCGTACCCCCATCATGCCCACCGGGTCCAGGATCCCACCCTGGTCATCCACGATGTATTCCTGGGGCAGGATGTGGATGATTTCCCGGTCCATGGGAATGGCTACTGCCCTTGCAGCATCAATCACCCGTTCCACGTCTTCTTCAGCCACTTCTTCACCCTTTACCGCAATTACTCCGTGGCTGTTGAAGCCCTTTATGTGGCTGCCGGCGATACCTACAAAGGCCGAGGTGATCTCGCAGCCGGCCATGAGTTCGGCTTCTTCTACGGCGCTCCTGATGGAGTTGACGGTGCTGTCGATGTTGACTACCACACCCTTTCTGAGGCCGACGGACGGGTGGCTGCCAACCCCTATGATCTCTACGCTGTCTTCTGAAAGCTCGCCTACTACGGCACAGATCTTGGTGGTTCCTATATCAAGGCCAACTACTATGTCACAGGTGCGTTCAACCATGCATCACTTCTTTTTGAGCTTGGCCAGGGCCATGTCTTTGCCGTAACCTACGTTTACACTAACCACCTTTGGATACTGTCCTGAATTATACAATTGAAAGAGAATTTTTTCAGCCCTGTAAAACTGCTTTTTCAGCCCGTCCCTGTTTATGTAGAAGGGGACGGCCCTGTCTGCCGTGTAGATGACAACGGTCTGGTCATCCGGGAAGTCTATCTGGCTGATATTGTTGTATCCAAGAGCCCTGACACCCTTTCTGGACATCTTGATTATCTTGAGGGCGTCGTCCATCTTGGACCTGTTGACAGCGGGTTTTGCATCACCACTTTCTGAAGGAGTGCCTTTTTGGTCTATTCCGGTAATGACCGGGGCTGAAAAACCCTTTTGTTTCTTGAGATACTTGAAGGGAGTACCATCCCTGTCCACCAGGAAGAGCCTCTCACCGATTCTGGCAAGGGCTACCGGCTCGCGTTCTTCAACATGGATGAACAGGGCATCTGGAAGCCTTCTTTCCACACGGGCAAACCTGATCCATGGCTGGCTGGAAAGCTTTCGGGCGATATCCTTCAGGTCGAGGGAGAAGATGTTGTCACCTATCCGAATGCCGCTGAGGTCCAGGATTTCCTTTTTGGTCAGGCGTTTTTCACCGTGGACCTCCACGGATGAAACAAAAAAATAGGAACAGGTGCTCATCCATTTCTTGATTCCGTAAACCGTTCCTGCGATCCCGCCAGTCAAGGCCAACAGCATGACGGTGGCAAGAATGACCTTGGAGGCCTTGTTCCAGTTAAGCCCTTTCTTTTTTGCCGGCCTCTTGCTGAACTGCCTGTTTTTTTTAGTGGATGATATCATCTTCCCAGATTACCAGTTCCTCTTTTAGCAAGGTACCTGTTTGTTCGTATACCCGCTCCTTGATTATTGCCATGAGATCCTTGACCTGGATGAAATCGGCCTTTCCGCGGTTGACAATGAAATTTGCATGTTTTCTCGATACCTGGGCATCTCCATTTGCAAAACCCTGAAGACCGCTTTCTGCAATGAGCCTCCATGCGTATGCGCCTTCCGGGTTCTTGAATACACAGCCTGCACTGGGTTGCCCGAGGGGCTGGCTGATAAGGCGTTTTTGCATCACCTTCCTGATCTTTTCCACCGAATCCTTCCTGGCACGTGGAAAAAGGGCCTGCTTTTTAGGGCCTTGAGGTATATTTTTTGAAAGCCTTATTTTCAGGGCGGAGATCATGCTGCCGGCTGGTATGCTGGATTTTCGATACGAAAAGGTTTGGTCCACTGGCTTGAACCATGCACTGCCTTCATGGCATGTAAGGAGAATTTCTTCCACAAAATCTGCAATTTCACACCCGCATGCACCGGCGTTCATGGAAATGGCCCCGCCAAGGGAGCCTGGAATTCCCGCCAGTGCTTCCAGCCCTCCATAGCCATGGTCCAGACACCACCTCAGAAGGCCTGAAATGGTCATCCCTGCCTGTACGGTAAGGGCGCCGTTGCATGAGCGGACGGATGACATCCGTGAAAGATTGATCACGGCATCCACTCCCCGGTCTGTTATGAGGAGGTTACTTCCGTTCCCGAGTATCCGGTACGGTGTTTCCGCCTGTTTCAAGAGCCCCAAGGACTTTTCCAGGGCCTGCGTGGAAAGCGGGGTAAGAAACAGCCTGGCCCTGCCGCCTATTTTAAAGGTGGTGTGGCTGCCAAGACAGACGTCTTGGGCCACATTCAGGTCTTTTATCCGTTTAAGGTCGTTAAATAGCAACTGCCGCATGGTTTCCCTTCAGGGAATCGTACAACTGTCTTCCCACCTTTCCTATGGCCCCGGCTCCCAGGGTCATGACAACGTCTCCTGTCTTCAGCTGGGGGATGACAGCCCCGGGAAGCATGGAGACCTCTTCCACAAAATGAACCTTTCTTGAAAGTGCTTCACCAACAACCCTTGCAAGCCTCCTGCCGGAAACGCCAACTATTGGAGATTCACTTGCCGGATAGATCTCGGTAATCCAGACCTCGTCGGCCTGTTCAAAGGCAGCAGGAAATTCATCCATCAGCATCTGGGTCCTGGTGTACCTGTGTGGCTCAAATAGGACCACGAGCCTGTTTCCCGGCCAGGCAGCACGGGCTGCCGCGAGGGTGGCCTTTATTTCAGTGGGATGGTGGGCGTAATCATCCACCACCCTTATGCCGTTTTCAATCCCCAGGATTTCAAACCTCCTGCCAACACCGTTGTAGTGAAGGAGTCCTTTACTTATGGATTCAAAATCAAGTTCCAGCTCCAGGCCCACGGCCACTGCTGCCAGGGCATTTCTGACATGGTGGATTCCCGGGACGTTCAATGTGACCTTGCCCATGTAGCGGCCCTTAAATTCCACATCGAAGGCAGTGGAAAGGCCTGTTGCCTCGATGTTTACGGCCCTCAGTTCGCAGCCTGTCCCTGTGCCATAGATAAGCTGTCTCTTGCTGCTCCTGGCCAGAACCCTTCCAAGCGATTCGTCATCTCCACATGCGATTACTGCACCGTAAAACGGGATCCTGTCCATGAATTTCAGGAAGTTTTCTTCTATTTCCTCCAGTCCGGAATAAAAGTCCAGGTGTTCCCTGTCGATATTGGTCACAACCACCATGCTTGGCGTCAGGCGGAGGAAACTGCCGTCGCTTTCGTCAGCCTCGGCAACCAGGAATTCACCGCTACCCCAATGGGCATTGGTTCCCATGCCCTTCACCTTTCCGCCGATGATTACCGTGGGGTCAAGTCTTGCTGCCTGGAGGACCGAGGCAACCATGGAAGTGGTGCTGGTCTTGCCGTGGGCACCGGCCACTGCTATTCCGAATTTTTTGAATCTCATGAGTTCCCCCAGCATCTCTGCCCTGGGTATTATCGGGATGCCCATAGATCTGGCAGTGGTGACCTCGGGGTTATCGTCTCTTACTGCCGAAGATACTACTACTACGTCTGCACCGTGGACGTTCTGAGCCTGGTGGCCCTTGAAGATTACCGCCCCGTTGGCATCCAGTTTTTTTGTTATGCCCGTGGTCCTCAGATCCGAACCGGATACCGAGTAGCCCAGGCTTAGAAGTACCTGGGCCAGGCCGCTCATGCCAATGCCGCCTATGCCTACAAAATGTATATGCTGCTTCTTATACATGGCCGTGAATGGTTTCTCCTCTCGTGGCGTTTATGGAGTACTCCCCGTCATTGTTCTTGTGACTCAGCTTGATTATGGACCTGGCGATCATGGCTGCGGCTTCAGGACGCCCCAGCTTCCTGGCATTGACCGTCATGTCAGCCAGTGTTTCCGGGCTGGACATCAGTTTTTCTATCTCTGAAGCCAGACGGACAGCACCCACATCTCCTTCCTCAAAGTAGAGACCGGCCCCAGCATCATATATGGCCCTGGCATTCAACCCCTGGTGGCCATCGGCAGAATGGGGGTACGGGATGCAGATCACCGGTTTTCCAACTGCTGTAATCTCCGCTAAGGTTGTAGCTCCTGCCCTGCAAATTATCAGATCAGCCCATGAGTATGCAATGCCCATTTCATTAATAAATTCATTAACCGCCACATCCATTCCGGCATCCTTGTAAAATGCCTGCATTTCCTGGAAATCTTGCGCTCCTGTCTGGTGAATGACAGAAAATTTTTGTCCAGACTGGAAGAGGATCTTGAGGGCCGAACTCACCAGCCTGTTGAGTCCGGATGCTCCCTGGCTTCCCCCGAGTACCAGAATGTGAGTGGAGCCGTTGCCGGGTTCACCTGCGGGAGAGGCAGCCTGCTCGAGGATATCCTTTCTCACGGGGTTTCCGGCACATTCTATGGACTTGTTTGAAAAGTAGGGCCTGGACGCCTCGAAGCTAATGAATACCCTGTCCACGAATTTTGCAGCCATCTTGTTTGCAAGCCCTGGAAGAAGGTTTTGCTCGTGAATGGCCGTGGGGATTCTTAAAATGCGGGCCGCTGCAAGTACCGGCCCGGATACGTAGCCTCCAACCCCCAGGACCACGTCGGGTTTGAATCTTTTGAGGACCGCTGCGGCCTTCATGATGGCCAGGGGAAGATGCACCAGGGACTGCAGTATGTTGACTGCTCCACCTCCCTTTAACGGCCTGACATGGAGGATTTTGTAGTCCCAGTCCTTTTGTTCAAGGGCCCTTCTTTCAACAGGCCTCCCTGTCCCTATCCACAGGCACCTGAGCCGGCAAAGCGCTTCCATTTCTTCGGCAATGGCAACCCCCGGAAATACATGGCCACCGGTTCCGCCCCCGGTGATGACAAGCCTCAGTTCCAGATTCTTGGCTTCGGGGCCATTAACCAATTCAAAACCTGCAGAATTTTTGCTGGTTCCTGCCTTGTTTTTTTCAGAGATCATTTTAGCTCCCTGACGGCCATATCAAATGCCTTGCCTCTTTCCTTGTAGCTTGAAAACATGTCGAAACTTGCACATGCCGGAGACAGGAGCACCGTAAAGCCGGGCGGGCTCACTGTCACCGCGGTTTGCACTGCCTTTTTAATGGTCTCGGCCCCGTCCCTGCCCACGAGGATGTGGCACCCTTCCACGAAAGGGGCCAGTGTTTCTTTGAGCCTTGGGGCCTCTTCCCCGATGAGGATGGCGTTTTTGATCCTGGCGGCCGGCCTGTTGCCGTTTTCCTTTTGCAAAAAGCAGGAAAGGGCACCAAGGTCTTCACCCTTTCCCCTGCCGCCGGCAATAAGGGTTACATCGCCTTCAATGGCATTAAGCGCTGCAATCAGTGCTGCCACGTTGGTTGCCTTGGAATCGTTCACGAACGTTATGCCATTAAATGTGGCGGATTTTTGAAGCCTGTAATCAGGGGGGCTGAAGGTTTCCACGGCCTTTTGTACGGCTGCTGGTTCGGCCCCGCTGTTTAATGCCGCCATGACGGCAGCTGCAAGGTTTTCCATGTTGTGTCTTCCATAAAGCTTCCATCCCGACAGGTCAAAGACCTGATCAAACCTTCCCGGACATAGAACCCGGAGCTCGGCCATTTCGGGGTTCCAGGAGGCGCCCGTCTTTTCTGCATCATCAAGGGAAAGAAAGAGCCTTTTGCCTGGGAGGTTCCCCTGTATTTTTTCGGTTCCAGGCCCGAGAATGGCCAGGTCGTCTCCCCTCTGGAATCTGAAAATCCTTGCCTTGCAGAGGGAATACCTTTCCATGGAGCCATGCCTGTCCAGATGGTCGGGTGCAAGGTTCAGGACGGCGGCGGTGTGAAAGTGCGGACGCTTTAGCCATGCAGGCCATCGTTCCGGGAAATATTCCAGCTGGAAACTGCTTATTTCCAGAACTGCCATGTCTGTTCCGGCACTGTCCTCCAGGAGATCAAAAAGGGGCGGAGAAATGTTTCCCGCCTTTACGCAAGGGATGCCCGCCACTGTCAGGATGTGGGAGGTGAGCTCCGTGGTGGTGGTCTTTCCGTTTGTACCCGTAATGCCTATAAGTGTTCCCGGCCAAAGAGATGCGGCCAGGGCCAGCTCTCCCATGACCTCCACCTTCTGCCTCGCAAAGAAACGGACCATTGGAGAGCGTGGAGGAATACCCGGGCTGACAACTGCCATGTCCAGGCCTGAAGTGCCTGTTTCAGGCAGGTCCTTTTCCCAAAGTACGTCTATTTTATTGTCTTCACACCAGAGCCTGAAATCTTCAGGCCAGTTCTCCGGGGCCTTCCTGTCGCAGCAGATCAGCTCAGCACCCTGGCGGTGAAGATACCTGGCAGCAGACCTTCCGGCTTCTCCAACACCAAGGACTGCGATCTTTTTTCCCCTGAGAGTCATTCTATCCATCACCTGAGCTTCAAAGTACTGATGGCCACCAGACCAAGGAGAACCGATACAATCCAGAACCGCACGATGACCTTAGGCTCCGGCCAGCCGAGCATTTCAAAATGATGATGAAGAGGGGCCATCCTGAATATCCTTTTTCCCTTGGTTGCCTTGAAATATCCCACCTGCATCATCACCGAGACCGCCTCGGCCACGAATACCCCTCCCACGATGCACAGGAGGATTTCCTGCTTGGACAACACTGCCACGACCCCCAGGGCTCCTCCCATTGCCAGGGAACCCACATCCCCCATGAAAATTTCAGCAGGATAGCTGTTGTACCATAAAAATCCCAGCCCGGCGCCGACCATGGCCCCGCAGAAAATCGCCATCTCCCCCACACCCGGCACGTAAAATATCTGCAGATACCTGGCAAGGCCGGAATGTCCGGCCAGATAGCAAAAAAGCGTATAGACCGCTGCCGAGACCACGAAAGGGCCGGTGGCCAATCCGTCCAGGCCATCTGTAAGGTTCACCGCATTGGAAGAGCCCGCTATGACCAGGAAGGCAAAAAAGATATAGAAGATTCCAAGATCCGGCCTGATATTCTTGAAAAACGGGATGCTAAGATGCGTGTCCCAGTTGCCGTGGAGCCACAAGATTACGGCGCAGAAACAGATGAGTGCAGCCTGGATCAGGAGCTTCCACCTGCCAGACAGTCCCGCGCTGCTTTTTTCCTTTATCTTGAGATAATCATCCACGGCCCCTATGCCTCCAAACCCTGCAAGGATTACGATGCCTCCCCATATGTAGATATTGGTCAGGTCCGCCCATAAAAGTGTGGCGGTTATGATGGCCCCGTTAATCAGAAGCCCGCCCATGCTCGGTGTGCCTGTCTTTTGAAGATGGGTGCTTGGGCCATCGTCCCTGACCACCTGGCCAAACTGCATTTCCTTGATCTTTTTTATGAACCAGGGACCAAGAAAAAGGGTTATGGCAAGGGCCGTTACTGCTGCATAAATGGTCCGGAAGGTTATGTAGCGAAATACATTGAATACTGCCCAGTGTTCATGAAGAGGGTAGAGGAGATGAAAGAGCATCCTACGTTTCCTCCTCAAGCCGCTTTTCCAGGTAACGCGCCACCTGGTCCAGGCCCATGCCGCGTGATGCCTTTACGAGCACGGTTCTTCTTGTGCCGTTAAAGAATCCTTCCGGGTCTTCAGCCATCCATTTAAGGAGTTCGTCCGTTGATTCGAAGGGAAATATCCGGTTTGCAGAAAGGCCTGCTTCCAATGCGCCCCTGGCGATATGCTTGGCAAGTTTTCCAACTGTCAATAAAAGATCCGGGGAGCATGCAGCTGCGGATTCTCCTGTCTGGCGGTGAAATTCATTGGCCCTTGGCCCAAGTTCCAGCATGTCACCCAGGATAAATGTCTTGGAGGCACCTTTGGTAATATCACAGGCCACATCCATGGCAGCCTTGACGGACGAAGGATTGGCGTTATATGAATCGTCCAGAAGAAGCCATCCTTTGGCAAGGTTTCTGGCATGCATCCTGCCCGGAGAGGCCTGGACTGTTTCAATACCCTTTCGGATGAGTGTGGCGTCAATTCCCAAGGCAGCGCCTGCCGCTGCTGCAGCAAGGATGTTCAGCGCGTTGACCCTGCCAAAAAGCCTGGATCTGACAGTGGTTACCTGCCCGCATATGTCCAGGGTGACATCCATCCCCTGTTTTGCCTGTGCCATGTTTTTCAGCACCACCAGTTTTTCGACCCTGTCGTCCCTTGCTGCATCATGGCACGTGTAGCCGGTGACGTGCTTGCATCTAACGTGAGGAAGGTGCCTGATGACCAGTGGGTCGTCGAGGTTTACAACGGCTGTTCCATGTTCCGGCAGGCTTCTGAACAGGGCGGCCTTTTCCTTCGAGATGTTTTCGAGGGTGCCTAGGCCTTCCATGTGCACCGGCCGGATGCATGTGATGAGGCCCGCATCCGGTCTGGCGACCTGGCAGAGCCGTTCGATTTCTCCGGGAAGATTGGTTCCCATTTCAAGGACCGCCCATTGAGTATCCGGTGCCAGGGAAAGAATGGTAAGGGGAAGGCCGATGAGATTGTTGAAATTACCCCGGGTCCCCAGGGCCTTATACGGGCCTTTCAGGATTGCCAGAACCAGTTCCTTTGTGGTCGTCTTGCCACAGCTTCCGGTAATGGCGAAAACGTTGCAGCCGATTTTTGTCCTGTACCAGGCTGCAAGGTCTCCGAGACTAGCGAGACTGTCCTTCACCCTGAGAAGCGGAAAACCGGCAGGCAGACCGGCGGGTTCATATTCCACAACGGCACCGGCTGCCTTTCTTTCGGAGGCCGCTAGTACAAAGGCGTGACCGTCAAAATTTTCACCCTTCAATGCCCAGAAGAGCTGTCCGGCTTTTATGGTGCGGCTGTCAGTACAGACAGACGAAAAGGCCGTCTCTGGGTTGCCGGATATCACCTTGCCACCTAGAATGTTTGCCAGCTGTCCGAGTTCGATATCCATTTTCCCCTTCCGTGAAGGTTCGGTAAGGAGCCTTTCAGAAGGATTTCCCGTGGCGTTCAAGGCTTCCTTCAGCACCTTCCGGTCGTCAAAGGGAAATCTTGTTTTACCTATGATCTGGTAATCCTCGTGTCCCTTGCCCGCCACCAGGAGGATATCCCCGGGCCTGGCCAGTGAGGCGGCCTTGAAGATAGCCTTTCTCCTGTCCTTTACAACCTCCACTTTTTTCATCAGTTCAGGGTCCGGCCCTTCAAGCATGTCTTTCAGGATGGCTTCAGCCGATTCTGTCCTCGGGTTGTCCGAGGTAAAGATGCACATGTCTGAAAGTTCGGCGGCTATCTTCGCCATTTCGGGCCTTTTCGTGCGATCCCTGTCCCCTCCGCATCCAACCACCGTGATGAGCCTTCCGCTTTTCAACGACCCAAGGCCTTCAAGGACGTTTTGGAGTGCATGGGGCGTGTGGGCATAATCAACCAGGGCAGTGACGCCCTTTGGCGAGTCAACTCGTTCCAGGCGGCCAGGGACGTTTTTCAGAGCCTCTATGCCCTTTTTGATGTGTTCTGGCCTGATGCCAAGGACATAGGCAGCGGCTATTGAGGCCAGGATGTTGTAGAGATTGTGCCGGCCTATCAGGGATGAACTGATTTTTACCACACGGCCTTTTATTTTTATGGCAGCTTCGATACCTGAAGGGGTGATCTGAAAATCCTCCGGGAAGACCGTGCAGTTTCTTGAAAATCCATAGGAGACCTTGTGTCCCTGGTATTCATTCCATAATCTGCTGCCCCATTTGTCGTCCAGGTTGATTACGGCAGCCCCGGGTTTGTACCTGGTGAAAAAGAGCCGCTTTGCCTGGAAATAGCCTTCCATGTCCCCGTGATAGTCCAGATGGTCGTGACTGAGGTTTGTAAAAACCGCCAATTCGAACCTGCAGCCCTCCACTCTGCCCTGCATCAGCCCGTGGGATGAAACCTCTGTAACTGCAAATTCGGCCTTTTCCTTTGCGACAGATGCGAGAAAGCCGTGGAAGGAGATGGCATCAGGGGTGGTGAGAGACGAGGTCCTGCTGGCGGTGCACGTTTTTCGCATGATCGTACCTGACAGGCCGCATCTTGCACCTGAGGCAGAAAGGATCTTTTCCAGTATAAAGGTGCAGGTTGTCTTGCCGTTGGTGCCGGTTATGCCTATGACCTTCAAAAGGCTGCTGGGGTGCCCGTAGAACGCATCGGCAATCCTGCCAAGAGCCACTCTGGGGTCCTTTGAACCGAGAAGCAAAACCCCTCGAGGAACAGCTTTTTTCGCCAGCTCCACGTGGCTCAGGGGCACCATGACAGCTATGGCCCCTTGCTCCACTGCATGGGAAATGAAATCGGTACCGGCCCGGTGGGTACCGGCAAGGGCCAGAAACAGGCTGCCGGGGCGAGCCTTCCTGGAATCGATACAAAGGTCTTCCACGAGACACTTTTCAGGGTCTCCACTAATAACTGATACGTTTTCGGCATGCCTTAACAGGCTCAAAAGGCTTTTCGGCATCTCTACCAGTCCATATCCCGGACAGGAAAAATTCAGAACAAATTCGGTTAAGGGATGGGAGTTTAGTCTCTGTACCCTTCAGATAAAAAAATCTTCAACTTTTGCAGACTATCAAACATTGGGCGCCCCGTTTGATCTTGGAGCCGGGCCTCGGGTGCTGGCTTGTTACCGTACCCGCGCCCTTGATGCGAAGATTCAAGCCCAGCCCGTCCACCGCTTCAAGTGCACTCCTGAGGGATCTTCCCCTTAAATCCGGCATTATCCAGGGTCGGGAGTCATGCCCGGCCTCCTGGTTTTTCGTGCCTGTTTGGCCAGGGTTCTTTTTGCCGTTTTGGGCAAGCATGTTCCCGCGTGACAGGGATGCGGCTTCCCTTGCAACAAGGGCGGTTCTCCCCAGCGTACCCCGTCTTCTGCTGGCATCGATCTTTGCATCTTCAAGAACTGTAATATAACTTATTTTTGGAGATTTTGCCGGCCAAAAACCCATTCCGATGATTTCATGGGATGCGCCGCCATCATCCGTCTTTCGGGTTACCGAGGCTATGGACGGCCCGTGATTGTCCCCGATGGTACTCAAAAATTGCTCCAGGGCCTCTTGGTCAAACAATGCCTCCCTCTCCTTGCCAGCCTGCTTTTGTGCTTCAGGCCCGTTTTTATATTCCGCAATAACCGGCTGAACCGGAATGCCGCCCTTGATGATGGCGGAAAATGCGCATAGTAGCTGGAGGGGGGAGGCGTTCATGCCCGAATTTATCATGGTGGTGACGTTGTCTGAAAGGGAAACGGGCAGGGCACCCTGTTTTTCTCCCGGAAGGTTTATTCCTGTCGGTTGGCCCAGGCCCAGGGTTATAAGCTGTCGGAGCAGCCGGTTGTCCAGTGAAAGCTGGTCAAGGGTGTCCGCGGTAACCCTGGTCCAGAGCTTTCCCTTTTCTCCAAGTTGCAGCCAGTGCCAGGAAGTGTAATCAGGCCTGGTCTCGGGCTTTGCGGTTCCATCCTGGGCATTTTCTTCCTGCCTGGAACGGGCCAGCAGAATTTCCTGCTGCCTGTTGAGCCATGCCAGGTTCACCACCAGTGCCCACGGGTCTATTCCGTCTTCCAGTGCGAAGTTGTCCGAGGGGATTGCCTGCCATCTTTTGCCATCCTTGGCGGAAAAGCTGGACATGGACAGCACCTGCCCGGTCGACAGATCCATGATGATCTGGCTGCCCCGGGCTGCCTTGAGCCTTCTCATCTGCCACCTGAGATTGTCCTCGGACCTTGCCTGGATCTTCCTGTCAATGGTGAGGTGCAGCGGAGCGAGGCCCAGGGCTTGCCTGTTTCCGGTTACCAGGCCGCTGGCCTGGGACAAAAGGGCACCATCAAAGGCATATTCTATTCCATCCAGGCCTCTTCCGTATTCATCCAGATAACCCAGAACAGGCATGGCAAGACCGCCATATGGATGGTAGCGCTCTATCGAGCCATCCTTGTTTTTTCTCGAGACCACCAGGAGGGAGCCGCTTCTGTCGGCTATTGGAAGCCTTTTGAGAAGTCTTGCTTCAAAGGCAGCCTCTGAAACAAGACTGCCAGGGGCAGGGCGGAGACCGGCCTCCGTTTTGTCTCCTTCAGGGACCCTTTCTCCAAAACATCCTGAAAACACCAGTCCGAAGAAACCGATGCTGGCTATAACGTACAGGATGCGGATGAAGATCCTCTTTGTCAACTCCCTATCGCCTCTTTTCAGATTTCCTGCCCCCGACAAATTTAAAGACGGATTTTAGTCTTATCTAACGTAGCGTAATGATCTGGCCTTCTCCAGGTTTGAAAAGCCCGAGTTTTTTCCCGATCCTGGCAAGTTTTTTCTTGCCAGAAATGGCGGAAAATTTATCTGTCAATTCCCTGTTTTCTTGCTGGACAGCGGCATAGTGCTCCTCCAGCGTCTGGATATCCTGGGCCAGGCCATGGATTTTATAGCTTGTTATGAAAGACAGTCCGAGAAACAGAGAGAGAACCAACAGGGCTGCTGCGGCCTTCAATGAAAAACCGGCAGGGATGGATACAAATGACCTGGTGTTCCGTCTTCTGCGACTGGCTGGTGAATATACACGCCTTTGGGGCATCCTGAGTGTCGCAGATTTGATAGTCATTATTTCACCTCCATAATTCAAGTTGTGATCCTAGTTGCTGCCCGCAGCTTGGCACTTCGTGCCCTGGGATTGGAAAGGATCTCCCCGGGCTGGGGAGTAACCGGTTTTTTCGTCAGAACTTCCAGGAGGCCGTTTTTCTTCAGCTGGTGCTTGACAATCCTGTCTTCAAGGGAATGGAAACTGATAACCACCAGGGTTCCTCCGGGTAGCAGGCACTGGGCAGCCTTTTCCAGGGCCTGGGTAAGATTTTCGAATTCCCTGTTTATGGCTATCCTGATGGCCTGAAATGTCCTGGTGGCTGGATGAATCTTCCTGGGGTGAAACCTCCTGGGAATTGCACTGGTTACGATTTCCGAAAGCTCTCCAGTGGTGAGGACCGGTCTCTCCCTTCTCCTTTCCACTATTGCCCTTGAGATCTTTTTTGCCCATCTTTCCTCGCCGTAAAGGCGGATAAGCTCTTCCAGCCTTTCTTGCGGAAGGTTGTTGACCATGTCCGAGGCCATTACGGTTATGGACCTGTCCATTCTCATGTCAAGGGGTTCATCCCTTTGGAAGCTGAAACCGCGACCGCTGTGGTCCAACTGGAAAGAGGAGAGGCCAAGATCCATCAGGATTCCATTGAAGCCTTTCTCCGATTCTTCCGCCAGCACCAACTCCATATCCTTGAAGTTTGCCTGGTAGAACCTGACCTTGTTGCCAAACGCCCTGAGTCTTTCCCTGGCTATGTCAAGGGCATCCTGATCCCAATCCATGGCGACAAGCTTGCGGATAGACGGATTTCTTTGGAGGATTGCCTCGCAGTGGCCGCCCATGCCAGCAGTGGCGTCCAGGTAGATTCCTCCTTCCTCGGGGCGCAGAAAATTCATGACCTCCATGGTCATGACAGATCTGTGTATCCCGGAAAGGTCAGATTCCAATGCCGAATTCTTTAATGATATCGTCGCTGATAGCATCAAAATTGTCTCTAGTTTCAGTCAACTGGCTTTCAAGGAGGTCCTTGCTCCAAATTTCAAAGTAGTTGAGCATGCCCACCAGGACCACTTCCTTCTTGATATTTGCTTCCTTTCGCAGCCCGGCCGGGAGAAGTATCCGGCCCTGGGCGTCCAGGTTGCATTCTATGGCCGCTCCCAGGAGGTAACGCTTGAATGCAAGTACCTTGGGCGGGCCAAAGCGAAACTTGCTGAACTGCTCTTCCACGGCCCTCCATTCCTCCAGGGGGTAGGCGGCAAGACAGGAAGGCAAATTGGTAACTATAAGCTTCATGTCATAGCGGGCCTTCAAGATATCCTTGAAGCGAGACGGTATGCTTAGCCGTCCTTTCGCATCAAGGTTATGGGTTGACCTGCCCCTGAACATGTCAGCTTTGCCCCCTTTTTACCACTTTTCCCCACTTGATACCACTATATTGGGAAAAAGATCGTCTTGTCAAGTGACAATCTTTGTCTTTTTCAAAGAAAGCAGGAATTTAAGTGAAAAAACGGGGTTTTTGGAAAGTAACTGACCATTGCCCGCAGACACTTTGTGAAGACTGTTTTTAAACAGGGAAAATGAAAAAAATGGTAATTTCAGGCCACGGTACCGGAGAGGAGTTCCACCTTGATCCCTCCGTTTAAAAACCTGCATAACGGCCTTAAGGACAGAGACAGGGCCCGCCCGAGGTTGGATCTGTCCCTGGGACAGAGAACAGTCACGTTCCAGCCGGGGAAGTGGTATCTGATCGTCTCTCCAAATCTGGCGTAAGTACCGGAAAGCCCGTAATTTTCCTTGAGCCTGTGGCCGTATGGCGGGTTGGTGACAATGAATCCGGGGCCGGGAATGGAAATGTCAGAAAGCCTGGAAATGTCTGCATGAAGGATCTGGACATGGCGTGAAAACCCTGACTTTTCCACGTTGAATAACGCCGCCTCTACTGCAGAAGGGTCCCTGTCCGCGGCAATGAATTTCCCCGGGGGCCTGGCAGTAAGCCTGTCGGCCCGGACAAGTAATTGATGCCAGATTTCGGGATGGAAATTTTTCCATTTCATGAAGGCGAAATCACGCATCCTGCCTGGAGGGATCATACTTGCCATTAAAATGGCTTCCATGACAATGGTTCCGGAACCGCAAAACGGGTCCAGAAGGCTGGAGCACCTGTCCCAGCCCGAGGCAAGGAGCATGGCGGCAGCGAGATTTTCCCTCAAGGGGGCCCTTACGGAGTATGTTTTTCGTCCCCTCTTGTGAAGGTGTCGGCCTGAGCTGTCCACGCTGATCTGGCAC
>CAYZJS010000031.1:0-7525 GCA_964478865.1 uncultured Thermodesulfatator sp.
TTTCTATCTTCGGAATCTTTATCGATGCCGCATCCGCCTTGTGATAGGTGGCAAGAAGGTGGTGGATGTTCATCACCACGAATGCGAAAACAGCACACAGAAGAAGCCCTGGTATGAATTTTTTCCAGTCCGGTACAACCATGGAATTTAGAAATGACATCTCTCCTCCCTCCCAGATGTTAAATCACGAAAAGATATTTTTTGAAGATGTCATGGACCAGGTCCGGGGCAATTATCGAAAAAATCAGTACTGCCAGGGCAAGAATGATGGCCCAGATATCCTCCCTTTTTTCAGATGAAAGAGAACCGGATTCCTTAGTTTCCATTGGGTAACCTCCCTTTAGCCATGAATTTCTATCTGTCTGTTTTCAGGCATGCCGTGCCCGTGTGTCTTATGTCTTTGGAAAAACCCGCCAACTGCATAATTTATGGCGATCATCTCGGGATGAGAAGCAATTTGTTACAGTTTTCTCAATATCAGGCGGGTTATTGTTTAATATTGCAACATACTTAACAAAAAGTTTTAACTTTTGAAAGTGTCTGTATACCTTTTGTTTCAAAATAAAAAAGCCCCCCGAAGGGAGCCAAGAAGAGGTGAAAATTCAGCTGAAAAATCGGTGTCTTCAATCGCCAAAAACGAATCTCTGGAGGTGGAACTGTGTGCCGGACCAATCCAGGGTCGCGCTTCCGTCCTGATTAAGTGTTAATACCGCGGAACCCACCGATCCGGCCGAAGGTTTCCGGTACTGATCGGAACCTATGCTGGAACCCCCGTGCCATTCCATCAGATCACAGGAAAAGCTGCTGTCGGAAGGATTGAACGGGGCCGTGCAGGTCCACCAGGTAGGCAGCGTGTCCGGGCCGTAATGGTACCAGGTCATGAATGCCGTTCCGCCTCTTGCCTCCATGAAAAATCCCATTCCGTTGTAATTAGGATCATACCACCAGCCATTGATATCCCTGGGATCCAGGTTGCCAGGTGACACGTCCTTCATGAACTTGGAAAGCTTGGCCGTGAAGATGGCAGGCTCCTTGCTGGTTTTTTTCTTGCTTCCAGAAGCACTGGTGAAGCCTTCGATGGTGTAATTGATTTCTGCCTCTTCATCCGAGAAGAAGACGACCTTGATTGATCCAAACCTGTAAGAGGTCGGGGCATAATATGATGTGCCTATTGGCCATCCTGCCCAGTAGTCCAGGGTGCCGGTAAATACGTCCGTGGTACCCTGCCTGGTTTGAACGTTTCTTTCAACAGGGCCATATCCTGTCATCCAGAATGGCGCCCCGGTATCATCGTAGTAAGTAAAAAGTGCTACAAAGGCTGTGTTGCCGTGGATCTCGACTGAAACACCTGTGCCGTCTTTCCCAGGTGTATACCACCAGCCGGATTTTCCATCAAACGCTTGAGCATTAAGGGGAAAACTAAATAGAACTGCAATGGAGCAGAGAAAAAACATAACCGCTATGGTCCGCAAAGTGGTCTTAATCATGGTGAATCAACTCCTTTTGAATTGTGTGTTTAGGTTCACAGGTGCTAATAGAGAACGCAATCGCCATAGTCATAATTGAACTGGGCACAATTCAGGTTGATGCCACTTTGTCCATAGTCACAATATCCGTCTCCAAGCCATGCCTGGACGTAGGAAAGGGGAACCGTATTCCCTGAGCAGTCCAAGGTGTAGTAGTTTCCTCCAGAGCTTCCTCCATAGCCGCAGTCTCCGTAGTCCCAGTTGTACTGGGCACAGTTGAGAACCATCCCGTAGGTGCCATCATCGCAGTATCCGTCTCCAAGCCATGCCTGAACCTTCGCCACGGATACCGTGTTGCCAACGCAATCCACAGTGTAGGCACCTGCAGTGATTGCGTCTCCTCCGTAGCCGCAGTCTCCGTAGTCCCAGTTGTACTGGGCGCAGTAAAGCACGACCCCATAACTTCCATCATCGCAGTATCCGTCTCCCAGCCATTCTTGTACCTGTGTGGCAGGAACCACGTTCCCAACGCAGTCGGTTGTATAACCACCTGCCGCATTTCCGGCGTTATTGCAGTCTCCGTAGTCCCAGTTGTACTGGGCGCAATTGAGCACCAGTCCGTAGGTGCCATCATCGCAGTATCCGTCTCCAAGCCACGACTGGATCTCGCTGGCAGAGGCCACGTTCCCCACGCAGTCGGTGGAATACCCTCCGCCGACTCCTATGGCAGAACAATCACCGTTGTCATAGTTAAAGGCAGAACAATTCAGGTTCACTCCCCATGTTCCGTCGTCACAGAATCCGTCACCGAGAGACGACTGGACTACGTCACCTGAAGTCAGGTTCCCAGCACAGTCCATCACGGTCGCGTAAATTGTAGCTGCAAGTGATGGGCTGGCCGCCCCGAGGAAAAAGGAAAACAAAACAGGAAAGATAGCCATCAAACCGGAAGATCTCCTAACTTTTGAAACCATGGTGCCCTCCTTTAAGATAACTTTTCACTTTTAACGGAAGATAGCGAGGATGCGTTGCAGCATGACAAATTTAAAGTTGAAATCTCCCTTTTTGGTACAATTATTATAACACTATCAGGCTGAAATTTCAAGATTTTTTCAATGATCAACGAGATTCGGAGTTTTTTTAAGAAGGTGAAGTTTTTTGCCCCTTTTCCTGTAATGTATCCGTTTTTGAAAGTTACAGAATTAATGTGAAACAGTTGTTTTCGTGGTATTTATAGCCAGTTTTTCAAGTCCCGTTGAGCAGATTCCCAGGAGGTGCCAGTCACAATGAACATGGAAGAGATGAGGAAGCGATTGAAGGCCAGGGCAGGTGGGAAGGCAGGGATGATCCTCCTTCACAACGGTATTGTCAGAAATACCTCGAGGCAGGGCAAGGGTGTTTCATCCATTGAGGTCACTGCAGACAGGGGCCGTCTTGAAGAAGTGATGAGAGAGGCGGAAGGCTTGCCGGGAGTCATTGCCGTGGAGGTGGAGATCACAGAAGGCCCTCTCTCCGTGGGTGATGATATAATGCTCCTTGGAATTGCCGGGGACATAAGGGAAAACACCCTGTCAGCCATGGCTCACGTCCTGGACAGGATTAAAAAGGAGGTGACTTTCAAGACGGAACACCCATAGGGTATACGTTAGCTGCCATGTCACGAGTCTGCAGGATAGAGCATCCACTTACGCCTTTGATCTTCAAAGGCCCTTTCATGCTGCACAAGGGCGTGACCCAGTTCCTCCCCATCAACCCCCTGTTCCAGGGCCTTTCTGATGGTTTTACTTCCGATTATGAGGTCGGCAGGAAGTTTTTCAAACTCGTATTCATAGGGCGGGGAAGACCAGGAAAAATCCGCGGGATAATTTCGTAGAATACTTGAAAGGAGGCCTAGAGTGAACCTGTATGGCATGAAGGCATCAGGGTCGGTAACGTGGATCTGGAAGCCCATGCATCTTCTGCCCCGCCACTTGTTGAAGGTGGGTTCAAAGAATTGCTCCCTTAGGAAACAGCCTTTGAGTGAACCGAGTTCCCTGTTCAGACGCATCGTGTCGATATAGGGGGCCCCGAAGATTTCAAATGGCCTGGTTGTTCCCCTGCCTTCAGACAGGTTTGTACCCTCAAGTATCACCTGGCCGGGATAGACAAGGGCGGTTTCAAACACCGGCATGTTTGGTGACGGCAGCACCCATGGAAGACCGGTTTCAGGGTAAAGCATGTTTCTTTTCCAACCCCTCATCCTGATTATGTGTAGTTCAAGCCCCGGGCAGAAAAGGGATTTGAACATCAGGGCAAGTTCTCCCATGGTAAGGCCATGGCGCATGGGAATGGGTGCCATTCCAACAAAGGAATGGAACTGTTCTTCCAGGATATTTCCTTCCACCTTTTGGCCACCCAGGGGATTGGGCCTGTCTAGGACTGCCACCGCGACGCCGAGTTCCGTGCATGCTTTCATGGCAAGGAGCATGGTCCAAATATACGTATAGACCCTGGTGCCGACATCCTGAAGGTCGATAACGAAAAGATCCACGAGGTCCAGCTGTTCCTTAGACGGTGCCCTTTTCCTTTCGTAAAGACTGAATACAGGAATGCCAAGGTGCATATCGAGCTCGTGGCCGGATTCCTTCATGTTATCCTGTTTTTCACCAAACATTCCATGCTGTGGGCTGAATATGGCCTTGAGCCGGCCGGGAAAGGATTCGTTCACCAGAAACCTGGAATGGATCAGGCGGGAATTTACAGAGGCCTGGTTACAGAGAAGTCCAATTCTCCTGTTCCTGGCCCAGGAGGGCCTTTCACGGCAGAATATTTCAATACCTGTTTCGGTCATGTTTTTTTCGGGCAGTCCAGTAAAATTTTTTGTATTCACTTTCTGGAGTTCAGAAATCCAGCTATTTTCCAAGGCATGGTATATAGTGACTGATTTTATAAGATTCAGGAAGAGATAATTCATGCCCCTCGAATTTTTACCCTGTACCAGGAAAGAAATGGCAGCACTCGGCTGGGATTACGTGGATGTAGTGCTGGTGACCGGTGATGCATATATTGATCATCCCTCCTTTGGAATAGCAGTCATAGGAAGATGGCTGGAGGCCCACGGCTTCAGGGTGGCCATACTTTCCCAGCCGCGGCATGACAGGCCGGATGATTTCGCCAGTTTCGGAAGACCCAGGCTCTTTTTTGGCATCTCCTCGGGAAATCTTGATTCCATAGTCGCAAATTATACCGGGAATGCGAGGATAAGAAAAAAGGACATGTACAGCCCCCTTGGCAATCCCTACCGCGGGGATGAAAGGAGCCGGGTTTCCAGGCGGAGGCCTGACAGGGCATGTATACGGTATGCCAACCTGGCAAGGGCGGCCTGCCCGGGAGTACCGGTTATCCTTGGAGGAATAGAGGCATCCCTCAGAAGATTCATCCATTATGACTACCAGCAGGAAAGGCTTAGAAACTCTGTTCTCGTGGATTCAAAGGCAGACCTGCTTGTCTACGGCATGGGGGAAAGGGCCGTTCTCGAGGTAGCAAGGCGCATCGATGCCGGAAATCAGCCTAGAAACATCCCTGGTACGTGTGAACGCATCACCGAAAGGCAATTCAGGCGGCTTAGGGTAGAACATACCATTTCAGAACTTCCCTCCTGGCATGAAATTCACGAAAGGATCGAAAAATTCCTGGATGCAGAACTTACGATTGATGCCAATAGCCGTTCGGCCAGGGCAAAAATCCTCGTGCAGAAACAGCACGGAGGCATGTACGTTTGGCAGAATGTACCCGTAAGGCCTTGTTCGTCCAGGGAACTGGACGGGATTTATGATCTTCCCTTTACCAGGGCGACTCATCCCGGGTTTACGGATGTTCCGGCCTACAGGATGATAAGGCATTCCATAACAACTGTCCGGGGTTGCAGTGGCAACTGCTCATTTTGTGCAATCTCCAGGCACCAGGGCCCTGTTGTGGTCTCCAGAAGTCAGGAGTCTGTCCTGAAAGAGGTGAGAAAGGTGGTTTCCATGCCGGATTTCAGGGGAACCATCACGGATTTGGGCGGGCCCACTGCAAATCTTTACGGGGTAAGGTGCCGGCGGGCCTACAGGTGCAACAGAAAAGATTGCCTGTTCCCGGAGATTTGTACTCACCTGGAAACAGATGGCTCTGCCTTTATCTCCCTGTTGGAGAATGCAAGGGATATCCAGGGGGTAAGACACCTTTTTATCTCCTCGGGCCTTCGGATGGATCTTCTCCTGGAGACACCCCGGTTACTGAAAAAGATTCTGAAGGACCACGTGCCGGGCGTGTTGAAGATAGCCCCGGAGCATACGGAAGATGAGGTGCTTTACCTGATGCATAAACCCGGCAGGAAAGTGCTAGAAGAATTTTTGAAGACTGCCAGGCAGATGTCCCGGGAAATGAAGAAGAAACTTAAAATAACCGCCTACCTGATAGCCTCGCATCCCGGCTGCGAGTTGCACCACATGAGGGCAATGAAAAAGAGGCTTTTGAAGCTTGACCTGCCTGTCCGGCAGTTCCAGGATTTTACGCCGACTCCAGGGACCATTTCCACTGCCATGTATGTTACAGGCCTGGACCGCTACAAGAAGAAACCCGTATTCGTTGCCAGAAACCGCAAGGCCAGGATGGCCCAGAGAAGAATCCTGGAATCCGGCATGAAAAACTGAGGGATGGCAGTGCAAAATCCATCGGTTTCCATAGGTTCCCTCCAGGTCAGTCCCCCTCTTTTTCTGGCTCCCATGGCAGGCCTTACCCACTCGGCATTAAGGGCTGTCATAGCAGGTTTTGGTGGCGTAGGGCTTTTCAGTACGGAGATGCTGTCTGCAAAAAGCCTGGCCGTGGAAAATCCGGAGATTTCACCCTACCTGATCAGGACCGAGAGGGAAGAGCCCCTAAGCTACCAGCTGCTAACCGGGAATCCAGAAGAGGTTCCCAGGGCAGTGGAAAGGGTGCAGGAACTTGGAGCAGCGGCAGTAGACCTTAACCTTGGCTGCGGTGCGCCAAAGGTGAGAAGGGCAGGCAGCGGTATTGCCCTCTGGGAAAACGAGGAAAGGTTAAGGGCCGTTATAAGGGAGATCAGAAGGTGTACAAGCCTTCCCTTTACCGCAAAGATACGTCTCGGCCCAGGACCGGATGAAGGAGAACTGGAAAGAAGGGTGCGCCTGCTTGAAGATCTGGGCCTGGACGGCATTTACATTCATGCAAGGTTTGACAGGGAACCCTTTTCAAGAAGGCCCAAGTGGGAGTGGATCGGCCTCGTAAAGGGCTGGATAGAGATCCCGGTTATAGTAAACGGCGGCATCTTTTCGGCAAAAGATGCTGTAAGATGCATTGAACAGTCGGGTGCCGACGGCCTCATGATCGGAAGGGCGGCTGCGGTAAAACCCTGGATTTTCTCCCGTATCGCATATGAGATTTATGGCCAGGATTTCCACCATGAAAAGATCGACCTTCCAAGGGTTTACCAAGCCTTTTTCTTCGAGCTCTTTTCCAGGTTTCCCGAGGAGCGGCAACTTGGAAGGCTGAAGGAATTCACACACTATTTTTCCAGGAACTATCCCTTCGGCAACAGGCTTGCCATGGCAGTCCAGAGGGCCCAGTCCATGGAAGAGGCATTGGAGACTGCAACCGAATTTTTCGAAAAGAATAAAGGGACAGAAAGGTTCTAAAAACAGTTCACAGGGGATGAAGGTCTAAAGAAGGGTACAACAAAGTTCCGGATTTACTAAGACCCTTGCGATCCAGAAGCCTGTTAGGCCCCCCGGAAAGGTCAGTTCAAAAATTTAGTGTCTCAGGACGTTACTGTGAAATGAAAAGTGTTTAAACATCCAAAGGTTCGTTACAAGTACTGTACTGTATTGGGTTATTAAACATTGATGGCAATCGATGAGGAAAGAGCATTTCAGGTATAGGCCTATTTTTATTTTTCTGATATCAACTGTACTGGTATTCATGTCTGTTCAGGGTGTCCATGCCGTTTCAGGAAACACCACCTGTACGCCCGAAGGTATCGCTTCAACAGGCGTTCACCTTTCCCCGGAAGGGATAGAAGA
>CAYZJS010000032.1:0-5198 GCA_964478865.1 uncultured Thermodesulfatator sp.
CCCGAAAAACCTGTAGTTCTCCTCCCAGGCCTCCTGCCTGGCGTTGGAATCCCCCCTTTCTATCCCCATTGCGCTGTAAAGGGCTATGCCGCACTGAAACCGCCTTTCCCTGTACGGATTTATCCACGATTCCGGATAGTATTCAAATTCCGGACACTCTTTCACGCCCTGCTTCCTGGCAGAAAGGATGGCCTCTGTAACCCGTTTCCTGGCCATGCCAGTGGCTATGTCCACCCTCCAGGGCTGGCAGTTTCCACCAGAAGGCGACCACCTTGCAATATCCAAAAGCCCTTCCAGGGTGGTCCTTGAAACAGGCCGGTCGGTAAACCTCCTGACAGATTTCCTGGCCCTTATTGCCTCGAAGGTTTCCATGCTTCCCTCCTTTTTTTCGCGTCTTTCAAGATATAAACCCCCACCAACAGGACTTTTACAGGAAACGGTCTTGAGCTGCCTTGTAGCTCCTCACGCGGGTATTATCGTACAACTGTCCGAGATGTATCTGCTTACAGGGTGCTACAGATAAAAGGCGGTCCCTGTACTTCAAGTGCCCCACAACGCAGTAGATGCTGTCGTCTGTGAGCAGATACGCTGCTTTCTGTTCTCCAGGCCAAAGAGTATGGGCAAACAAAACAATTGAGTTTCATGGGCCACTTTAATATATTTGAACGGACATGTGATTTTTTCGTTTCACAGGAGATACAGAGAAATTTCAGAAAACCCAAAAGATAATGGAGGCGTCTCAATGAAAAAGATATTAGTCCTGCTCGCCGTATTTTTCCTCTTTTCATCACTCACTGCCGGAGCCGGCCGTTCCTTTGCCTCGGATTATTCGACCCAGGCTGCCCTGGTGGACAAGGCAACCATAACCTTCAAAAGTTTCATTTCTGATCCGAACATGACCTGGTTCAAGAAAAACCTCTGCAGTGCAAAGGCCCTTCTCATCATTCCCCAGCTCCTGAAGGGTGCCTTCATATTCGGCGCCGAGGGCGGAACCGGGGTGCTTGTTGCAAAGGATGAGCATACAGGGCTCTGGAGCCAGCCTGCGTTTTACACCATGGCGGCCGCCTCCTTTGGCCTGCAGGCAGGTGCGGAGTCTTCTTCCATCATACTCATGATCATGACGGACAAGGGCATGGATGCCCTGCTTTCAACCTCCGTAAAGCTTGGAGGAGACATAAGTGTTGCTGCTGGGCCTTACGGGGCAGGTGCCAAGGCAGCCACCGTGGATGTCCTGGCATTTGCCAGGGCCAAGGGCGTATTTGGCGGCATAA
This sequence comes from uncultured Thermodesulfatator sp., assembly GCA_964478865.1. Lineage (GTDB taxonomy): Bacteria > Desulfobacterota > Dissulfuribacteria > Dissulfuribacterales > QOAL01 > QOAL01. The sequence continues at coordinate 1,272 of CAYZJS010000032.1, forward strand.
GTGTTGAAGGCTCGGTTATAACCCCGAGGGATTCCTACAACATCGCCTATTACCAGAGAAACGTTCGACCGGTTGACATCATCATAAGAAGGAGTGTTTCAAACCCGCATTCAAAGGCACTCATCGAGGCCGTCTCCAGGCCCTGCAGGCAAAAGCCCGTCCAGCAGCCAGCAGCTGCAAGCGAATAAACCCCTACCCGGGAACTCAGGCAGGGGATTCCTGCTTGAGTTCCTTGTCATGCCGCAGGAACATCTGCCAGTACATAAATCCGGACAACACTATCATTAGGGGAACGAGAACTATCTCGGGGAATGCCCGGTTCTCGGCATTTATCAGGGAAAGCGTGGAGAGGATCAGGCAGAACTGGTAGCCAAGGCGCCTGAACCTCATTATCTCCCTTAAAAGATACAGGTTTACAGTAGGAACCACCAGTGCAAGGAGCATCACCAGGCCGAACTGTCCGAAAGACAGGGCAAAGTAGAGCTTTTTAAGGGTGACCACCAGGAGTATTGCAAAAAGGGAGATGTTCAGGAACAGATACCTGGCCTTGTCTGCCGGGTAGGGCGTGTTCTTCAGGAAAAAGTCAAGCTCGCTGTCTTCCACCTTTCCCTTGAGCCGTTTCTTTATCTCCCTCTTGGAGAGCCCCTTTTCCAGGAGTTTTTCAATCTGTGTTTCTATGTCCTTTGACATGCACCTGTTACCGTTTCAGCCCGAGATTACGGCTTTATTATGCCATTTTCCTTCAGGTAATCCACAAATCCGTCCAGAAAGCTGTAAAGGATGGAATGCATCTGGGAAAAATCCCGTCCTTCATCGAGTATGACCTCTGGCTTCTGGATGTAGTGGTCCTCCTGCCTGAGTTCGTCCCCGCAGTTTTTCACCAGGGCCTCAATGCTTTGCCTGGTTGATTCGATGTGGAACTGGAAACCGACCACCCTGTTTTCAAATACAAAGGCCTGGTTGGGGCATGCCTCTGAACTTGCAATGTGGTAGCCCTTTTCCGGTATCTCAAAGGTGTCTCCGTGCCAGTGAAAGGCATCGAAGGTTGCGGGAAGATGCCTGAAAATAGGTGAATTCCACCCGATTGGCGTAAGGGCCACCTGGAAGAAGCCTATCTCCTTGAACCGGTTCTTTCTTACTGCAGCGCCCAGGCTGTTGGCCAGGAACTGGGCGCCGAGGCATATGCCAAGGGCTGCCTTTCCGCCTTCAACGGCATCCTTTATGAATTCCTTTTCGGCCTTGAGCCACGGATATTTATCCTCGTCATGAACACCCAGGGGCCCGCCCATTATGACCAGGAGATCATACTCATCCCCTGAGGGAAACGAGGCGTCATCATAAAGCCTGGTGTAGGTTTCGTGGTGCCCGCGCTCCCGGGCCCATTCGTTTATCTTGGCAGGCGTCTCAAAGGGGACATGAAGAAGATAGTGGATCTTCATCTCAGGCCTCCTTTTTCCCCTGGTGCCAGTTCTTGAAAATCGCCTGCCTGGCCATGTTCACCCGCTCGAGGTAACACTTCCTTACCAGCTCCACATCTGCCACGTAGTGCTCAAGCTCCTGCATGGTCAGGGCCTGGTGCCCGTCGCAAAGTGCCATCTCCGGCCTGGGATGAAACTCCACAAGGATCATGTTGGCACCGGCGATGATTCCCTGGGCGCTTACGTGAAAGATGTCCATGAGTCCGTCGGGTGCACGGTCCTTGCTTCCCACCGAATGGGTCGGATCAATGCACACGGGCAGCCTGGTCAGCCTCTTTACCACAGGCACATGTGCAAAATCCACCAGGTTCCTGTGGGGGTCTCCAAGCCTCGACTGCACGCCCCTCAGGCAGAAGACGATGTTCCTGTTGCCTTCGCTGGCAATGTATTCGCAGGCATTCAGGGAATCTTCCAGGCTGAGGCCCATCCCCCTCTTGTAGAGCACGGGAAACTCCTTCTGGGAGCCCGCCGCCTTAAGGAGCTCGAAGTTCTGGGCATTTCTGGTGCCTATCTGGAGCATGACGCCCGTGGGCCTTCCGGCCTTTTCAAGCTCCTCGTAGATCTCCTCGATGTGGATTTCCTTCAGGACCTCCATGGCAATGACCTTTATGCCGTACTTTCCCGCAAGCTCGAACAGCCACGGCAGGCACGACTGGCCGTGCCCCTGGAAATCGTAGGGGCTGGTGCGTGGCTTGTAGACGCCCATCCTGGCTGTCACAAGCCCGACCTTCTGCATGTTCCTGAACATGGTCTCCACATTGTCAGGGGTATCCACTGCACAGGGGCCTGTGAAACAGTTGAAGGTCTCCTGGCTGAATTCCACCCCGTTATAGATAAAACCCAGTTCATCGAGCTGGCCCCCGTGGCGCCCGATCTGCCTGTACTTGCTGGAGACCCTCACCACCTTTTCAACCCCGGGCATCCTCTCCAGGGTCTCAATGGGCACGTGATGGGTGGGACCGATGAGATAGATCTCGTTTACCACGCGGCTTGCACCGCGAATACCTGCAGACCTGGTCTGAATGTCCGGAAACTGCGCAAGATAGTCCAGTAACTGCTGAATTTCCTGTCCTGCCGGGTCCACATCCGGCTTCATAATTATGATCATGGCTCTAGTGCTATACCTCCATAAGATTTGCATAGGCCCTTCAAAAGGCCCGTGTTGATCCGGTAGGCCGGTAAGTTTAACACTTTTCATTCAGCTTTCCAGATAAAAAGTGCCCGCCCGTTGCAACCGCCTTGACACCTGTGCAACTCATCCTTACATTTGATTCAGCTGTAAGGGCAACCATCCTCAAGGCACCGAACAGTGCCTTCCCAATCGGGGGCGACATGGTTTCGACGAGGGTATGGAAGCTCAAGTGGCGTGCCGGGGTCCGCGACCTCGTTAAAAACGCGGAACAAACACAAACGCCGACTCTGAATACGAGTACGCACTGGCTGCTTAAGCAGCCACACCCTTACGGCCCTGCCTGTTGAGCCGTTAAGGGTGCCAAGCTAACAGGCTCGCCTGATCCGGGCACCTGCCCCGGTGAAGGTTAAACATCTTGCAGGTTAGCCGAAGACAGACCCTGCCCGGATGGGGCTGTCTTGGCGAAATCGAAAAATCCGGGCTACGCACGTAGAAGCTTGAGTGGAATGCTTTCGGACGCGGGTTCGATTCCCGCCGCCTCCACCAGCCTTCGCTTCGAAACCCGTTGAGAAGAGAAGGCTGCCGCGACGTAGCTAATGTTCGGCACGCCTTTCAAGTATAAGGCCAGGTACAATATGGCCTGGCATTTGTAAAAAACTTCTTATTTTCACCAGTTCTTTCCTTCTCTTTCCTGAAAATTCCGGCTCCAGCGATCTTATTCAAATCCCTGTGATCTTCCTCCATCCTTTATCTATCCGGGCTGGTATAGTATCGTGTAATGCAATAATTGAATCTTTTGCCACTTTCTTGAATGCAGTTAGGCGGAAATTGTAAGTTTTCACAATCATATACCAAAGGCTGCTCATGACCGGGCCAAACCAGACACCAGAACAGATTGCCCGTGACCGTATCGACCGTATGCTTGCTGAAGCCGGGTGGTCAGTGCAGGACAAAAACAAGATCGACTTTGGCCGTTCCAAGGGTGTTGCGGTGCGAGAGTATCCCACGGATAGCGGCCCTGCGGATTATGTGCTTTTCGTTGAACGCAGGCCTATCGGCGTCATTGAGGCAAAACGTCCTGAAATGGGTCAGAATATCAATGTGGTGGCGGAACAGTCCGCAAAATATGCCTCGGCCAACCTGAAGTGGAGCAAAGACCATAAGCCCCTGCCCCTGCTTTACGAAAGCACCGGAGAAATCACACTGTTTCGCGACGAACGCGACCCAAGGCCCAGATCCCGTGAGGTGTTCTGGTTTCACCAGCCGAACACCCTGGCCGAGTGGATACAGCAGCCCCAGACCCTGCGCGCCCGCCTG
>CAYZJS010000033.1:0-25742 GCA_964478865.1 uncultured Thermodesulfatator sp.
TGCAGATGCGGCAGTGCCTACCACCGGATAAAAAACATAGGGGGCAGAAGCGAGGATTTTCTGTATTTCAAGCTGGCAGAAGGCAAAACCGGTTTTATACATCCATCGGAAATCGTGGAATTTTTCGTACCCGGCCTTGAAAAATACGTAAAATTCACTACAGAATGCGTGAAGGAAATCCCTCTGGATGGAAAGACCGGTAAGTTTAGGCTTATCATTCCATATAACCACCAAGCAGGGACCGATGAGTAATAAGGACATGGATTACGGGCTATGGTGGGGTCTGATTCAGCCTCTTCTAATTCTTGACTAAAATTTTACCGTTAAGTAAATTACCGAGACTTGAGTGACTTAATGGTCCACCCTGCGGAGGGATGGCCGAGTGGTTTAAGGCGGCGGTCTTGAAAACCGCTGTGCCGAGAGGCACCGTGGGTTCGAATCCTACTCCCTCCGCCATTTACATGGTTTTAAAAAAAGGAGAGGTGACCGAGAGGCTGAAGGTGCTCGCCTGCTAAGTGAGTGTGCGCCGAAAGGTGCACCGTGGGTTCGAATCCCACCCTCTCCGCCAGTTTTAAGCTTCCGGCCCGGCAGAATTGCCGGTTTTTTTATATGGATTTCTAATTTCCCAGGAGGAAAACAATCATGATGACAGACTTTCTATTCACGTCTGAATCCGTTACCGAGGGCCATCCGGACAAGGTTGCGGACCAGATATCCGATGCAATTCTGGACTCCATCCTTGCCAAGGACCCCTATGCAAAGGTTGCCTGCGAAACCATGGTGACCACAGGCCTTGCCCTCATAGCAGGCGAGATCACCACTGACGCATACGTGGATATGCCAAAGGTGGTAAGGGGCACCATCAAGGAGATAGGCTACAGTGATTCCAGCATGGGCTTTGACTGGCAGACATGCGCCGTGCTGACCAGCATTGACAAGCAGTCTCCCGACATTGCCATGGGTGTGGACAGGGACGGGGACATCGGCGCCGGGGACCAGGGCCTGATGTTCGGCTATGCCACTGATGAGACCCCGGACTTCATGCCCATGCCCATCTGGTATGCCCACAAGCTTGCACAGAAGCTGGCACAGGTCCGCAAAAGCGGTGTGATCCCATTCCTGAGACCGGACGGCAAGTCCCAGGTCACAGTCCAGTACAAGGACAGGAAACCGGTTGCGGTCCACTCCCTGGTGGTGGCTGCGCAGCACACACCTGATGTCACCCACAAGGAGGTTGAAGAGGCCATCATCGAAGAGGTGATTAAACCCGTGGTGGCCCCGGAACACCTTACACCTGAGACCAAGTACTTCATAAACAGCACAGGCAGATTCGTGGTTGGCGGCCCGCTGGCTGACTGCGGGGTGACGGGAAGAAAGATCATCGTGGATACCTATGGCGGAAGAGGCCACCATGGAGGAGGTGCATTTTCCGGAAAGGACCCAACGAAGGTGGACCGCTCTCCATCCTACATGGCCCGTTACGTTGCCAAGAATATTGTCGCCGCCGGTATTGCCGGTGAATGTGAGGTACAGGTGGCCTATGCCATTGGTGTAACCAGGCCCCTTGCCATAAACGTGCGCACCTTTGGCACTGAGAAGATACCCCAGGATGACATCGTGAAACTCATAGAGGAAAATTTCAGCTTCAAGCCAAAGGATATCATAGAATATCTCGATCTCAGGAGACCCATCTACAAAAAAACCGCGGCATACGGTCACTTTGGAAGGCCCGAGCCGGAATTCACCTGGGAAAAACTGGATATGGTTGAAACCCTGCAGGAAAAGGCAGGCCTTTAAGCATTTTAGGAAAGAACCAGGTCAAAGGAGAAACAGACAAGATGAAGTACCATATCAAGGATGAATCCCTGGCTGAAGCGGGAAAACTTCGCATAGAATGGGCGGCCCAGAGCATGCCTGTCCTGAACCTCATTAAGGAAAGGTTCGCCAGCGAGCAGCCCCTTAAAGGCATACGCCTTGGCGCGTGCCTCCATGTAACCACGGAAACCGCAGCCCTGTGCCAGACACTCAAGGCAGGCGGGGCAGAGGTAATCTTGTGCGCTTCCAACCCTTTAAGCACCCAGGACGATGTTGCCGCATCCCTGGTGGTGCATGATCAGATCCCTGTTTTCGCCATTAAGGGAGAGGATAATGCCACCTATTACGATCACCTCAGGGCAGTGATAGACGCAAGGCCCCAGATCACCATGGACGACGGTGCAGACCTGGTATCCACACTCCACCAGGAGAAAAAAGAACTTCTCAAGGATATTATCGGGGGAACGGAAGAGACAACCACGGGAGTAATCCGCCTGAGGGCCATGGCTGCAGACGGGGTCCTCCACTACCCTATCATTGCGGTAAACGATGCTGATACAAAACACCTTTTTGACAACCGTTACGGCACCGGCCAGTCCACCATTGACGGCATGATAAGGGCCACCAACAGGCTTATTGCAGGCAGCATATTCGTTGTTTCCGGGTATGGCTGGTGCGGCAAGGGTGTTGCCATGAGGGCCAAGGGCCACGGTGCAAGGGTGATAATTACCGAGGTGGACCCACTGAGGGCCCTGGAGGCCGTGATGGACGGCTTCGAGGTCATGCCCATAAAGGATGCCGCCGTCATTGGAGACTTCTTCTGCACTGTAACAGGCGACATCCATGTAATCCGCCAGGAACACTTTCTCCAGATGAAGGACGGGGCCATTGTGGCGAACTCCGGCCACTTCAACGTGGAGCTGGACCTTGAATCCCTGGAAGAGGTAACCTCATCCAGGAGAACCATCAGGCCGTTTGTGGAAGAATACACCCTGAAGAACAACAGGAGGATCTACGTGCTGGGAGAAGGCCGCCTCATCAATCTTGCCGCTGCCGAAGGCCATCCTTCAAGCGTCATGGACATGAGCTTTGCAAACCAGGCGCTTTGCTCAGAACACATGGTAAAGGCTGCAAAAAGCCTTGAAAACACCGTCTACGGAGTACCCAAGGAAATAGACCAGGAAATTGCAAGGCTCAAGCTTTCCAGCATGAACATCGATATCGACACCCTCACCCAGGAACAGGAAAAATATCTGTCCTCCTGGGAAATGGGTACCTAGCTTAAAAAAAGCTGTTTACATAAACAGTTATAGCTTTTAAAAAGGGCAGAAGGAGAAATTCTGCCCTTTTATTTTTCAGCCTTTTTGCAATCCGGAGCGTTTTTCAAGTGGGAGACAGGAAAGAAAAAGATCAAAAAAAACTGTGGGGCGGCAGGTTTTCGGAAGCCACAAGCGAACTGGTGGAAAAATTTACCGCATCCGAACACTATGACAGGAGGCTCTATCCTCAGGACATCCTTGGTAGCCAGGCCCATGCCCGCATGCTTTCAAGATGCGGGATCATCTCCCCAGAGGATTCGGCAAACATCGTCTCCGGCCTCCATGATATAAAACTCGCCATTGAGAAAGAAGGCTTTGAGTGGAGACCTGAACTCGAAGACGTTCACATGAACATCGAGAAGGCGCTTACTGATTCCATCGGTGAGGCTGGCGGGCGCCTGCACACCGCGCGCTCCAGAAATGACCAGGTTGCAACAGATCTCAGGATATTCGTCCGGGAAAAGATATTCCTCGTTGACCGGCTGCTTGCCGGCCTGCAGGGTGCCTTCATACACCAGGCAAGGGACCACATGGGGCTCGTGATGCCCGGTTTTACACATCTTCAAAAGGCCCAGCCGGTTCTCTGGTCGCACCACATGCTCGCATACTTCCAGATGTTCCGGCGGGACAGGCTGCGCCTGAAGGATTGTCTCGGGAGGGTGAACATAAGCCCCCTTGGGAGTGCGGCCCTTGCCGGCACTGGTTTTGGAATCGACAGGTTCATGACTGCCAGGGAACTGGGTTTTGACGACATCAGTGCCAACAGCCTGGATGCCGTATCAGACAGGGATTTCGCCATTGAATTCGTATTTGTCCTCAGCATGATCATGATGCACCTTAGCCGGCTTTCTGAAGAACTGGTTCTCTGGTCTTCCTCTGAATTTTCCTACGTGGAGCTTCCTGACGCCTTCTGCACGGGTTCAAGCATCATGCCCCAAAAAAAGAATCCGGATGTTCCGGAGCTCGTTAGGGGCAAGACAGGCAGGGTCTACGGACACCTTGTCGCCCTCCTCACCCTCCTTAAAGGATTGCCCCTGGCCTATAACAGGGATCTCCAGGAAGACAAGGAGGCCCTTTTCGACGCCCTGGATACCTGTACTGCCAGCCTCAACGTAATGAAATTCCTCATTGCCGGCATGAAGCCCCTTGAAGACAGGCTTATGGAAGACACCCGGACCGGTTTTCTCACGGCCACGGATCTTGCAGACTACCTGGTAAAAAAGGGGATACCGTTTCGAAAGGCCCACGAGATAGTTGGAAAGGCAGTTGCAGAGTGCATTGCATCGGGCAGGGAGCTTACGGATCTTACCCTGTCGGAACTAAAATCCCTGCACCCTGAAATAGACGAGGACGTCTTCCAGATACTTGATGTCCGCGGCTCCGTTGATTCAAGAAAATGCCCGGGAGGCACGGGAACCACCCCGGTGATGGCCCAGCTCGAGGAAGCAGAAAGATGGCTTGCAGATTTCAGACTGAAATGAAAAGGGGCCTCCAAAGGGCTGTTTGCCTGGTGCTTCTGGTTTTTTTCTTCCTGCCTGTTTCTTGCGGCAGGAAAAGGGCACCGGTTCCTCCTGGCACACTCAGGCCGGAAAGGATAAAGGATCTTTCCTACAAGATAACCGCCAAGGGGGTCATCCTTACCTGGACGGTACCGGTAAGAAACCACGACGGAAGCCCCCTTTCCCACGTGAAGGAATTCCGGCTTTACAAGGCCGAGGTACCCATACATGGCGGATGCCTTGAGTGCCCTCCCCAATATGGTGAGCCCATACTGGTCCACCTCGACTCCAAGCCTGAGCCAGGCCAGAAGATAAGCTATGAAGATACAACGCTCAGGCCGGGTTTTTTCTATATCTACCAGGTTCGCACGGTAAAAGGCCTTCTTAACGTCTCCGACTTTTCCAACAAGATCTCCTTTGCCTGGCACAGCCCCCCTGATGCCCCCTTAAACCTTGCTGCAAAGGTATCGGAAAAAGGCATCCAGATTTCATGGCTTCCCCCCACAAGGTTCCAGGATGGCTCTCCACTTGAAGGAGAGCTCAGATACCAGGTGCTCAGGAAATTCGATGACGAAACATCCTGGACCACCATTGACGGCATGGTGCAGGACACGTCCTACATGGACAAGATCAGGCGCACCTACAGGCATGTGGAATACAAGGTGATCCCTGTATTTTCATTTCACGGGACAGATATACCCGGCAAGCCCTCCCGGCCACTGCTTGTAAGGGCCAAGGGATTCGGGCACCTTCTGGCCCCGGATTTAACGGGCATCAAGAAAAGCAGTAAGGGAATTACTGTGTCGTGGAAAAAGATCAACAGATATGACATCTCCGGTTACAATATTTACAGGAAAGGACCAACGGATATCATCTTCAAGCTCAACCAATATCCGGTAAGGGCCACTGTCTTCACAGACAGGACCATACTCCCCAGGGGCCGCTACGGTTATTTTGTCACCGCGGTGGACGATTCCTATCCTCCTAATGAAAGTCCTCCATCAAAGATAGTTTTCATAGAAATAAAATAAAAATTCTGCCGAAAGGAATCCTGTACCCATGAAGGATGACAGTTTCTTTTACAAGGAAGGGGAACTTTACTGCGAACAGGTCCCCGTTCGCAAAATAGTGGAAAAGACCGGCACACCCGTCTACTGCTACTCCCGTTCCCACCTGGAAAAACGGTTCCACGCCTTTGACAGTTCCTTTGGAAGCAGGCCGCACCTCGTATGCTTTGCAGTAAAGGCCAACAGCAACCTTGCAGTACTAAATTCCCTGGCTCAGCTGGGAGCAGGGGCTGACATAGTATCAGGCGGTGAACTCTTCAGGGCGATTAAGGCTGGAATCCCTGCAGGGCGCATCGTATATTCCGGCGTTGGAAAGACCAGGGACGAGATGGCCTATGCCCTTAAAGAGGGTATACTGATGTTCAACATCGAATCCCTGGAAGAACTGGACGTGCTTGAGGGCACTGCTTCCAGTGAAGGCAAAATAGCAGCTGTTGCCATCAGGGTGAATCCAGACGTGGACCCCAAGACTCACCCGTACATATCAACAGGGCTTAAGAAAAACAAGTTCGGCCTTTCCATCGAGCAGGCCATGGAGGCCTACCAGAAGGCCAGCCGATCATCCTGGCTGAAGGTCAGTGGAGTAGCCTTTCACATCGGCTCCCAGATCCTGGAGACAGACCCCTTTATCAACGCATTCGGGAAGATAAAAGATCTCCTGGGCCGGTTGGAATCCATGGGCATCCATCTTTCCTATGTGGATCTTGGGGGAGGACTCGGGATATCCTACCATGACGAAAACCCGCCTGGACCCGGAGAATACGTGTCTTCCGTACTGGAGATGTCCCGCGGCCTCGAACAGGCCATCATCATGGAACCCGGCAGGGCCATCTGCGGAAACAGCGGCATTCTGGTAACCAGGCTCCTTTACACGAAGAAAAACTCCCTGAAGACCTTTTACGTGGTTGATGCGGCAATGAACGACCTTGGACGCCCAAGCCTGTACGATGCCTACCACGATATCAGGCCCATCACCAGGAAGCCTGAGGAAGGCCTGGTAAACGTGGACGTTGTTGGCCCCATATGCGAAACAGGTGATTTCCTTGCAAGGGACAGGAAGTTACCGGTGATGTCCCGTGGTGAGCTTCTTGCCGTTATGAGTGCCGGTGCCTACGGCTTTACCATGTCGTCCAACTATAATTCCAGGCCCAGGGCCGCAGAGGTTATGGTAAGAGGAGGCAGGTTCGAGATAATCAGAGAGCGGGAAACCTACGAGGACCTCATCAGGGGCGAAAAAATTCCGGACTGGAAGGACTGACAACAGTGAAAAAAAATATACCTTTCAAAAAAATGCACGGAAGCGGCAACGATTTTATTCTTGTAGACAACCGGCAACATCTTGTGCCCCGTGATGAAGCATCACGGGTTGCAGTAAGGTTCTGCAAAAGGCATTTCGGGATCGGGGCAGACGGCTTGATACTTGTGGAAGACTCAGATATTGCCGATTTTCGCTGGCAGTTTTTCAATGCAGACGGAAGCCGGGCAGACATGTGTGGAAACGGGGGCAGGTGCGCCGCCCGCTTTGCCGTGCTGCTTGGAATCTGCAAACCAGAGCTCAAGTTTGAAACAGGCGCAGGCATAATCGAGGCATCTGTCAAGAATTCCACAGTGAAGCTCCAGCTTACACCCCCGAAAGACCTGAAGGCCGGAATGCAGATAACCGTCCACGACAGGCAAAGACGGGTGGATTTCATAAATACGGGTGTGCCGCACGCAGTCCTTTTTCCCGCAGACCTGGAAGCCGAACCGGTTTTCGAAACTGGAAGGATAATCAGGCACCATAAACATTTCAGTCCGGAAGGCACCAACGTGAATTTTGTAAAGGTGAACGGCCCTTCGAGTATCCTGATCCGCACCTATGAAAGGGGAGTGGAAGATGAAACCTTTGCCTGTGGCACCGGTGCAGTGGCAAGTGCCCTTATCTCAGGGCTAAAGGGCCTGGTAGAGCCCCCCGTGGAGGTAACAACCTGGGGTGGAGAAAAACTAAAGGTATATTTCAGAAAAGAAGAGGCGCCCGATTTTAAAAAGGTCTACCTGGAAGGCAAGGCAATACTGGTGTATTCCGGGGTTACAGAAGAAATCTAGCATATCTGCTCACAGGGTATTACATCCACTGCGTTGTCGGGCACCTGAAGTAGAGGGAATACTCCGCCTTGTATCTGTAGCACCCTTTAGGCAGATACATTTCAGACAGCTGTGTGATAATACCCGAAAAGAACCCTGTTAGAGTTACAATTTAGCGTAGTTCTTCCAGGGCTTGGCTGACCTTTCTGAATTCCTCGATCATCTGCCCAAGCAGTTCATCTGCGCCCTCTGTATTGCCGGCCCTTGCCATCTTCTCCATTTCCAGGCAGAGAGTGCTCAACCTTGAGGCTCCCATGAAACCGCTGCTCCCTTTAAAGGTATGGGCGTTAAACCGCAGTTTTTCAAGATCGCCTGCGTCTATGGCCTCTTTCATCCCGCTTAGATATTTTTCGCTGTTCTTCAGGAACTTGTCCAGGGACTTAGAAAAAAATTGCCCGCCCGATTGCCGCCCAAGCATTTTTAATTCCTGGATAACTTCAAGATCCAACGGGCATCCCGGCTCCTCGGGAGAGATGTTCTGGCCAGCCGTTACATCACCCTTAAACTTCCCGGATTCGTCAGGCTTCCCCTGCCCTCTTTTCCCCCAAATCCTCAGCTTTTCAGCCAGCTCCTCAATCCTGAAGGGCTTTGCCAGGTAATCGTCCATTCCGGAATCGATACACTTTTTTTCATCTCCTTCCATGGCATAAGCCGTGAGGGCAATTACCGGGGTACGCTGGCCCTCTCCTTCCATCTGCCTGAATCTTTTCGTTGTCTCATAACCATCCAGGACTGGCAACTGGCAATCCATAAGGATCACGTCAAAATTCCGCTTTCCCAGGATTTCCAGGGCCTCCTTTCCGTCTTCAGCAAGTACCGCCTGGCAGCCAAGCGTGGAAAGTATTGTCATGCAAAGTTCCTGGTTCACCGGGTTGTCTTCAACTAGGAGAACCCTCATGCCCTCAAATTCCCTCCCCCATTCCCGGGCTACCGGCTGAGCCTCCTGTGTTTTAGAGGCGTCACGGGGTTCCTTTTCTTCTCCCCTGAATACCTTCAGAAGGGATTCATTTATGGTACCCTTATGGATAAAAAGGCCCTTGTCCGAGGATTCAGGCACCTCTTCCTTGTTATTGACCAGAATTACAACAGCCGTGTTGTCATACTTCTGAAGAAGCCGCATGAACTCACCGGGCATGGCTACCGGGGCCGGGCCTTCAGGCAGGATATCCTGGTCAACTATTATCCACGTCCTGGAGTGCATCTGGCCTACCTGTTCAGACAGGATATTTTTTACCTCAGTGACTTTTTCTGTGAAAAACTGGCGCCCTCCCTCTATCTTCTGGCACACGCTGGCCACAGCCTCCAAGAAAAAGGCGTTCCTGCTTACAATAACGGCTGCCCAGGGATCAAGGCTTCTTTTGGTATCGGGCTTTTTATCACATTCTTCCGTCTGAAATTCCAGGTAACAGCTAAAACGCGACCCTGCACCAGGACTACTCTCGACCCTGATTTCACCTCCCAGTTGCTGTAAAAGTCCCTTTACAATGGCAAGCCCCAGCCCTGTGCCCTCATATGACTTGGAAGCCGATTCATCACCCTGGGAAAAGGCATCAAAGATCTCTTCCAGCCTGGCCTTTTCTATGCCAGATCCCCTGTCTTCCACCTCCATGAGGACGGTTACAGAACCGCTTTTTTGCGAGATCCTTTTCAGCCTCAGAATGATGTCCTTTTTGTTGGAGAACTTGACGGCATTTCCAAGAAGATTGATCAGGATCTCCTTTATCTTATCCTGGTCTCCAATGACACGCTGCGGGATATGGGAGTCGTAGCTGAAATAGATATTGATGCCTTTTTGGGCGGCCTGCACAGAAAGGAGATCGATTACCTCTTTTCCGGCCTCCTCCAGGGAGAAAGGCCTCTTTCTCACCCTTATCTTTCCTGCTTCCAGCGTGGAAAATTGGAGGATATCATTGATTATGTTGAGCAGGGTACGGCCAGACTTCATTATTCCTTCGATCAGGGGCACCTGTTTCGGGCCCGGATCCGAGCGCAGCAGGAGTTCGGCCATTCCTATGACTCCGTTCATGGGGGTCCGTATTTCATGGCTCATGTTTGCAAGGAACTGGCTCTTTACCTTGCTCGCCTCCTCCGCCTCTTCCTTGGCCTTTTTATATTTTTTTACAAGGCGCTCAAGCTCCATGTTTGCCCGGGACAATTCTTCGGTCCTATCCCTTACCCTTTTTTCAAGATCTTCACCGTGGGCCTTCAGCAGTTCCTCGCGGTTTTGGATCTTCTCCAGCATCAGGTTGAACTGCTCGATGAGGGCACCAAGTTCATCATCGCTGGTTTTTTTAACCCTCGATGAATAATCCTTGGTTTCTGAAGACACCCTTTTCATGGATGAAACCAGTTTCTGGATGGGCTCTAGCAGCTTCTGGCTGAAATAGCCTGAAATAAAAAAAGACAGGGCCACCAGAAAAAGCCACAGGCAGAAGGACATGATTGCTGTTGACCAGAATGCGCTGAAAAAACCGGAAAGGTCCTCCCTGACCCATATCAACCCGATCCGGTCGGTATGGAAGTTAACGGTTTCATAGGTATCAATAAACTTGCGGAAATAACGTTTCAATCCGCCCTCTGGCACTTGAATGGTGGACCTGGAATTCTTTAGGAAAGTCTTTATGGTGGACCTGTCAGGGTTTTGGGAATCTGAAAACCCGTACAGGCATGCCAGGGGCTCCCCCTCCTGATTAAAGATACACGCCTGTTTCACTTCAGCTATGGATCCTAGGGCGGACAGTGTTTCTGAGGCGGCCTCCCTGTCATCGAAAAATATAGCGGCAGCGGTATTGGAACCTATGGTCTTGGCGAGGACCTGTGCCTGGAGTCTCTGCTGTACGTGTCCGGACCAGAAAAGGTATCCCAAGAAGAAAATGGTCGCTCCCGCCAACACTACGGATGCCGTAAACGTCATGAAGAGCATCAATTTTCTTTGAATGGAAAGGGACTTCATTTTGCTATGTACCTTGCAAGCTTCAGTAGCCTGCTGCTTATCCTGAGTTTGCTCAGGTCTGCACTTTTGAGGTTAACTGCAAACCTGATCTTATTGTCTTCCTTGAAAAGTGTTAAAATTATTCCCTTTTCCAGGGAATCAAGACCCTCCGAGATGGTGAGCACGTGTCTTTCAGAAAGCTCTTTTAACGTCTTTTTGTCGAGAAACCGGTCCCTTGAAATTACCAGGACATGAACCTTCTCCGTTTCGCAAAGATCTGAAATCTTACGGACCTCCACGTGCCTATTCAGGCTCTTCCTGCCGTCCAGTTTCTTCAAGTTATCAATTAGGTTTTCATCTCCCCAATAACCAATTACCAACCTGCCGGAATTGACGTCTTGATCAGGCCACTCCACGAATTTTGTAAAGTTGAAGATAAAGGCAGCTTTAACGTCTGACTCGGGATGGGGAGTAATATCGCTTGCCGCTAAAATCCCGGGAAATACCCACAACCAAAAAAAGCCAATAATCCATGCGAAAAAGCTCTGGGGTGCAGGAAATCTCGGGCTGAATATCTTCACCGGAACAACGCTTCTATGTGGGTCCTTCCTTGTTTTCAAAATTTCAGGGCCGCCTTTGCATATATGGACCGAGGTACCTCAGTTGATATTATCCGCAGGAAATCGCCCTTGTACTCAGGATGCTGTGGATCCAAAAGGTCCTTGCCGGACAGGGAAACCTCCAAGTTCTCAAGAGGATGCCAGCCCAGTCTTACATCGAGCCCTGTATAAGAAGGTATGTTTAGCCTGGAAAGACTGGAAACATGACGGAGCCAAAGATCCAGCTCCAGTTTTTCAGTGATATTCATGTAGGAGCGGAAGGAAACCTGATGATCAGGGGCCTCCATGTATTCCGCAGGAAGAGATGCATGGGCCCTGTGGCCCGATTCTATCCAGTAGTTGGTATCAAGATAGGAGTAGGAGACTTCCATCCGCCACCATTCAAGGGGCTTGAAATTCCCGGTAAACTCGATGCCGAAATTGTTGGCCTTGCCATAATTTTCAGGTAAAACGGACTGAATCATCATGCCGTGATGGTCGAAGATCTGGCCCGGGCCTGCGGAAAAAAGATCGTCATAGAAGTTGGCAAAACCCGTCATATCCAAAGAAAGCCTATTGCATGCAGTCCATCTGTAGCCCAGTTCCACAGCCCAAAGCTTCTCGCTCCTGAAGTCATGATCTCCAACAAACGCCATGTAAACGGGAATCTGCCTTGCGGGGTCCAGGCGTGCTCCGAGGAGCCAAATGGCATCCCGGTTATATCGGCTGGGTATACGGACCGCCCGGGATATGGCTGCCCATGCCTCCTGGTGGGAAGTCAGGCCATAAATCACCCTGGCCGTGGGTTCTACCTCCATGCCGGTATAATTGTTGTGATCAAAACGTACCCCCAGCAAAAAACGAAGCCTGTCCTGTAAAAAACCCATCTCGTTTTGTGCAAACAAACTGAAAAGGTCGTCCTTTCTGGAACGTGGATAAAACGAGCCTATGTGCTGGCCATGGGGTATGGGAATATCATCCCATGTATGCCTGTAGGAACAGCCCCACTGGATCTCGTTGAAATCGAGCAACCCGAAACGATGCCGGATTTCAAAGTCCAGGGTATCCCTTGTCTCATCCCCCATGTCCGTAAATTTCCTGTCAGTATGGTCGTAGTAAAACTGGAGGTTCGCTTCATTTCGCCTTGCAAAGGAATGGGTCCATTTGGCAAGTATATTGCCGCCGGAAACGGGGGTATCGGAGCTTAACACCCTTTGGCGGGAAAAGGTCTTGTTAAATCCCAGGATCCGAGAGGTGCCCTCTCCCGAAAAAATGTCCCCCTGCAGGGTTGCTGCGTCATTTGAGGTAAAGCGCCAGTCAGAATGAAAACCCGACCTTACCATCCGCCAGTCATCCCATGCCCCGGAACCGTTCTTATCTTCCTGTGCGCCCCGTTCAAAGGCCTTTGCATAAAACCGCACTGCTCCTGTATCTCCAACATTAAAACCGAATCTGCCGGCGCCAATCCCGTGTTCGAGGCTTCCGCCCCCGGCACTGACCAGTCCTCCCTTGGTGGACCATGCGTCTTTTGTGATAATATTGATCACTCCGTTTACTGCATTTGTGCCCCAGCTGCTTGCACCCGGCCCCCTTATAACCTCTATCCGCTCGATATCCTCAAGCATGGTATCCTGAACGTCCCAGAAGACACCCGAGAAGAGCGGGTCGTAAAGGGTCCTGCCATCCATTAACACCAAGAGCTTGTCTGAAAAGATCCCGTTGAATCCCCTGATGGACACAGCCCAGTTTCCGTTATCGATTTTTGCCACGTTCACACCTGGCACCATGCGCAAGGCTTCCGGGATTGCATTTGCCCCGGACCTCCTGATGTCTTCCTGGGTTATCACGAAAACGGCTGCCGGGGTATCCTTTATGCTTTGAGGCTTCTTGAATGCAGAAGTCACCTCCAGATTCATGAGTTCCTCCAGACTCATGGAAAAAAGACGCTCATCGGATTGGTCAGAGGAAATGGCAGCTTGAGGGAATGAGAGCAGGAATAAAAAAATGATGAACACCGGCAACAAGCGATCCATGAGGACTTTTAACAACCCGAAATTATTCAAATCAGGCCTTTTTATCCCTGTTGGTTGGCAGAGGCCTGCCTTGGCACAGATCTTTTGCCTCCCAAAAAACGCAACCTTAGAAAATGACTCGGCATTTAACATGATTGACAAGCGCATAAGACCCTCTTTCTCCGGATGATAAAAAAACATGAACATGTTTTTTTTATCGGACAAGGCTGCACTGAAAACCAGAAAACCGTGAAAGGCGGAATCCCGATATCCCTGTAATTCCGTGTAAGCCCGCAAGCATCCAAATGGCGGGTTTGTGAAAATGCCTACGACTACTGTGCTTTTTATTTATCACAGGTTTCAAAAGATGTATAATGGAAAAATCAGAAAGATTTATCCCTTGTTTGAAATCCATCCCGGGAGGAATTTGCCTGTTATGAATCCCGTTCTCGAAGCAATCTATAACAGAAGAAGCGTTAGGCATTTTACCAGTGAAGCCGTAAACAGCACACTTATAACAGAAATCCTCAGGGCTGGAAGCTGGGCGCCTTCCGGCCTCAATAACCAGCCATGGCGGTTTGCCGTTGTAACCGACCGGCAACTGAAAGGGCAGTTCGAGCCTTTGACCAGGTATGGCAGGGTTATCCGGGCTGCAGCCTGCCTGATTCCCGTTTTTGTGGACAAGGAGGCCATGTATCACCCCGTCAAGGACCACCAGGCCATGGGTGCGTGCATACAGAACATGCTCCTTGCTGCCCATAGCCTCGGACTCGGCGCCGTATGGCTGGGAGAGATACTAAAAAGTGCCCAAGAGGTCAGAAGCCTTCTTCGGCTTCCAGAAAACCTTGAACTCATGGCCGTGGTGGCCCTTGGACACCCGGCAAAAACCGATCAGAAAAGCAGCAGAAAAGACCTGGATGAGCTGGTGGTGTTTAAAAAATGAAAATGATCAAGCCGTTTTTTACATGTTTCTTGTTTCTAGCCGGCCTTGCAGCCCTGACTTCCTGTGCTGCAAATACCGGCTATCCACAAACAGGTGCAGAACTGGACAAGGAGGCTGTAACCCTGATATTTCCGGATCTTCCCATCCCCCGTGAGCTTCAGATAAAAGAGGACGAATCCGTAATCATTTCATCTCCAGGCTACCAGGGCGGACTTATAACGCTCAAGGGAAGGCTTTCACCCACTGCAGTTCAGAATTATTTCCTGGATGCCCTGCCCCAGAAGGGCTGGAAATTCGTAAGCTCCCTTAATGCCGGAAAAGGCCTGATGGCCTTTAGCAAAGACGTAAACGGCCAGTGCCTGATTACCTATTCCAGGACCACTTTCGGGTACACGAAGGTTGAAATCTGGATGGCTGAGCCAATGTTGAGTGAGGGAGGACTTCATGGACAGGAATGAGCATCCCGAAGAGAACCGCCACGTATTCAGACCGCTTTCAGGCAAGAAGATCCTCTTTGGCGTAACAGGAGGAATAGCCTGTTTCAAGGCAGCAGAATATGTCAGAAACCTCGTGAAAGAAGGGGCGGAAGTAGAGGTGATCCTGACCAAAAATGCAAGAAACTTCGTCACAGAACACTCCTTTTCTGCCCTTTCGGGCAAAAGGGCTGAAACAGAGCTGTTTGACCCTGCCACGTGCCACGAAATCCCCCATATTTCCCTTGCAAGAAGGGCCGACCTTTTGGTGGTGCTTCCGGCAACAGCGGATATCCTTGCAAAGTTCGCCCATGGGATAGCAGACGACCTTTTGAGCACGGTATTTCTTTCCCTCACAGGGCCGGTGCTGCTCTTTCCCTCCATGAATCCTGACATGTACAGCCACCCTGCCACGCAGGCCAACATCCATACCCTGAAAAAAAGGGGAACAGAAGTGGTGGAGCCTGAATCCGGCCTGGTGGTATGCGGTGCCAGGGGCAAGGGAAGGCTGCCTTCCTGGGACACCGTTCTTTTCAGGATAAAAAAGGCCCTGTGGCAAAAAAACCTCGAGGGCAAAAAAATCCTCGTGACGGCAGGTCCCACCAGGGAGGCCATCGATCCTGTCCGCTTTATTTCAAACAGGTCCTCGGGGAAAATGGGCTTTAAGCTTGCCGAGGCTGCAAGCCTCAGGGGAGCCGAGGTTCACCTGGTGGCAGGCCCGGTCAGCCTTGAAAGGCCTGGAGATGTAAATTTCTACACTGTTGAAAGTGCAAAGGACATGGCCGAGGCGGTATTTTCTGTTTCGGGTCAGATGGACGTGATAATAATGGCGGCGGCGGTATCGGATTATGCCCCACAACTCAAACATGAAAACAAGATTAAAAAGACCGGTGAAACCCTGGAACTAAAACTTGCCCGCACCACCGACATTTTGATGAATCTGGGGCAAGAAAAGCCAGACTGGCAGATCCTTGCTGGCTTTTGTGCAGAGAGCCAGAATCTGGTGGAAAATGCCTTTTCAAAGCTCCGCAAAAAGAACCTTGACCTAATAATCGCAAACGACATCACGGAACCGGGTGCAGGCTTTGACTCGGACACCAACAGGGTGATAATAATTGATGCTGAAGAAAACATTGAAGAACTTCCGATGCTTGACAAGGCGGAAGTTGCCGAACGAATTCTTGATAAGATAGTGGAATTGATGGACCTGAAGTAAAACGGCGGTCACTTATAGGACCTCTAATACTCCTTGCACACTTAGATCCCGCCTCTTCAGGAACTACCTTTTATCTTCATAAAACAGCTTATCGACTCAAGCCTTCAGGATGATCTTTCCTGATTTAGTAATAACCGGGATTTAAGCATAAGTAACTTTCCCGCCACCTCCTCGAATCCTCCGCACAGCCCGGGCAAGGCCCTTTCCATGGTCACCGATATGGAAAGGCCCTTTCTGCCCCTGCGGTAGAGCCTGCCTGCCAGGGTGAGGATCTCGCTGCTGAAGACTAGCCTGCCAAGGGCCTTCTGGACCCCGGGCAGGATCACCACGTCGAAAAGGCCGGTTTCGTCCTCCAGGGTCGCAAAGATTATGCGCTTTCCGCTCCTGGTGGGAGGCGTGTGAAAGAATACCACCATGCCCGAAAGGACTATCCTGCTTCCCGAAGGGCGTTTCCTCAGCTCCGAGGCCGTGACTATTCCGAGGCGTTCGAGGCCCGGCCTAAGCGCCTCCATGGGGTGGAAGCGGCAGCAGACATCCATGGATGCCCTCTCGCACCTTATTACCCGCAAGAGCCCGTCCGTCATGGCAGGATGTCCTAGGCGGCACACGCCCCGGCCCCTTCCACCTCCACGGTTAACCCGTCAAGGGCACCGGAAAGAAGGAGCATCCTCCTGGCCTCTTTTGGCAGCCTGACCCTTGAAAAGAAGTCTTCCCGGTTCCTGAACGGCCCCCTGCCCTGCCTCTCGGATACTATGGCCCTTGCCCTTGCCTCACCCACCTGGCGTACCACCACCAGGGGGCAGCGAATGGCAGGGCCTTCAAGCACGTATCCCAGCCCGCTCCTGTTCACGTGGGGAGGCAGGATGGAAAGGCCCGCCCGCCTTGCCTCGTTCAGTATCACCCCTGGAGGGTACGAACCAACGTTTCCGGCATTAAGAAGGCCCACGTAGAAGGCCCCGGGGTGGTGGGCCTTAAGCCACGCGCTCTGCCAGGTGATGTGTGAGAAGGCAACGGCGTGGGCCTTGCAGAAGCCGTAGGCGGCAAAGGCTGAGATCTCCCTGAAGACCCTTTCTGCCTCGGGCCTGGAATGGCCATTTCTTTCCGCGCCCCTCATGAACGAGGCCTTCAGCATCTGCATCTCGCCCTTTGAGCGCCCCTTGGTCATGGCCCTCCTGAAGGCATCTGCCTCCGCATAGGAAAAGCCGGCAAAGCGGTGGACTATCCTCAGCACCTGCTCCTGGAAGACTATTACCCCGTGGGTCTCCGAGAGGATGTCACCCAGGCACGGATGGATGCCGCACCCCTTCCTGCCGGACCTGCTTTCAAGGTAGCGGTTGACCATGTCGCCCTGGACCGGGCCGGGCCTGAAAAGGGAGATCTCGGCCACCAGGTCGTCGAAGCAGCAGGGGCGAAGCCTGCACACCAGGTTCCTCTGGCCCGGGGACTCGAGCTGGAACACCCCCAGGGTGTTTCCGCTCCCCAGGAGCCTGAAGGTTTCAGGGTCGTCCAGGGGAAGCCTGTCTATCTCCTCCCGAAGGTCAATACCCTGCTCCTCAAGGGCCTTGAGGCTCTTTTCTATTGCCGTGTGCATCCTGAGGCCCAGGAGGTCTATCTTCAGCAGGCCCAGAAGGCCGATGTCATCCTTGTCCAGCTGTGCAACCGGGAATCCCTTCCTTGAGACGGAGACGGGCGACCAGTCGGTAACGGGCCCGGGGGCAACGATCACGCCCCCGAGGTGCACGGAGGCCTGGAAGGGAAGGCCCTCAAGGGCTGAGGCTGCCTCCAGGAGCTCGGGTTCACCCCTGAGAGGTGAGTCTTTCAGCTCAGGGAGCCTTTCGAGCGCATCCTTGAGCCCCCTGCCCCTTAGGCTCCAGGGAAGGGCTCCCACCAGCCGGCCTATGGCAGAAAGCGGGTAGCCCATGGCCCTTGCCGCCAGCCTCACCGCGCTTCTCGGCCTGAAGGTGTGGATGGTTGCGACCAGGGCAGCCCTGGCCTCGAGAGCCGGCCTGGCAAGGCGCTCCATGAGCCAGGAGGTGACCTCATCCCTGCGCTCTGAATCAAAGTCGATGTCTATATCGGGAAGATCCTTCCTGCCACTATTCATGAAGCGCTCGAACAAAAGATGGTGCATTACAGGGTCTGGGCCGTTGTGGAGGAGGTGCACCACCAGGGAGCCCGCTGCCGAACCCCGTATGGAGTGCCTTATGCCACGTTGCCTTGCAAAGGTGCAGACCTGCCTTACCAGGAGGAAAAGCCCTGAAAGGCGCCTGGATCTTATCTCCGAAAGTTCCCTGTCAAGGCGCGTGACGTAGCAGGCAGGCACGGACTTAAACTTCCGGGCAAGGGCGGAAACGGCATGCCTTGCAAGTCTTTTGTCCGCCTCTTCCTGCCTCCACAGCCGGGGAGGCCGAAGCCTTCCTTCCTGGAAGGAAAAGCCCCTGCAGTGCCCGGCAACAACGAGGCTTGCATCCATGAGGTCATGCCTTCCAAGCCTTCCCAGCATCTCCCTGGAAGAGGCCAGGAAGTAGGAATCGTTGGGAAGGGGTGAGACCTCCCGGTGGTGGTGCCTCCTTTGTATGTCCACGAGCACCCGGTGAAGGAAGTGGTCCCGTGGGCGAAGAAACGCCGCATGGCTCACGGCAACCGGCCTGATCCCTGCCCTTTCAGCAATATCAAGGAGGACGGGGTTTGCCCTCATGTCGCCCGGCACGTGGGCCTGGATGGCAAGAAAGAGGCTTTCTTCCTCCCTGAAGGCACCCTTAAGGGCAAGGAGCTTTATCCCCGCCCCCTCCCCTTTTCCCCTGGAGGCAAGGAAGCGGATTAGAGAACCTTCCACCCCGCAGATGCAAGTGACTCCATCCGAGTGGCTCCTTAGGGTGCCGAGGGGGATGTCCCTGGGACCTTTGCCGCCTTCAAGAAGGCCGCGGGAGACGAGCCTGCAGATGTTTCCGTATCCCTCGAAGTTTCTTGCAAGGAGCACCACCCAGCCCTGGCCGAACACCCTTATCCGCGCGCCGATTATTGCCTGTATGCCGTGTTTCCTGCAGGCCTTCCAGAACCTGACCGCGCCGTGGAGTGACCACCTGTCGGCAAGGGCCACGGCCTGCTGGCCCATCCCGGCCGCACGCTCTGCAATCTGGCCCGGCCTGGAGGTACCCCACAGGAAGGAAAAGGCGCTGGTCACGTCGAGGTTCACAAACGGGTCAGTCACGCCTAGTTCCTCCTTATAATGCCAGCAAGCCTTCCCAGTATCCTGACCCTGCCGGCCTCTTTTCCCCGGAAGACCAGGGGTTCGTAGAGGGGATTTGCGGCGTGAAGCTCGATTCTCCCCTCTCCCTTCTTCACCACCTTGAGGGTAGCCTCCGGAAGGACGTCCTCCACCATGACAGCCGCCACCTCTCCCTGCTCCACGTCCCCACAGGGCCTTATTATCGCGATGTCACCATCCGCTATATGGAGGCCCTCCATGGAGTCTCCCCTGACGTAAAGGCCGAAGCAGCCCTCGGAACCAAAAAGGGTGCAGTCCACGGGCAGCTCCTCTGCCTGCTCCTGCTGGGCCTCGATGGGAAGGCCTGCTGCAATTCGGCCCAGGACGGGAATGCCCCTTCCCGCCGGAACGCCTTCGGCCAGCCTCCAGGAACGCTTCTTTCCCCTGGCGGAGGCAAGGTATCCCTTCCTCTCCAGGGCCTTCAGGATCCTGTGGACCCCTGCAGGGCTTCTCAGGCCAAAGTGGCTGCATATCTCCCTCACGGATGGAGGCACGCCCTTGCCTCGTATCTCCTGCCTGATGAAATCCAGTACCTGTTTCTGCCTCTTCGTTATTTCCATGCCCTCATTATAGTGAACATTTGTTCACTATTCAAGTGAAAATTGTACTTTCATGCCCGGGGGTATCAGATACAGGACTGCCGTGAGCGTTTTTTTGAGATGGTCTTAGAGAGGGGGACAAGGATAAGCCTGAAAGGGCCTTGGAAACAGGAATCCGCCCTAACAGCTTCTAAGGCCTGCTTTCCTGTCTCCGAAAAGCCTCACCTGCCGCTTACCATATACGGGTATTCTTCACCCGGGCCTGGTTCTTGAAGGTCACCCGGTAATGCTCGTTGAATGGATGTTTCGGCAGATCTGCCTTTTCTATAGAAGACCAATGCAAGCAATAAAGAAAATAAGTGTGGTGCCGGAGGTGAGAGTCGAACTCACACGGGCCAAGGCCCACTGGATTTTGAGTCCAGCGCGTCTACCAGTTCCACCACTCCGGCACGCGATTTACATGTGTGTGCCTTGTTAACATTTGCAAATGGCAATGTCAATTGCCCCGGCACCTTCCGGATTTGAGCCTTTTAACCTTCCTTGTTTCAGATAATGACCAGTATGGCCGCCGCCAGCACATCAATTATCCAAAGAACCGGGGAGATCTTCTTGATGTTGCCCCTGGATACCTGGAGAAGGGTGTAGATGAGAAAGCTCCAGCATATACCCTGGGTAATGGAATAGCACAAGGGGATGAGGATCATTGCCACAAACGCCGGAAATCCCTCTTCAATAGCAGAAAAACGGACATCTTTTATGGCAGACATCATGTAGAATCCCACCATTACCAGGACAGGGGCGGTGGCTACCCCCGGAATCATCTTCACCAGGGGTGAAAAGAACAGAAAGGGCAGAAACAGCAGCCCTGCCGTTACGGCTGTAAGCCCTGTCCGCCCGCCTGCCTTGACCCCTGCCGCACTTTCTACGTATGTTGTGCCTGAGCTGGTGCCGGAAATTCCCGAAATGGTGGTTGAAAGGGCATCCACCAGTAGGGCTTTTTGCAGGTTCCTGGGCCGCCCGTTTTCATCCCGGAGGTTTCCCACCTGGGCCACGGCAAGAAACGTGGAAAGGGAATCGAACATGTCTGTAAAAAAGAATACGAATACAGCCCCGGCAAGTTCTGGCCTAAGGGCTGCCAGGAGATCAAACTTCAGGAAGGCGGAATGAAAATCCGGGCTGGACACCACGCTTTCCGGAAGCATTACCATAACCTCGCCGGGCAATACCCGGCCTGCCCCGAAGGCAATCACGGTTGTAATTATAATGCCTAGCAGAAGGCTGCCGGGCACCTTCCTGGCAGAAAGGACAGCAGTAAGCGCAAGGCCTGCCAGGAATATGCAAACCCCTGGAGTAAAGCCTCCAAAGGCGACCATTGTGGCATCGGAATGAACAATGAAACCCGCTCCCCTAAGGCCAATGAGCGCCAGAAAAAGCCCGATACCCGCGGCGGTGCCAAGGCGGATACACTCAGGGATGGCATGCACTATGAGTTCCCGCGCCGGCGTGACAGACAGGATCACAAACAGCACTCCGGACAAGAACACCGTTCCCAGGGCTGCCTGCCAGGAAATCCCCATTCCCGCAACCAGGGTAAATGCAAAAAATGCGTTAAGGCCCATTCCAGGAGCCAGGGCATAGGGAAGATTGGCGGCAAGGCCCATGAGAATGCTTGAAAGGGCGGCCACGATAATGGTTCCGGTAAGGGCACCGTGGAATGGAACGCCTTTTCCCCCAAGATTCAGGATGGCAGGATTTACGGCAATGATGTAACTCATGGTGAGAAATATGGTAAGCCCTGCCTGAATTTCCGTGGCTACCGAGCTGCCCGTCTCCCGGATGCGGAATCTTTTTTCAAGAAGGCCAGATAGTTGCATGAAGAAACAAAACAGTACGTTCAAAAGCTGAAGGCCGATTTCCCAAAGAAAGGCAGGGCACTTTCCGTGCAGTTTTTTTGAGGCCTCATTGGTCCATCAAGGAGACCGGAAAGGCTATCAGGCAACTAGCCCCTGCAACCTGCCTCAAAGGAACCTTCTTCCACTGCAAATTTTCCCTTCTGGAGACACGGTTCGATGGAATCGAATTCCACCGGCCTTATTCTGCAGGATATGCCTATCGCCTCCTGGAAGATCTCCTCGCTCTGCCTGATCCAGCGGTGAAGCTGGGGCAGGCTTCCGGTAAAGATGGTCTCGTCGATGGCAATGAGTATCTCGATCTGGGTAAGGTGTTTCCACTTGTGAAGCACAATAAGAAATGGCAGCTCGCTTCCACCCGTCCTGTCTGAAATGAGCTTTTTCATCTGCCCGGCAGAGATCTTGACCCCCCTTACGGTCAGCAGATTGTCACTCCTTGCCTCAACTGGTGACATCCTCCAGGTGGTCCTGCCGCAATTGCAGGTCTCCTTGTTGATGCTCGTGACATCTCCGGTGCGGAAGCGTATCAGGGGGTTTGCCCTAGCGGTAACAGTTGTTATTACCAGCTCGCCTGGTTGCCCGTCCGGCACCTTTTCACCGGTTTCCGGGTCCACGACCTCGGGGATGACGTGATCCATTGCGATATGCAGGCCGCATTTGCAGTGGCACTCATAGGCCATGGAAGGGCCCGATGCCTCGAAGATACCGTAGGCCGCCCTGGTTTCCACGTCCAGCTCCTTTTCAAAGACCATCCTGGTCTCATCCGTTAGGGTTTCCCCGATCAGGATCACGGATTTGAGATTCAGAGCCGCAAGGGGCATGTTCTTTTCCCTGAATATCTCAAGAAGATGCCTGCCGTAGGAAGGTGTTGTCACCAGGACAGTGGTCTTGAAATCGGCCATGATCCTGAGCCTCGTAAAGGTGGAAACCGGATCAGGAGGTATAACCAGGGCCCCGAGGTTTTCGGCACCTTCCTTGAGGTCCTGGCCGTGGAGGGCCATGCCGGGGTCAAGGCAGATCTGGACGATGTCATCGGCACCCACCCCGGAGGTCTTGAAGAACCTTGCGGTAAGTTCAGTCCTTTTCCTCAGGTCCTGTGCCGTAAGCCCCCTGGCAACCGGGTTTGCATGGCCGCTTCTGAGGGCGTGAATCCGTACTATATCCCGAAGGGGCACGGAGAATAGTCCATACGGGTAGTTGTCGGAAAGGTCATCCCTGGTGGTGAAGGGGAGCCTGGAGATATCCTCCACAGAGCCGATGTTATCCGGGCTGAGGCCCACCTGCATCATCCTTTCCTTGTAAAAAGGCACCCTGGTGAAGGCCCTGTTCACCGTGGACTGGAGAAGTTCGGTGTGCCATTGCGACCACTGTTCCCGAGAAAGATATTCCACACTGTCCCTGTTCATGCCTGATCCTACCTTTCTGAAAGATCCTTGTAGTCCTTGCCAAGATACGCCCTTCTGATCTCGCTGTCTTCCGCCAGGTCCCTGGCAGGCCCCTGAAGTGTGACCCTGCCGGTCTCTAGCACGTAGGCCCTGTGGGAAATTTCCAGGGCCTTCCTGGCATTTTGTTCCACCAGCAGAATGGTGGTCCCCTCCCTGTTGAGATCCACCACTGTCTTTATGATCACTTCAACCAGCTTGGGCGCGAGTCCCAGGGAGGGTTCATCCAGGAGAAGGAGCCTGGGCCTTGCCATCATTGCCCTTCCTATTGCCAGCATCTGCTGTTCTCCGCCGCTCAGGGTTCCGGCAAGCTGGTCCTTCCTCTCGTGCAGCCTGGGGAAAAGGCTGAAAACCCTGTCGAGATCGTCTTCCAGCTCCTGGTTTGAGACCTTCTTCCTGGCATATGCCCCGAGCCTGAGGTTCTCGAGTACCGTGAGAGGTGCAAAGACCTGCCTGCCCTCTGGTGCATGCGCTATGCCCATGGATACTATCTTTGCTGGAGACACCCCGTTTATAAAGGTGTCCTGGAATACTATCTGGCCGGAAACCGGTGTTATGAGCCCAGATATGGTTACAAGGAGGGTGGTCTTTCCTGCACCGTTTGCCCCTATTATGGACACTATTTCTCCCTGGTCCACGTGGAGAGAGACGTTCTTTAGCACATGGATGGGTCCGTATTTGGTATTTAGATTTTTTATGTGAAGCATCTGCCCTTACAAGTCAAAATACGCTTCCGTGAACTGGCAGTCCTAAAATTGAACCTGGATTAATATTGCACAGGTATGGGATTATTGCCATAGCAGGCGGTTTTTTTCTCCCAAATTATGTGACATGCCTTTCCGGCTATCGGCCCATTTCCATAACTTGAGGATTGATAAATGGTTCCTTTTTGTGTAAAAGTCTCCACAGATAGTTTTTAAATAAACCAGGGAGGAGATTTTTAATGAAAGCAGTAAAGAGATTTGTGCTGACAATCCTGTGCCTGTGCATTGGAACGGTGTTTTTTGGTGGCCAGGTTATGGCCAAGGATACGGTTAAGATAGGGTCATTTCTTGCCGTGACAGGCCCGGCTTCATTCCTTGGAGACCCGGAGCTCAAGACGTTACAGATGTATGTAGAGGAGATAAATGCCAAGGGCGGGATAGACGGCAAAAAAATAGAATTCGTCCATTACGACACCAAGGGAAAGGCCAAGGAGGCAAAAAATTTCGTAAACCGCCTGATCAAGAAGGACAAGGTTGATGTCATCGTTGGCGGCACCACTTCCGGCAACACCCTTGCAGTAATTGACATAGTACAAAAGGCCCAGATACCCCTGATTTCCCTTGCCGGTTCTGTCAAAATCATAGAACCCGTCAAGAAGTGGGTATTCAAGACCCCCCATACCGATCGCATGGCTGCGGAAAAGATATTCCAGGACATGAAAAAGAGAGGCATCACAAAGGTGGCCCTTATTACCGGTAACGGCGGATTTGACAAGTCCGGCCGTGCCCAGTGTTTTGCCCTGGCCCCCAAGTACGGGATCGAGATAGTGGCAGATGAAAAGTATGGCAATGCCGACACGGACATGACAACCCAGCTCACCAAGATCAGGGGTACGGACGCCCAGGCCATTCTTAACTTCGGATTCGGCAAGGCTCCCGCAATCGTGGTGAAGAATGTAAGGCAGCTTGGCATCAAGCTTCCCATCTACGAATCCCACGGCGTTGCCTCCAAGAAGTTCATCGAGCTTGCCGGCTCTGCCGCAGAGGGAGTGCGCCTGCCTGCCGCAGCGCTCATAGTGGCCAATCAGCTGCCTGCCGACGATCCGCAGAAAAAGGTACTCCTTGCCTACAAGAAAAAGTACGAAGCCAAATACGGCCCCGTCTCCACCTTTGGCGGACATGCCTATGACGCCCTTTTCATAGCAGTCGGCGCCATAGAAAGGGCCAAGTCAACCGATCCTGCAAAGATCAGGGACGAAATTGAAAAGACACACGGCTTTGTTGGTACTGGAGGCGTCTTCAACATGAGCCCAACGGACCACCTGGGACTGGGCCTTGATGCCTTCAAGATGATAGAGGTCAAGGACGGAAACTGGAAACTCCTTTATTAGTTCCCGGTTCCTGAAAACGTGACAAGACACCATCCCCCGTCCAGTTTACTGGTCGGGGGTAATTTTTGGCATGTGCTCCTACGGCACCCCGTAACGGACAAAAGAACGATTCTCACATGGCCATCTGCCAGTACTTCCAGAAGTTGACACAACTCTAAAGCAGGAGGCAGGATCATGGATCAGCTTTTACAGTTTCTGATAAGCGGCCTCACGGTAGGTTCCATCTATGCGCTGGTGGCCCTGGGCTTTTCCATAATCTACAACGCCTCCGACGTGGTCAACTTCGCCCAGGGTGAATTCGTCATGATCGGGGCCATGAGTGCCATCTTCCTGCTGAAAGACGGCCTCCCCTACCCCGTTGCCGCGTTCTGCGCCATTTCAATCACTGTCCTGGTGGGCCTTGCCCTTGACAAGCTGGCCATAGAGCCTGCCAAGAACGCCACGGTGGTAACCACCATAATCATCACCATTGGAGCTTCCATATTCCTG
>CAYZJS010000034.1:0-16169 GCA_964478865.1 uncultured Thermodesulfatator sp.
TTTCCTATGTCGATACCCCTTTCCAGGAGTGCCTTTACTGCAAGCCTGTGGACCTTCGAAGGCTTTGTGCCTGCGGAAAAGGCCTGTACCCGGCCCTTTAGGAGTGCATTTGCTAGGCCTTCTGCCATCTGGCTCCGGCAGGCATTTTCAGTGCACAGGAAAAGGACCCTTTTCATGCCGCTGTGCCCGCCTGTTTTACAGGGGAAGAAAGGGAGTCCCTGCTTAATGAGGGCAGCTTTTCCAGGAGCCTTTTTACCTCCGGGTCCTGTTCTGCCCTGTTGATGACGATATTCAGAAGTTGCCTGCAGCAGTCCTCCATGGGAGAGACGCGGTAAATGATCCAGTTTCTGTCCCGCGTGCCTGTAACAAACCCTGCCTGCTCCAGCTGCTTGAGGTGGCGTGAAACAGTGGGCTGGGCAAGTTCCAGGGCTGCGGTAAGCTCGCAGACGCAACACGCCTTTCTGGACAGCATGACCAGTATCTTGATCCTGGTTGGATCGGAGATCGCCTTGAGGCGTGTGCTGATTTTTGAAAGGGTGGGCGTGTTCATATTTTGCAATATAGCTATATAGCTATTTCTCTTCAAGAAAAATTTTCATTTCCCGCCTGTCAACGGTAGTGCGGGCAGAAATAAAAAACCGGGCCTGATATTCTTTAAGATTCAGTGCCCGGTTAAAAAAAGCGGCTGGCAGGTCTTAGAACCTTACCGTATCCTTTTGGGTGTCCCTGTTCAAAGTGGCGGGTTTTACCGCCATGGGGTCAGATGCCGGGTTGGAAATGTTCGGGGATTCCATGGCGCGGCTATCTTGTTCCCTGGAATCCTGCATGGCGGAAGGGCTTTGCACCGTGCGTTTAGAACTTCGTGAGTCCCGTATGCTCAGGCTGACCTCTTTGCTGACCTTAGCGGAATGTTTTTGAACACTGGCCCCAGTGTCGTACTTTATCGGGGGGCCTCAGGTGAAACCCGGTGCACTGAGGACTGAGAAGAAAAAGATTGCAGACAAGGCCAGAAGTTTTTTCATGAGTACCGCCCTCCAGAATAGTTTTTTTTCTCAATCCATTATCCGTGCCTGTTTTTTTTGTGTGCCTCCCGTTGGAAATTTTAAAGGAGCGCTCTGTTTTCATTATACCATAAGCACGGAAAATTGTGGGGACAATTCATGCCGTGAAACCAGTCATTTTTTGTCAGGATGGTTTTTTACCTATGTCCCGGGCTCCTGGCTTCCTCCAAAGGTCGGCTCACCAGGCCTTACCACGCCTTTGGGCATATCGGGAACGCCTTCACAGCCAAGACGGTACCCCCCGTCAAGTATTATCCTGGCACCTGTCATGAAGGGTGCACCGAACACCATGAAATCCACGGCGCTGGTGACATCTTCCAGTCTGCCGGTCCGTTCCAGCAGGGTATGCTCCTCTATGGCCCTTTGCTGTTGCTTTGTCAGAAGTGGCCACCCCCTGGTTCCCGGCCCGTGCCTGGTCTCAAAAAAACCTAGCATGAGTTCATTCACCCTGACTTCGGGTGCACCAATCCTGGCCCATTGTTCTGTCAGGAGGCTTACGGCGCGGTTTGAAAGGCTGTAGCAATCGTTGAATACAAGGCCCGCCGGACCGCTTCGTCCCAGCAGGCCGGAAATGGAGGATATGTTGATTACAATGGAATCCTTTGAGGCCTTGAGATGAGGAAGGGAGGCGTTGAAAAGATGCCATTTTGCCGTGACCGTTGTATCAAACTCCAGGTCCCACTGCTCAGGGGTATATGCCCCGTGGACCACCGGCCAGCCGCCCCTTTCTATATTGTTTACCAGGATATCCAGCCTTCCAAATGAGTCCATGGCCCTTTGGACAACCTTTTCCGCATGCTCCCGTTTCCTGAGATCTGCGGAAACGGCCTCGTATTCCGCCCCGGCTTCATCCATTTTCCTGTGCATGGTTTCCAGGTCATCAAGCCAGTCATAATACGTGAGGATCAACCTGGTTCCCCTTATGGCCAGGGACTCGGCTATGGCAAGACCAATGCCACGGATGGCCCCGGCGACTATTGCCACCTTTCCGGTCTGTTGTTTGGACATGTCTGCACCTCAAGTTCATTGTGATGAGTCAGGTTTGCGATTATACTAAGTGCAAATAACATAAATGAGGAATGAAAAACTATGTTTGCTCCAAAAGACGTTGAAAAACCAATAGTTCCCGTAAGGCTCAACCTGGACAGCACCATATGCTTCTCCTGTGACAGGGAACTGGCCTGCTTCACCAAGTGCTGCCACAACAATAACACATATCTGACCCCGTATGATGTCATCAGGATAAAAAAACGCCTGAACATGCCTTCAGACGAGCTGATTCTTCGCTATACCGTGCCTGGCAAGGTGGAGGCCTCGGACCTTCCCGTCCCGGTTGTGAAGCTCGATGAAACACGAAACAACGCATGTCCGTTCCTGGGGGATGAAGGATGCAGCATTTACGAGGACAGGCCCGTGGCGTGCCGTTACTACCCGGTGGCAGCCGGCCTTTTCCACAATGCCGATATCTCGGACAACGAGCAGTTCTTCGCCCTGGTCAAGGAAGGCTACTGCCTCGGTCACGATCTCGGCACGGAAATGACCATCGCCGAGTGGCGGGAAAACCAGGGTATCCCACCCTATGACGAGTACAACAGGGGCTGGGTGGAGCTGATCCTGAGGAGAAAGAGCCTGGGGCCCTTTGTCACCATCCCGGAAAAGACCCTGGATATGTTTTTCATGGCAAGCTACAACCTGGATGCCTTTCGAAGGTTTGTACTTTACAGCCCGTTTCTTAATATCTATGAAATATCCGAAGAAAGGCTCGAAAAGATAAAAGAGGATGATCTGGAGCTTTTGAACCTCGGATACGACTGGCTCTTGACCACCCTTTTTGGGGCAGGAAAGCTCAAGATCATAGAACAGGTTGCAACCGCCGATTCCATAGAAGTGGATTAAGAGGAGCAAGGGCACAGAAAGGCTGCCGGCATATTCCTGAAAGAGTCATCATAAGGAAGCCCCTTTTAAGCGGCTTCCCCTCCTGTTATCTTACAATCCAGTGCCCCGGCACCCATACCCCGGCCTTGTTGAAATGTCCCGCCACCCAGTACTTACCATGGGGATGGGCAGGGCCTGTGTATTTCCAGTGCCCCGGGACAACCCGGCCGTGAGGGCCTGCATGGACAGGGACCCATACGAAATGCGGTCCTGGTTTAGGAGGACGTGCGTGGGCACAGCCCCCCGAAAAGACAAAAGAAAATGCAATAATAGAGACAGCAAGAATCGTCTTCATCCTTGTAAACATGGAATCCTCCTGCTTTGTTGATGTTTTTTCCTGTTATCTAAAACGGCCTTTTTTTGAAAATAGTTAAGATGCTGGAGATGGATCTTCCGATTATTTCATTCCATCAGCACACCATTCCGTAACCGCTCATCCTTGTTTATTCACAAAGCGCATATTTATTGCGTTATAGGACGGTCGACATACTGGAGTTTAACCTCTCTTTATTCATGGACATCCTGTGAGCAGATACGTTATCCCGGAAGAGCGGGTTCCTGCGAAACTGCTATTCCATCCCCCGGTGAAACGGCCTTCCGTGAAAACCGCCTCTCTTCATGAAACCGGGGTCTTGTATTGATCGGAATGTAAAAGAATCTATTTTGTCAGACGATATCCATTTCAGGAAGGTTTAAAAATTTTTTCAATTTTCAAGTTAGCAAGCCCGCCTTCAGAGCTTGTGCAATAGCCGGCTCACATTTATAATTTAACAAATGACCAAAAACGGAGGACAGTCATGGCGGTAAAGGAAAAGATAAAGGAACTGGCGGAACTTCTCGAAAACTGGAAGGAGCCTGCCACCAAAACCAAGAGTGCTTTCCTGCGGCTCAAGAAATATTTGGAGGGGCTGCCGGACGTCATCCTGTCATTCAAATCTAGGCCCGGGGTTTCCCATTCCCTCAGGGCAGCCCACAAGAATCAGC
This sequence comes from uncultured Thermodesulfatator sp., assembly GCA_964478865.1. GTDB lineage: Bacteria > Desulfobacterota > Dissulfuribacteria > Dissulfuribacterales > QOAL01 > QOAL01. Next base: position 3,981 of record CAYZJS010000034.1, read on the forward strand.
AGGACAAGTCCCTCTTTGTAATGGTGGATATTATCGACGATGATCCGGACAACCGCTGGCTTTCAGTCTGTTTTTACGGGGACATGATCAGTGACCCGGATGAACTGGGAGACTTCGTTCCCGGGGGCCTTCTTGGAGAAGATGCCTGCTGTTTTGACATAGACAGGTGGGAAGATAGCCTGCTGGAGTATGTGGAAAAACGGATAGGCGAGGCATATGAAAATGCTGCAAGGGGCGGCTAGCTTCAGGATCAGGATTGCCAGTAGCTGTATTTTTTTTCATATCCCCTGGGGGTGATCATGTGCCCGTTCCAGGTAAAGCTCCTGGAATTGCCTATGATGACAGTGGAGTGCATGTTCACGCCGTGATTGTCGCCTGTCAGGCCTTCCAGGCTGGCAAGGCGGATTGACTGGCCCTGGCGAAAGGCCCCGGTTACTATCCCTGCAGGGGTTTCAGGCCTTCTGTGTTCCAGAATGATGTCCCTTGCCCTTTTCAGGTGTCCCTGGCGTCTTTTTGAGGCCGGGTTGTAGAGGGCTATCACGAAATCCGCCTCTGCTGCAAGCCTGAGTCTTTTTTCTATTACTTTCCATGGAGTCAGGAGGTCTGAAAGGCTTATGGCAGCAAAGTCATGCATGAGCGGGGCGCCAAGAAGGGCAGCGCATGCATTCAGTGCCGAGATGCCGGGGATTATCTCGATCTCGGGATGTGTCCCGTTAACCCTTGCAAGTTCGAATACCAGGCCCGCCATGGCATATATGCCCGGATCTCCTCCGCATACCAGGGCTACATACTTGCCCTGCTCCGCAAGCTCCAGGGCCTTTTGGCAGCGTTCCACCTCCTGCATCATCCCGGAGCCGATAATTTCCTGGCCCGGTGCCAGGAGCCCGGATATCAGGTCGAGATAGGTCCTGTAGCCAGCTACTGCCTGGGCCTTTTTTATGGCGTCTATGGCCCGCTGCGCCATGAGATCTATCGGCCCCGGGCCTGTTCCCACCACGGCCAGCTTGCCCTTGCGATTGCCGTTGTCACGTCCTTCCATCTCTGTTTCTCCACAATAAGAGGGCCGTTGCCCGCTGCCAGTATGGCCGCAGGCTCGCATACACCCCTGGCGCCTGTGGCCATGCGCACTGTTTCAGATGACTGGATGCCCGGCACCCTGTCCAGGTCCCGGGCTGAATAAAAGGATATTTGCAGGTTTTGAGCCCTGGCAAAATCCAGCAGTCCCCTTTCATCTCTTTTTATATCTATGGTTGCAACCCTGAAAATGGCCTGGCGGGCCAGCCCGAAGCGGCAGCAAGTCCTTTCGACTGCGCGGGCTATCTGGCCGGCAGAAGCACCACGGTTGCACCCTATGCCTACAACCAGGGCGGGAGGATGCAGCAGCAGGAGGTGCCCCGGCAGGTCCTCGAAGCTGCCTGTTCTCCTGGCAGTTACCAGTATATCGGCATCTTTTATGGTGTCTGTTGGCAAGATGTCTCCCGGAAGATCAGGCAATCCCGAATCCGAATATATCTTCAGAAAACCCCTGTCCACGAGCCTTCCCATTATGGCAGGCATTTTCTCCGGACGGGCGGCTCTGAGTTGGAACCTTCTGATCCACAGGTCCAGGGCCGTATGGCCCGAGACATCCGAGGCAGTCGTGATAACCGCCTGCCCGCCGGTAATTTCCGCCACCCTGACGGCCAGGCTGTTTGCCCCGCCCAGATGGCCGGACACAAGGGGAATTACGAAATCCCCCTTCTGGTCCAGGACCAGCACCGCCGGATCTTGGCGTTTGTCCTCGAGGAGCGGGGCAATGGCCCTTACGGCAATTCCAGTTGCCATGATGCATATAAGGGCCTCGGAACCGGCCCATGACTGCCTGATTGCGTCTGCCGTATCGCCCCTGCATCTTTTTAGCCGGGTTTCAGGCAGCCTTTCGGATATCAGTTTCCCCAGGCGGACGGCCTCATCCGTTATGGCAAGAACCGTCCTTTTCAATCCGTACCCTTCCTGAATCCGTGGCTGAAACCCGGGTGGTAGAGCTTCGACTCCTCACCTTTCCTGGCATCAAGAGCCTCTCCAACCATGATCATGGCGGTCTTTTTTATGCCTGCCTCCTTAACCCTTGAAGCTATGTCTTCGAGCCTGCCCTCAACGATCCTTTCTTCCGGCCACGATGCCTTTTCCACAACCGCCACCGGGGTGGCGCCGTGGTATCCCCCTGAAATGAGTTCCCTTACCAGTTCGTCGATCATGGAGACGCTGAGGAATATGCACATGGTGGCCTTGTGGACGGCAAGGGATCTTATATCCTGCCCCGGGGGAACGGGCGTGCGGCCTGCACGCCTGGAAAATATCACGGTCTGGCTGATGCCCGGGCATGTCAGCTCACGCTTTATGGAGGCCGCCGCCGCCGATGCGGATGTCACCCCGGGAACCACTTCGTAGGGAATACCCAGTTCATCAAGCCGATTCATTTGTTCCCTGGTTGCCCCGAAAATTGAAGGATCTCCAGTGTGGAGCCTTACACACCTTTTCCCCTGGCGGTAGGCTCGTGAAAGCACCTCTATTATCATGTCAAGGTCCATGCCTGCCGAATCGAACACTTCGGCTTCAAGGCCCCTCAGCAGCTCGGGGTTCACCAGGCTTCCGGCAAAGACGATGACATCTGCCTCGTCAAGAAGCCTCCTTGCCTTTAGGGTTATGAGCTCAGAGTCTCCCGGGCCTGCCCCGATGAACTGGACTGGATAACTGCCTGTGTCCTTCATGAAACGTCCCTTGTAATATCCTTAAATCCGCGTTTTCTGACGATCACGGTGGAAAAATAGTGGATCTTTCTGCCTGCGGCATCCCGCAGGTCATGAAATATCTTCTGTCCTTTCATGCCGCATCTTTCCACCAGTACGCTCCTGTCTGTGAGCCCGTTTTTTTCGAGCAGCTTCGTGATCCTCGGCAGGCACCTGTGAACCTTCATGAGGCAGATGGAATCGAACCTTTCCAGGACGCCTTCTATCCTGCTGTCATCAAATGTTGCCGGTATCACGCACAGGAGGTCATCTCCCAGGGCAAGAGGGGACTGAACGGTGCAGGAGCAGGTGCTCATTGCGCTTATTCCGGGGATCACCTCTGTTTCAAGGCCGGGTTTTTTTTCAAGAATGGTGGCCAGGAGGTAGTAAGCCGTTGAATAGAGGGAAGGGTCTCCAAGGGTCGGAAAGACGACATCCCTGCCCGTGTCTGTCCTTCTTAGCACCTCGTTGGCGGCCCTGTTCCAGCCTTCCAAAACCGATGGGTCTTTTTCCCCTGAAAGATGCACCTTTTTCATGGGAAAGTGGACCTCAATGACCTCCTTCCCCGATATGTCCACCGCCTCCCTTATGATCTCCAGGGCACTGCTGGCACCCTTTGCACGCCCTGTTGGTGCCACAATTGAATGGGCTGCCTCTATGGCCTTGACCGCCTTGATAGTAAGAAGATCCGGATCTCCCGGGCCTGCACCCACAAGGCTCAGCCGGCCCTGCCTGCTGTGGTTTCCCTGAGTCAACTATCAGCTCCTTTTTTGATTCCCCTTATGACGGTTATGGTATTAAGCCTTGTTTCAGGCATCTTTGCTCCCCTTACCCTGGTTACAGTGATGCGGGAAACATCTACAAAAAGTCCGGCCTCTTCCATGATAGTCGGGGCATCCCGGCACGTTTCTTCCAGTATGGCATTGGCTACCATTACCCCGCCTGGTGCAAGGCTTTCCGCACAGAGCTCTATTATCCTTTTCAACCTGCCCCCCGAGCCTCCAATAAACACCCGGTGGGGCCGTGGAAGCGTTTCGAGTATCCCGGGGGCCCGGCCTTCAACTGGAATCACGTTGAAAAGCTTGAATCTTTTGATGTTTTCCCGGATAATCTCCTGCTGCTCTATTTCCGATTCAACTGCATAAGAGGTGATGTCAGGATACATCCTTGCTGCCTCAAGGCTGACGGAGCCAGAGCCCGCCCCCACGTCCCATAATATGTTTCCGGGCTCAAGCCTCAGCCTGTGAAGGGTTATGGCCCGGACCTCGTCCTTTGTGATAAGCCCCCGAAGGTGTGCAATCTCGTTTTCCGAAAGGCCGGTTCCCCTGGAAGGAAGGAGGTCGCCGTGGATTTCAACAATCATTGTGTTGAGCGGGGAGAAGTTTCTGGAAGCCGTCTCTTTTAGCCCAAGGCTGGACAGTTTTTCCCCGGGACAGTCAAGATCCTCTGCCACGTGAACCCTGATGCTGGACAGAAATCTTGTTGCGCCCGCCCTTTCAAGGACCTTGATGAGCTCCGCGGCCACGGTATCCGGGCTGTTTTTCGCATCAGTAAATATTATGGTTTTCCCGCTGGAAAGGATTCGTGCGCAGACCGGTTCGTCCCTTCTGCCGTGGAGGCTTATGACCTGGGCGTCACTCCAGGGAATCTTGAACCTTGCACAGGCAATTTGCACGGCAGAAAGGGAGGGATGGAATTCTATCCTTTCCCGGTCAAACATGGAAAGAAGCCTTTTCCCAATGCCGAAAAAGAGGGGGTCACCGCTTGCAAGTATGGCGCAATCGCCCTTTTCGAGGTGTTCACAAAGGGCCTGGACCATGTCTGAAAGAGGGGTTATTGGGATTAGGGCAGGGGCCGGAGAAATCATTCCTATCTCTTGTGATGCAGCCTGGATCAGCCTTTTGGAGGAACAGACTGCCCTGCAGCCCCTCAGGAGATCAGGAAGATTTCCGGGAACTTGGCATCCTTTTATGCCTATTACCTTAACCTTGTTCGTTACCGGTGTCTTTTCCACCCGGGATATCCCTCCAAATGCGGTTCAGACCGATACCAGGACCATTTTGTCCGGGGTTACAAGATGCACCCTGACTTCTATTCCTGACAGCCTTTGGGCATAGTCCCGTGCCCGGCTGCAAACTGCCTGGACCATCTTTTCCTGCCTGCCGGAAAGAAGCATCTCCAAGACCTGCCTTGCGGTATTTGCTCCTGAAACCTCTTTTTCAAGTTTTCCTGGCAGGCCGAGATCCAAAAGAAGCCCGGCAACCCGTTTCATGTCCAGGGCACCGTGGCGCACGTGGGTCTGGGGTATTTCAAGGGCTGCCTTCAGGATCTTTGCCCACATGCCTGCCAAGTGGAGCCTTTTAAAATTTCGCCTTCCTGCCGCCTTCATGGCATATTCCAGGTAGTCCCCCATCATGACGAGGGCTTCATCCGGAAGACCGAGAAGATCCTGGACAGCCCGTTCCGACGTGCGGCCGGTGGAAAGGATGATTTCCTCAAGGCCGGCCTTTTCGGCAACGTTCAGGCATACCTCGATTGTGTCGGTCCAGGCCTTTGCAGACACGGGCCGGACGATTCCCGTGGTCCCAAGGATGGAAAGTCCGCCTGCTATGCCAAGGCGCGGGTTAAGGGTGTTCTTCGAAAGGCTTTCTCCGTTTTTTATGGAAACGGAGACCTCGACAGGCCTCCAGCCCTCTGGGCTTACCGAAGCCTCGGCAAAGGCCTCCCTGATTGCCGCCCTTATCATCATTCTCGGGCCGGGATTTATGGCAGGCTCCCCTTCCGCTACGGCAAGGCCCTTTCTCGTTACAGTCCCGACACCGGCTCCCGCCTTGAATATTACGTCCCCTGCCTTTCCGTCAGTTTTTTTCTTTTCTGTTTCTGGAAGCATCCGCACACGCGCACTGATCTCTGCGCCGTTTGTCACGTCCGGATCGTCTCCGGCATCCTTTATTACCGAGGCTGAGGAAGAAGAGCCGTTTCTGCCGAGGGAAAATAGTTCAAACTCGTGACGTGTACCGTCGGGAAAGGGAATGGACACCATGCCCGGATCGGCTTCCGGTCTCAGGAGTTTCAGAAGGGCCGCCTTGGCTGCGGCAGCGGCACATGCCCCCGTAGTGTAGCCGGATCTTAGTCTTCCGTCCTTTTTTTTGCCGTTCAGGCCCATCCGTTTCCCTGTTCCTGGCAAAGCCTCAATATGGCATTTACAGCGGCTACGGCTATGGGTGTGCCTCCCTTTCTGCCCCTGGTGGTGATATGAACCATACCGCTTTCAATGAGCATCTCTTTTGATTCTTCAGCGTTTACAAACCCGACAGGCACGCCGATGATAAGATCCGGCTGGAATCTTCCTTCCCGGACCATGTGGATGGTGCGCACCAGGGCCGTGGGGGCGTTTCCTATGGCCACAATCCCGACGTTTTCACCTGACGCAAGCTCGATTCCTGCCTCGGCCCTTGTGATGTTTTTATCCCTGGCCAGGCTGGCGGCCTTCTCATCCCCGATATGGCAAAGGACATCTCCGCCGAAGGATTCAAGGATCTTCCTGGATACGCCCTGGACGGCCATGTTCACGTCCACCAGGATATTTTTGCCTGCAAGCACGGCCTCCACGCCTTTTCTGACTGCATCCTGGTGAAAGTGGACTGTTTCTGCAAAATCGAAGTCTCCGCTGGCGTGTATCATTCGCCTGACCACTGCAAATTCCCCGGGGGAGAAATCCGTGGGGCCGAGTTCCTGTTCTATGATCCTGAAGCTTTCCTGCTCGATCTGACCCGGGGGTATTGTCTTCAGTTTAACCGCCATCCCGTCTCCTCCACTGCCCGGCACTGCGGCATGCCTGCACGAAACTGGAAGCCGCCTCCTGGGTGCGCCCGAAGTGCAGGTGGATGTAGCCCGCCAGGGTGTTGTCTTTGAGAAAGCCTTCCTTACCTCCGTTTTCCAGGCTGTAGGCATGTTCAACAGGGCCGGAAAAACGGGTTATGGAATAGTGAAATTCATGGCCCATCAGTTCATCTCCCGGGCTTCCCAGGCAGCACCGTCTTTTGATCACGGCCTTTGTGTATCCCAGGGACGAAAGGCGCCTTTGCATCACGGCGTCTGCCGGAAAAACACCTGCCATGTCGAATCTCTTTCCTTCCATGGTGGTTATGGACCTGCACAGATACATGAAACCGCCACATTCTGCCAGTATTGGCATGCCTTTTCTGGAAAAATCCCTTATATCTTCCCTCATTCCCCGGTTTTCAGAAAGCGTGCCGGCCAGGAGCTCCGGATAGCCTCCACCAAGGTACAGGCCGCCTATGCCTCCAGGCAGCCCTTTGTCCTCTGAAGGGCTGAAGGGCACGAGCCGTGCCCCGGCGCACTCGAGGATCTTCAGGTTGTCCGGATAGTAGAAGCAAAAGGCCCTGTCCCTTGCTATCCCTATGTCGACAGGTCCCTTGCGGCCATCAATGCCTGACGCCTCGGTGAACGCAGGGGTTCTGGTTGCCGGCCCCATGCAGCCCCTGCTGATGTCCATGATAACCTCCATGTTCACGTGGCGGCGAACCGTTGAGGCGAGCCTGGAAATATCCATTCCCAGGGGTTTTTCGCCACCCATGAATAGGCCGAGGTGCCTTGACGGGATCTCCATGGCCGTATCCCTTGGAAGATAACCGGCGAGTCTGGCAAGACAGTTCCTTTCAACTGCATCCCTTATGAGCCTGAGATGTCTCGGACTTGCGATCCTGTTTAGTATGACGCCCTGGATTCCACCTGTGCTGCGGCTCATGCTTTCAAAGCCCTTTACAACTGCGGCAACGCTTTCTGCCGCAGAGGATGCATCCACCACCAGGATCACCGGCACGGAAAGGAGCCCGGAAAGGGCAGCAGCGCTTGCCTCCCCTCCGTCAAAAAGGCCCATGACGCCTTCGATGATGTTTATGCCGCCTGCCAAGGCCTCGTGGAAAAAGAGGGATCTTACGTAGTCCGGGCCGCACATTTTTACATCCAGGTTCCATGAGGTGGCTCCCGTTACCATGGAATGAAGGGTCGGATCGATGAAGTCCGGGCCGCACTTGAAGGGCTGGACCTTGACGCCCATCTGCCTGAATGCCGCCATCAGCCCCAGGGTGACAAGGGTTTTGCCGCACCCGCTTGAGACCCCGGCCACCAGTATCGAAGGAAGCTCTCTTTTCAATTTTCCCTCTCTGCCCTTCTGGCCGGATAGAGTATGTGAAATATCCTTTTCATGCCCTCAAGAAGCCTGGGAGTGGGCCTGCTCACGATGGCCTCTTCCACGAGATAGACCCGGCCCTGCCTTACGGCCTTTATGACCTGGAACCCGGGTTCGCTCATTATCTCCTCCCTCGTTACCGGGTTCATCCTGCCCCTCTGGGCAAGATACACGTCTATCTCTTCCGACTTTGACAGGATCTTTTCCTTGCCGTACTGGGCTATGTTTGTGCATCTGACACGCCGGGCGTCAGATGCCACGTTTATCCCCCCGGCAGATTCAAGGCAGAATATCTGGAGAGAGCCAGGGGCGAAGGTCTTCATGCGCCTGTGAATGGCCTCGAAATAGACCTTCTGTCTCATGCCGCGGGGAATGAGATCCACCTTGCCCTTTAGCCTTTCAAGTTCCTGCCTGAAGGCAAGTATCATATCTTCAGCCTCCCGGGGCCTTCCGGCCAGGATTCCCAGCTTTCTCCAGTAACGGTACATGGCCTCGGGGGAGGTGGGCTGAAGGGATACCACGGTGATCCCGCTTTTTTCCAGGCCCCTTACCAGGTTGGGATGGGAGCGGCTTATCATGGGACGGATCAGCACAAGATCAGGCTTCAGTACCAGGAGCCTTTCAAGGTCGTCCCGGTAGCTTACGGTCCTGCATCCTTTGGGTATTCCAGGAATCGGCCCGGAGCTTCTGGAAACACCCACGATTTTGCGGGAAGCTCCCAGGCTGACGAGGTTTTCCGTGTGTGCCGGATACAGGGAGATGATCCTTGAAAAAGGCGCCCTTACAATCAGTTCACGTCCGTCGCTGTCTGTCAGGGCCAGCGGGTATCCGGATGCCTGGCAGGGCAGGATGAACAGCACCTGGAAGGACAGGGCGGCCACGGCTGCAACTGCGTATTTTACCGGTAATCTCATCTTCTTGTATCTCCTTACCCTGGAAGCCTGAAGGATATCTGGACGCCGCTTCCAAAGCCGTCCCGGCATACAGCAGCCTCTACGCCATAGACCCTGGAGATGAGCTCCCCTTTCAGGAGTTCATCCCTTGGGCCGCAGGCCTTGATTTCTCCCCTGTCCATGAATACCGCATCGGTACAGAAGGCGGCTGCAAGATTGATGTCGTGTATGGCCGCAATCACGGTGAGTCCTTCCTCTTCAACCTTTTGCTTTATCACCGACATGATGGAAAGGCTGTGATAGACGTCCAGGTTGGAAGTCGCCTCGTCCAGGAGCAGGGTTTCCGGCGTCTGGGCAAGTGCCCTGGCCACTGCCACCCGCTGCAGTTCTCCGCCGGAAAGCGTGGTCACGGGCCGGTCTGCCAGGGAGGCTATGCCAAGTTCCTCCATTACCCGGCCAACGATCCGGTGGTCCTCCAGGTTCATGCCGCCCAGGCGCTTAAGGAAGGGGAATCTTCCCATCTCGACCACCTGCCTGACGGTGAATGCAAACCTGATGGAAAAATCCTGGGGAACCATTGCAACGTGCCTTGAAAGATCTCCGGTCTTCCAGCGGGCAATGGGTTCATCCTTGAACATTATCCCGCCACGTTCCGGTTTGATCATGCCTGAAAGGAGGTCCAGAAAAGTGGTCTTGCCGCAACCGTTAGGCCCCAGGATGCCTGTGAAGCCTCCTTCCCTGATGTCCAGGTTGAGCCCGCGTATGGTCCAGGGCAGTTCTTCCCTGTAGCGGAACCAGAGGTTTTTTATGTTCCACATGCTCAGAACCCTCCCTGCATTTCAGCCTGGCGCCTTTTGAATATGAAACAGAAGAACGGGCCCCCTATCAGGGCAGTTAGCACGCCTATGGGAACCTCGGACGGAAGAACCGCCCTGGTGAGGGTGTCGGCGGCCAGGAGAAGGAGGGCGCCGGCCGGAAAGGAAAGGATGGTGAGCCAGCGGTTGTCCGGCCCCGCCCAGTGGCGGAGCAGGTGGGGTACTATGAGTCCCACAAAACCTATTATGCCGGAAACCGATACCGCTATGGCGGTCCAGAAGGAGCATACGGCAAGGAGCAGGAACCTGAGCCTTCCCGTATCTATGCCGAGGCTTCTGGCGGTCTTTTCTCCAGTGGCCACAACATTCAGCTCCCTGCTGTAGAGCTGCACCACCATGATGCACGGAACAGTGGCTGCTGCAACAAGGATCACCTGGTCCCATGAGATTGCAGAAAGGCTTCCCATAAGCCAGAAGATTATGGCCCCCACCTGTTCGTCAGCCAGGAACTTCATGAACCCGATTGCTGCCGAAAGTATGGCGGACACTATCACGCCGGAAAGTATGAGGCTTGTGGATGAGAGCCTCTGCCCGCCAGAGGCCAGGGCCATGACGGTGAACAGGCTCCCGATGGCGCCTGCAAATGCCAGGACCGGAATGGAAATGAATTTCGGAACTGTTATGCCTAGGACCGCCAGCACTATGGCCAGGGATGCCCCGAAGGCAGCACCCGAAGAAATGCCCAGGGTGTAAGGGTCCGCCAGCGGATTTAGAAGAAGCGCCTGGAAAACGGTACCGCTCACCCCCAGTGCGCCGCCCACCAGGACTGCCGCAAGGATCCTTGGTATGCGGATATCCATCACGATTGCCGCTGTGGCATCATGAACTGTGCCAGGTGCCCCGCACATGGCGGAGGTGACTATGCGCCAGATCTCCTGAAAAGGGATTTGCACGTAACCCAGCCGGGCGGAAAAAAGGATGGAGACGGCAAGAAGTGCATAGAGGGCTGTTGCGAGGCCGAGCTGTCTCAATGGGATTTTTTCCTCCAGCGGTTAAAGGGCAGGCGGGAGCCGGGGGACGGGCCCGCAAGGCCTCCGCCATTATGCCGCTTTGTTTTCCTTGCTGGCAACACCCTTATTTTAGTTCGATCCCAGCATCTTTTGCGGCTTCCTCCGCATGTGTAACGTAGATCTGGGCAAAGGCGTCAAGTTCACCCAGCCCGTGAATGTCTGTAACGATCTTGATCCCGGCCTTTTCCAGCACTGACTTCCAGGAGTCAGGCTCGGGGCCGGCCATGTCGTTACGCGCGTGATCCCCGGCAACGATCATGAAGGGTTTGAGATAAACCTTCCTGACCTTTGCGTGCTCAAGGATCTGCCTTGTCCTGTCAAAGCCGGGGAAGCCTTCCACTGTGCCAACTATGGTCAGGACGTCGGGGTAGGCCTTGTTCATCTTGTATTCGAATTCCAGGTAGGGGCCTCCAGAAGGGAAGAATTCGTTGCCGTGGCCCATGTATACCAGGGCGGCCTTTTCCTTTCTGGCCTTTTCAACATCGGCCTTTACTGCCTTTACTGCTGTTTCGATGTCTTCCAGGTACGGATGTTTCGTGCCATAGGTGCCGAGGGCGGGCCGTCCCACCACCAGCTTGTGAAAAGGCCTGAATTTCTTTTTTATGGTGTCGATCAAGGAAAGGGCTTCCATGTAGGAACAAAGGTCGAGGTATTCCTCGGCCGGGGCGATATGGGTGGGCTGGACGACAATGGTGTCGAATCCTTGGTCTTGGAGGTCGGCGACGGTTGCCAGAGGCCCTTTCACGCCCAGGATTTCAGGCGGTATTTCAGGATGCTTTTTGGCATAATCCGGGTCTGCGGCCCGCTTCTGCCAGATCTTTCTTATAATGTTAGAGGTAAAGGCGATCTTTACCGGGGTGTTGGGAAATCGTTTTTCCAGCTTTTCCTTGATGTTAATAAGCCCCTTGAGGGCAGGTTCCACAGTGGTGCCGAACATGGCAAGGACCAGTGCGTTTTTATGGCCTTGAGCGTGCCCCATGGCAGAAACCGTTTGAGGGGGAGCCATAAGGAAGGAACCGAGGATGACCGCAGTCACCGAAAGGAAAAAAAGCCGATTGTACATGATAAAACCTCCTCTTCTCGTTAGTGTCCATCCAGGTTGGGTACGGACACTGGTTACGGCCCGGACTGCCCCGGGCCAACGCCAGAACTGACAGGCCCGGTAGTCCCGTTTTCCCCGGTGACCACTGAAAAAGGCCCTGACCCTGCCACGGGGTCTGGCCTCTTCTCCTTCCAGGCAGGTCTTCTGACTCCCGGATCATCCTACTTGCCGCGCCTTCCCATTCGCATGAGAGCGAAAAGTGGCACTGATTGCGGCGTTCGTCCCCGGTTACAGCGGCGGGCCCGTCCCGGATTCACACCGGGTTCCCTTTTGTCCTCGTGGTGCGAGGAACCTGAAAGGCTATGAAAAACTAACCTCAAAATGCC
>CAYZJS010000035.1:0-42872 GCA_964478865.1 uncultured Thermodesulfatator sp.
GACGGTTCCGGAACCACGTGGATCTTCACCAACTACCTGTCAAAGGTGAATCCCGAATGGGGAAAAAGGATAGGGAGCGCCAAGGCGGTTGCCTGGCCAGCAGGAATAGGGGGCAAGGGAAATGAGGGGGTGGCCTCCTACGTCAGCAGGATCAGGGGCGCCATAGGTTACGTGGAATACGCCTATGCGCTGCAGAACAGGCTCATCCACGTTTCCCTGAAGAATCCTGACGGGAATTATGTCGAGCCCTGCAGCGCCTCCTTTCAGGCAGCAGCAGCCAACGCCGACTGGAAGGGCAGCAGGGGGTTCTACGTTGTGCTCACTAACCAGCCCGGAAAGGACAGCTGGCCCATCACGGGTGCAAGCTTCATCCTCATGCACAGGACCCAGAAAGATCCGGAGCGGGCAAGGGCCGTCCTTACATTCTTTGACTGGTGCTACAAGAACGGGGCCGGGATGGCAGAGGAGCTTCACTACATTCCAATGCCTCAGGCAGTGACCGGCCTGGTGGAAGAGGCATGGAAGACAGAAATAAGGGACGTCTCCGGCAAACCCGTCTGGCCCTGACGGCAGGACCTCTCCAGGTGAAAAAGACCCATGAATAGCCGCTCCAACAAGGCAAATAAAGGCCACCTGCTGGACAGCATCTTTTCAAGTGCATCCAGGCTTTGCGCCATAGCGGTGCTGATCATAATTGGTGCCATCATGGCATCCCTGGTGGCAGGGGCGTGGCCGGCTCTTGAAAAGTTTGGCCTCTCTTTTCTGGCAAGCACCGAGTGGAACCCGGTAACAGAGGAATTCGGCGCCCTTGTTGCCATTTACGGCACCCTTGTCACCACCATCATCGCCATGATAATAGGCGTGCCGGTAAGCTTCGGCATTGCCATTTTTATAACCGAGCTTTGTCCGGCATGGCTGAAAAGGCCAATAGGCACGGCCATAGAGCTTCTTGCCGCCATCCCGAGCATCATTTACGGAATGTGGGGCCTTTTTGTCTTTGCGCCCTTTTTCGGAGACCACATAGAGCCGTGGCTGTCCGATACCCTGGGGCAGATCCCGTATGCAGGGGTGCTTTTCGATGGGCCTCCACTTGGAATAGGCGTACTCACTGCAGGCATAATCCTGGGAATAATGGTCATCCCCTTCATGGCTGCAGTGTTCCGGGACCTGTTCGAGGTTGTACCCCCGGTGCTCAAGGAATCGGCCTATGGCATTGGAAGCACCACCTGGGAGGTGCTCAAAAACATCGTCCTGCCATATACAAAGGCCGGGGTCATAGGAGGCATAATGCTGGGAATGGGAAGGGCCCTCGGAGAGACAATGGCAGTCACCTTTGTAATCGGGAATGCCGACAGGCTGGAGCTATCCCTGCTCATGCCCGGGAACACCATCTCTTCGAGCCTGGCCAACCAGTTCACCGAGGCTGTGGGAGAAATATACACGTCCTCACTCATAGCCCTGGGCCTGATACTGTTTCTCATCACCTTCCTGGTGCTTTCCGCAGCCAAGCTTCTGCTGGTAAGGCTCACGGCAATGGAGGGTACAAGATGATGGCACAGGGACCAAATGTTGACATGAACCTCTACAGGAAAAGGCGGCTGGCAAACCTCCTGGTGCTCTTTGGTTCCATACTCACCACTCTTTTCGGCCTGTTCTGGCTTTGCTGGCTGCTTTTTACCCTGTTCAGCCACGGCTTTCAGTACCTTGCACTTAGTGTCTTCACCCAGCCGACCCCGCCTCCAGGGGAAAGCGGAGGGCTTGCAAATGCCATAGTCGGCAGCATCATCATAACAGGTGCCGGAATACTCGTGGGGGCACCGGTAGGTGTGCTGGCGGGGACCTTTCTGTCCGAGTTTGCGATGGATTCCCGGCTCGCCTCTGCAGTGCGTTTCATAAATGACGTTTTGCTCAGTGCCCCGTCCATCATCCTGGGTGTTTTCATATACGAGATCGTGGTGGTGCCCATGGGCCATTTCTCCGGATGGGCAGGCGCCCTTGCCCTGGCGCTCATTGCCCTTCCCATAATATTGCGGACTACCGAGGACATGCTGAAGCTCGTGCCCCATACCATGAGGGAAGCGGCCTGCGCCCTGGGGGCACCAAGGTGGAAGGTGACCGTCGCAATCGTCTACAGGGCGGCCAGGGCAGGGATATTTACCGGCATCCTTCTGGCAGTGGCCAGGATCACGGGAGAAACCGCTCCCCTGCTTTTTACTGCCCTGAACAATCAATTCTGGAGCAGCAGCCTGAATGAGCCAGTGGCCAACCTGCCGGTGGTGATATTCCAGTTTGCAATGAGCCCGTACGAGGACTGGCAGCATCTGGCCTGGGCAGGCGCACTGCTCATAACGCTGAGCGTGCTGGTACTGAATATCCTGGTAAGGACCTTTCTTTCCGGTTCGTCCAGGCGCTGATTTTTTGATAAAGGAAAAACGGGGAGTCATGGAAAAGGAAAAGAACCAAACAAACCTCCTGGCACGGGGTTTCAAGGACATCAAGGGCCTTGACAGGGAAGGCGCAGGGGAAAAGGGGCGCCTTGCCACCAAGATAGAAGTCAGGAACCTGGATTTTTTTTACGGAAAATTCAAGGCCCTTCATTCCATAAGCCTTGAGATCCCTGAAAAAAAGGTAACGGCCATGATAGGTCCGTCAGGCTGCGGGAAATCCACCCTCATCCGGTGTTTCAACAGGATATACCAGCTCTATCCCGGCCAGAGGGCAGAGGGCGAGATATTCCTGGACGGCATGGACATCCTTTCCCCTTCCATTGACCTGAACCTCCTGAGGGCAAAGGTCGGAATGGTCTTTCAGAAGCCCACCCCCTTTCCCATGTCGGTTTACGATAACATCGCCTTTGGCGTCAGGCTGTACGAGAAGCTCTCCCGTGCGGAGATGGATGAGAGGGTGGAGTGGGCGCTCAGGAAGGCGGCACTTTGGAAAGAGGTGAAGGACAAGCTCAGGCAGACGGGAACGGCCCTTTCAGGCGGCCAGCAGCAGAGGCTCTGTATCGCAAGGGCAATAGCAGTAAAGCCCGAGGTGGTCCTGCTGGACGAGCCCTGCTCTGCCCTGGATCCCATTTCAACGGCAAAGGTGGAAGATCTCATTGACGAGCTCGTGGCCGACTACACCATCATCATAGTGACCCACAACATGCAGCAGGCCGCCAGGGTCTCCGATTTCACGGCCTTCATGTACATGGGAAAGCTCATCGAATTCGATAACACCGACAGGGTGTTCACCAACCCGCGGAAAAAGGCCACGGAAGATTATATTACGGGAAGATTTGGTTAAAATTCCAGACAGGGGCAAAAAGATGGCAGTAGTTCACTACAACTTTCACAGGCAGCTGGACAAGCTGTTCGAAAAATTCCTGAACCTGGGCGCCCTGGTGGAAGACAGGGTGAGAAAGGCATGTGAATGCATCAAGACCAGGGACCAGAAGCTCATCAAGTTCGTTGCCAACTCTGACTACGAGGTTGACGAGATGGAAATCGACATAGAGGAGGAATGCCTCAAGATACTGGCCCTCTACCAGCCCGTGGCCAGGGACCTGAGGATTGTCGTCTCCATCATAAAGATAAACAACGAGCTTGAACGCATCGGAGACTACGCGGTGAGCATAGCAAGGAGGGTCAGGGACCTTTCATCTGCAGACATCTCCATGAAGTACAAGCCTGACTACGACGATATGACCAGGGCGGTTCTCCGGATGCTGAAACTTGCCCTTGATTCCATGACCCACCAGGACGCGGACATGGCCCACAAGGTATTCATCCTGGATGACGACGTGGACAAGCTTAGGACCGAGCACTATGACAGGGTCATAGAAGAGATCCAGAAGCAGCCTGCAGCAGCCCGTTACCTTGTGGACTGCTATATCCTGGCCCGCCACCTGGAGCGGATAGCAGACAGGGCCACCAATATTGCCGAAGAGGTGATCTACGTGGTAGAAGGAGAGATTGTAAGGGGCGAATTCGCCTGAAGGGGGCCGTGCCCGTCCCTGGAGCACCGGGCATTCAACCAGGTTTTCCGCAGCGGACAGATAATGAACATGCTGGCTGACATCATCCTGCAGTCCTGGAACATGCTCCTGGCCGCAGGTATCTACATACTGCTCGGCATCCTTGCCGCAGGGCTTCTAAGGGCCTTCTTGAGCCCTGCGGCAGTGGCCCGCCACCTCGGCAGTGGCAGGTTTTCTTCCGTGGCCAAGGCCGCCCTTTTCGGCATACCCCTTCCGCTCTGATCATGCGGTACGCTGCCGGCGGCAGCTTCGCTCAAGAAGCAGGGGGCAGGAAGGGGTGCAACCGCCGCCTTCCTCATCTCCACTCCCGAATCAGGCGTTGATTCAATGGCCGTGACCTGGGCGCTCATCGACCCTGTAATGACAGTGGCCAGGCCTGTGGCCGCCTTCTTTTCGGCATTTCTTACAGGGATCATGGAAAATCTGCTGGCTCCGCAAGGGCAGATGCATGGCACCGGAGACGCCACGGAGCCGGACCGTTCCTGCCAGGTGGATTCCTGCTGCGACGGAAAGGGCTGCCCGCCGGAAGAGCATTCCCGTCACCATTCCTTCCTGGAAAAGGTGGTGGCCGGCCTGAAATTCGCAGTGACAGACGTGTGGGCAGACCTTGCAGGCTGGTTTCTCATGGGGCTTTTGATTGCAGGGCTTATTGCAGCCATCCTTCCGGGAGAGCTGCTTGCCTCTCACCTCGGCGGCGGCGTGGGCTCCATGCTGCTGATGCTGGCCGTGGGGATTCCAATCTACATCTGTGCTACTGCCTCAACGCCTGTTGCTGCAGCGCTCATCATGAAGGGTGCAAGCCCCGGGACCGCACTGGTGTTCCTGCTGGCAGGGCCTGCAACCAATGTCACCTCCCTTTCAGTAATTACCGGGATACTGGGTAAAAGGGGCACGGCCGTATACCTCCTGTGCCTTTCGGCCTGCGCCGTAATCTCCGGCCTCGTGCTGGACGCCGTCTACATGTCTTTTGGCATCTCTGCCACGGCGGCAATAGGCCAGGCTTCAGGCGGGCTGCCGCACTGGCTGAAGGTAGCAGGTGCAATTATCATCCTTGCGCTGTCGGTAAGGCCCGTTTCTGGAAAGTTGAAAGAGGTTATTGCTGGCCGGAACAGGAACATGGAAAAAAAGGATGCAAAAGACACCGGTTGTTGTTCGTGCAGGACATCCAGAACGAAAGGGCAGGGACAGAAGCTGTCATCCAGTTGAGCCTATGCAATAAACCCGGATTATGCTGCTGGCAAGTTTGCCGAAGGTGCAAGGCGTCAAGGGCGCAGACATACCGGGGTATTTCAAGTCCTTGATAACGCAGCCGATTCGGTAAAATTGCCAGCCACTTGTGGCTCCAAATGCCCGAGATATAAAATTAGAAGAGACTTCACCTTTTGGGTGAATGAATTGTCTGCATGGGTTGGAGCCAACCGTCGAATTATTCAAATAAAAATCCTTTTCTTGGGCATTTGTGCATAATCCGGGATAAAAGCATTGGAAGGTATTAGCGGAAATATCAAGCAGGCTATTTCAGGGTCTGTTCATATGCTGACAGTTTTAGGGGGGCATACCGGTTGGTGTGTAACTGTTTTATTTATGATACCAGGGGGGATCAACTAGAAATTTTGGCTGCTAATGAATATCCTTGCATGTCCCCGGCATGAAGTCACAAATTTGAGATCTTTAAAAAAACCTATTTTGTACCGGCATATTTTGTGTTATTTAGATAAAAGGTTATTTGACAAAGGTTTTATTTCATGTGGGAACGGGTGAAAGGGTAAAAGGTAGTATCTACTATTTCATCACCGTATTGAAAGCCTTTTCCCGCCACTTCTCCATCTCACTCTATCACCTTTCCTAACAGTCCGTTCTGGAGGGGAGATCATGATAAGGCGTTTTTTCTATTCCTTTCTCTGGTCTTCATTGTTGTTCATTTTCCCCGTTCGTCTCGATGCTCTCACTCCCTTGCCTTTAAATTGGCATATGCTCTTGTCAAGCAGGTCTGGCGTAATTCTGGACGGTGAAACCAAGGCTGAATTCAAAATAAGAGGCTCAAGTAGTAGTAACAGGGAAGGTCTTAACGTAGGAGGATACGGCTACTTAACCTCTGGGCCAATACATTTGCCTGCCAACTGGCAAAATATTTATCTGTATGGTCAATGGTGGCAACCTAAGTCACATCATGATGACTGCGAGAAGATGAATCTCTCGGTTAGCGCAGGCAAGCCTGGTTTACTTGATGAACAGGCAGCTGAAGCTGATTCAAACTATATTGAAATCGGCTATGACAACTGGCAAGGCGCCATCATGTTTGTAGACAATGGAACAGGGGATGAAGACTATGAGCAGGTGGAGATACCTCGAGACGTCCCCTCCAGGCCCACACCATTTCGTATTGAAATAAAGAGAAACAAGGAAACCGGGCTTGCCGAATGGGCGTTCTTCGAGAAAAGAGAGGGCGCCTGGGAACAAATTTTTTCAACTGGGAAGGCAGCCTTTCTTCAAGGCAAAGATGCGACCGAACTTTTCTGGAAGATTGGAGGGACAGCCAACAATGAAGGAACCTCTTTTTGCCAGATAAAGTTTCGTGGACTTGGCTATGAAGTGACTCAATCTCCTGAGAATGGTTCAGGCCTCCAAGATGGCCCTGGCCAGGATGGGAATGAAGGGGAAGAATCCCATGAATTGCAGGAGGCTGATACAAAATTCTTGTGTGACCAAGGAGAAAAGGCAGGGGAGGCCGAGCCTGCTCTTTCCTGTAACAAATCTGCAGCATCTTTGGATTACAAGTCGTTGATACCTTATGCCGATGGTGAAACAATTCCCATCAGTGGCGGTTGCAGGGGTGCATGTGGGGGAGGATGTCCGGATCAATGCCAGGCTATGTCAGACAGGGCTATACAGATCAGTGGCGCAGATGGTTCCTGTTATTACCTGGTTTATTATAAACAGGTTAAAAGGTGTGGTAGCCATGTTGGATGCCGATATCATGACAGCTGTTTTGACTACTGTAAAGAGGTTAAGAAGGAATTAGGAACCTTAAAGGAGCTGAAACCCTGTCATGATTACTGCAGCGGGATTGTCGTCCAGGTTTTTGGTGCCAGGATGGGCGGTTCGTGGATGACTGGAAACGGTCCTTATGACGAGAATCTCATATTTTTCGACAGTACCAAGGATAATCCAAGGGTGATGGGACCGTTTGATTCAAACTCCATGCCCATAGAAGCCCTAAAATCAATGGGAATCATAGATAGGGATACCGAGGTTGTGAAATCTGCAGATCTTCCATCAAAACCTCAAAAGGCGCTCTACGCCATAGAGGTATGGACTGGGACTGCTGCGGAAGCTGGAACCGATTCTCCGATTGCCATAACCCTTTTTGATTCACATGGACACAGCAGTGGAGAGATGGTGTTGCCCCCGTCTCCTTTCCCCGTGGTACCCAAGACACTGTCAGACGTTTCATTTCCGCGTCCTGATGACTGGAGTTCATTGCTGGATGCAGCAGGCGGTTATGCCTTTAAGCCATATAAATTTTTAGATGGAGGAGTCATAAACTGGGGTGAGTGGGGTTATAAAGGTTTTGAAAGGGGCAGTCATGAGACCTATTACTTTTTGCTTGGAAACTATCTGGAAGACGTCTCGCAGATCAGGCTCAGAAGGTTGAACAAGGATCCGGAATACTGGAATCTCATGGAGAAGATTGAGGGAAGGGTACGAGACATAACCTCAACCCTGGAAGGGAAGGGTAAAAAACTGTCCCATGAAGTTGAGGGCACACTTCGAAAAACGGGCAAAGTTGTCATGGGAGATGCATACCTACAGAAAGCCCTGAAGGCCGGGACTAAGATAAAAAAGGCGGGCAGTAATGCTGCCCATGAGACATCGGAGTTTATAAAGGATTCCATGGGGACTCCGTTTGTAAAACGCAACAACACCGACTGGTATTGCAAGAGGATAAGGGTATTTCAGGAAAGATGGAATAGCTTTGCTGTTAGCAGATTGTTGGGCGATTTTGGAGTAGAAAGCTGGATAACAAAAAAAGGTAAAGATTTTGCCAATGGGATCTTGCCCGGTGCAGTGGATAATCTTTTCATCTATACCTATGATAATTATGGTAAACGCTTACTCGCAATCGACCCTGAAACGGGTAAAGCACATGTTGTAAATCACGGGTTTATCCCGGTTACGGTGGGAGATTTGTCTCCCGGGCCTTCAGAGAATCTTCTTGTCTCCCTTGGACTTAGGTCACCTGACGTTGCCATCTTTGTAATGGACAGCAAAAGTGGTGATGTCGAACGGCTTAAGAGTACAAGCCTACAATTTGGAGAAGCACTGGAATACGACCCGGTCAGGGGAGTTTTCATCGGCGGCGGCCGGGACAGGGCGCCCGGAACCTATGATTCTTACCTGTTTCTAAAGTTTGATAAAGAAACGGGTTCAGTTGTAGCAACCACCACCACAAACGTGGGAGACCTGGATTCCATAGCCAGGGATCCCTTTTCAGGAATTTTTTATGCAGTTGACAATCAACCAGGTACGGCAGTTAACCTTTGGAAACTCGATCCTGATACGGGCAAGGGAAACCTTGTTAAACATTGGAACAAAAGCGAACTTTTGGGTTATGAGGGCATGATAGGGGTGGCTTTTGTGGCGCGTGATGTGGCTTATGGCCTGTTGCACAAGGGAGGTCACATACCCATGGATGAATATAGGCTTGTGCGCATTGATATATCAAGAGACTACGCCATGTGCCTTCTGCCGGAGCGGAACCTGGGCCTTGGTACAGGTCTACATCTTTCAGCGCCTACTGCATTGCCAGGGATGCCCTGAACCTGTCTGCACTCTTTGCATTTTGGAAGATACTGGAAATATGATTTTTTTGATCATCCAGTAACCCTGAAAGGAGGTATATATGAAAAGGTTCTTTACAATTTGTTTCTGGATTTGCTTATTTGCAACTTTTGCGACTTCAGCCACGGCTATACAACTCCAGGAGCTTAAACCAATTAGCTTTACTTCCAATGGGGCTAAGATTGCCGGATGGCACTGGCTGCGAAGGGCTGGCAATTATGCGGAGTGGACATTCGAATTGCCGCATAACATCACTAAAAATACAGTGGCAGCCCTTTGTTTCTCTACATTGTCAACTAATACCTTTAACGGAGGGGCTGGATTCAATTCCACATTAAAGGTGATATTGAACCAAGGTCCCAGATTTAATGTCAAGCTTAAAAACGATTGTCCGTGCTTAAAACACAGGAATGGAGGAAATTCACACGGTATAGGTTATCATAGTCATGGTTGCGCGAAACATAAAATTCCAAAGAAGGTACGTGGTCCTAATGCCAATATACTGAAAGTGCGGGTCGAGTATCCCAGGGGCAATCATACGGCAGTCAGACAAGAATCCCTTAAGATGATTTTAATGATAAAAAACAAGGTGCATAGATGATCAGATCGTTCTTTTTTAATAAGCCCCTATGCTTCTTGGTAACTGTGATTGCCGTTCTGGGATGGATATCTTCCCTTGCCTTTGCCAAGAGGCATCCGGTTAGTGGATCACGCCTGTACGAGACAGCAAAGGCCATAGCTGACAAAGTTGATCACGGATGTTACCCCGTATACGTAAGGTATTCCGGTGGCACACCGGATGGCAAGTTCAGCTGTGGCAAGTTTATATTTTTTTCGCCCGTTAGGAAAAAGTCCGGAAAGGTTCCGAGTTGTATTGTGATCCGGATTCCTGAGTATGGAAAACCTGAAATCTATTATTCAAGTTATTCCAGTGCAGATTTGTCTGGTTTGGAATATCTGCCAGATAAAATTTTTGAAAAGATACTGGCTGGTAGAGCGGGAGCATGGTGGGAAAAACACAAGGCTGCTCAAGCAAGCCTGGCCTTGGGGCCTGTTGAATATATGGGAAGAGTGCCGGGCTTTGGTGATCGTTCGAACCCATCAGCCATGGGGCCGGTGTGGAAGTTTGAGCTACAGGGACCAGGCCTGTCCGAGTATTTCAAGGCATACTTCAGGGCAAAGGATATGACGTTGCTCGGCCAAAAGATCGTTCCTGTACCTAAAGAATACAGAAATATCTCCACCGACGATGCCCTAAAACAAATTCAAGATATCCTGAAGAAGCACAAGTAGTACAGGCTTATTAATATGAAACGATAGATATGTTGGATGAACAGGGGTGTGACGTGATTAAGCATGGTTCTTCCGGCACATGAGTACCTGGGGCCGAATCCAAATACCTTGTAAAAAAGTATGATCAGTCGCACCTCTTGAGTCTTCGATATAAGATGCACGGGATGCAGAAAAGGGTCAGGGTAAGGTTGCCGAAACCTCCATACACCCTGCAGAATAACCGCAGGTATCTCATTGCCAGATCCTTGAGCCAGCCCAACGGTAAGCGGCAGGCGAGGGTTCCAGCGCAGCCAAGCCTCTAGAAGCTGTCAGGACGGATTCCTGTTTCCAAAATCCTTCCGGGCCTCCTTGCCCTTCTCACCAGGCTTTCCTCTTTAGTCCCGATCCATATATCACCGCAGAGACGAGACGGTCCGAGGCCATGTGTTTTCCTGTTTTCCCGACGAATCCCCAAAAATTTTGCCCGAAAGCGCTGAAAAAGGAGATGTAGTGCCACGCAGGAAAAGCATACCGATAATAAATTGAAATTGCGGCAGTTTTTATCCGGCACTGTTAAAGTCGAGTATGAATGAGCCCCTTGCCACCTTTTTTCAATTGACCATGCCTCTCTTTTCCTTGTCCGTCCCGATTTGAAAAAAACAGCATATTTCAAAGGTTGCCTGCCACAGCCTGTTGATCAGTTGTTTGGATATATAAACCTTTGAAGATGGAAAACCTGGTGGTCCATCCAGTTTAAATCTGCCGTGCCGTCATGGTTCAATGTAAATCCCAGGTTGCCTGCCAGATGGGCCGTGGGCTTTTCGTAATTGGACCATCCCAGTGGGCTTCCTCCGGACCATTCGTCAATGCCGCATGAAAAACTTTTGTCTGTCGGTGAAAATTGACTGTAACAGCTCCACCACCACGGACCGCCATCACTGCCGTAGTGATACCAAGCCATAAAAACGGTACCCCCGTATGCTTCCACAAAAAATCCCATGCCGTCATACTGGGGATCATACCACCAGCCGTTTATTTCCCTTGGGTCCAGGTCCCCAGGTGAGATATCGGGCATGAATTTGTCAAGGTTGGCGTGTACTGTAACGTCCTCGTCGCCCTGAAGAAATTCCTTGGAAATGCTATAAGTCAGTTCTGCAGAGGATTCAGACAAGAAATCTATATTCATGGTGCCTGTATTCCAGCCGGTAGGAGCAAAATAGTCCGTGCCCAGGGGCCAACCATTCCACAGCCACAGGTCACCGGAAAAGGAGAGCCCTGCCGGTTTCCCGCGCTCCACCAGCAATTCCTCCACATTTCCGAAGGCACTGATCCAGAAGGGAATGCCGAATTCATAATCAAAAATTGCTACGAATGCCTGTTCACCCTGGACTTCCACGGAAACCCCAGTGCCTTCCTTTCCTTTTACGTACCACCAGCCTGAATATTTATCGTAGGCGAGTACAGATGAAGATAAAATGGATACCTGGAAAAAAACAAGAAGGATAACAGTACTGAAAAATCTCGTTTTACCCATTTGCAGGCCCCCTTTTCTGGTTAGCAGGACCTGCAACATGGAATTTCACTTAGATGCCCTATGCAGGACCTGTGAAAAATTGAAAATATAATTCAATTTTATATTGAAAAAAATTTCTTACAAGCATCGAATCAGCGAAGCGGGATAAATGAAACTGCCAGAGATACCTTCAAGGCTGGAAAGTTGACGCAAAAAAACGGTCTTTGCCTAGAACAAGGAAGCAGGGCTTGCAAGTCACCAGGTGCTCAGAATACCCCTGAAATCCTGTGATGCACGATCTCTGCTATGTCCTGGCTGATCTTTTTGAGGGCGGTATCCTTGTGGTCTTCCGTGGTCATGATGTCTTTTGCCACGTAAAACCCTTCCTCCCTGTAAATGGTAGCACTCTGCCAGATCTCTTTGCCTGTCCTGGCCTCAGTTAGGGTTACGGAGCATTCAACCCCGATTCGCCTTTCAACAGCCACATCATAGCGCACATACGAAAGGCCTGTTGTATAGGCGCTTAATACCCTGCCTTCCAGGATTACATCTGCTTCTTCCCTTGGCACGAGCTTCAGGCCGCTGTCCCTCAGGAATTCCTCCCGGAGTTCGTCCGTGATCCACGTCCCCAGCCTGAGCTCGTTACTGTTGTTCTTCAGGGGGGCAATATAGATGGTCCTGACCCATTCCGGGAGCTGCACCGTGGACTCTTGCCGGTGATACCCGCAGGATGTACAGGCCAGGCAGAGGATGAGTACGATGAAGGCCTGCCCGGCCATTTCTGTCATCAGGCTTTTATACCACAATGTTGAGCAACCTGTCCTTTACGTAGATTATCTTTCTGATGTTCTTGCCCTCGAGGTGGCGTTTCACGTTTGCCTCTTCAAGGGCCGCGGCCTCCACGTCTTCCTGGCTGGCTCCAGCCGGGACCTGGACCTTCCCCCTTACCTTTCCTTTTATCTGGACCACTATTGTAACCGTGTCAACCTGTGCGGCATCTTCGTCTGCCTCGGGCCACGGCTCGACACTTATGATCCTTTCATGGCCGAGAAGGCTCCACAGCTCCGCTGTTATGTGGGGAACAACAGGTGAAAGCAGCAGAAGCATGGCCTCTACAGCCTCCAGGACAACGGTCCAGAGAGCGTCTTCCGGTACCTTGCCTCCTGCAGGATTATCCTTTCTAAGGACCGAGGCCAGCTCGTTTGCAAGTTCCATGACCGCGCTGATAGCCGTGTTGAAATGGTACCTTTCCTCTATGTCCTGGGTGACCTTGCCAATGGTCTGGTGGGTCTTCTGCCTGAGTTTTTTTAATGCCGGGTGGCTGGAGGCTGCCTGCGAGGGGTTTGAGTCCGCCTTGGCACGTGCCTTTTTAAGTTCCTCCAGGTTTTCCGTCACGATGCGCCAGACCCTTTGGAGGAACCTTTGGGCCCCTTCCACGCCCCTGTCGCTCCATTCGAGGTCCCTTTCCGGCGGGGCTGCAAAGAGTATGAAAAGGCGCACGGTGTCTGCGCCGTAACGTTCTATCATGGTATTTGGATCCACCACGTTGCCCTTGGACTTGGACATCTTTGCTCCGTCCTTGAGGACCATGCCCTGGGTCAGGAGTCGGTCAAAGGGCTCGTCTGCGGAAAGATACCCCAGGTCTCTTAGAACCCTGGTGAAAAACCGGGAATAAAGGAGGTGGAGTATCGCGTGTTCTATGCCGCCGATGTACTGGTTTACCGGAAGCCAGCGGTCAACCCTGTTTTTGTCAAGGGGCCTGTCCTTTTCATCCGGGCAGACGTAACGTGCGAAGTACCAGGAGGATTCAACGAAGGTGTCCATGGTGTCGGTTTCCCTCCTGGCCTCTCCCCCGCACCTCGGGCACGTGGTCTGGTAAAAACTCTTGAGATCCGGCAGCGGGGAGCGCCCCTTGGGGTCAAATTCCACGTCAAAGGGAAGTTCCACGGGCAGGTCCTCTTTTCTTACCGGTACTGCTCCGCAGCTGGGGCAGTGTACTATGGGAATGGGTGCTCCCCAGTAGCGTTGCCTGGAAATACCCCAGTCCCTGAGCCTGTAGGTGACCCTGGGCCTGCCCTTGCCCTCCTTTTCCAGGAAATCCACTATTGCCTTCTTGGCCTCCTGGTTGTCCAGCCCGTCAAAGGGACCGGAATTTACCAGGACCCCCGGGCCTTCCCAGGCCTCCGACATGTTTTCCCGGTCTATTTCTTGATCCCGGGGAAGGATTACAAGGCGAATCGGAAGGCCGTATTTTTTAGCAAATTCAAAATCCCTCTGGTCATGGGCTGGAACCGCCATGACCGCGCCCGTGCCGTATTCCATGAGCACGAAATTGGCGATGAAGACGGGGATTTCCTCGCCTGTTACGGGGTGCAGGGCATAGCTGCCGGTGAAGACCCCTTCTTTTTCAGTCTCGCCGTACCGGTCCGACTTCAGGCTTTTTTTCCACTTTTCAATGAATTCCCTGACCTGTTCCTCCTGCTCGGTGCCTGCTGCAAGCTCAAGGGCCAGGGGATGCTCAGGAGAAAGGCTCATGAAGGTGACACCAAAGAGGGTATCAGGCCTGGTGGTGAATACCCGTATGGACTCGTCCCTGCCCCTTACAGGAAATTCTATCTCGGCGCCGATGCTTTTCCCGATCCAGTTTCGCTGCATCACGAGGACCTTTTCCGGCCAGCCCTTGAGGCGCTCGCAACCTTCCAGGAGCTCGTCGGCATAGGCGGTGATCCGGAAGAACCACCCGTCGAGTTCCCTTTCCTCGACCTCGGTGTCGCACCTCCAGCACCTGCCTTCCTCCACCTGCTCGTTGGCAAGCACTGTCTGGCACTGTTCGCACCAGTTCACCTTGGACTTTTTCGTGTAGACCAGCCCCTTTTCCAGCATCTCTATGAAAAAGAGCTGTTCCCACTTGTAGTAGCCGGGATCGCAGGTTGCCAGTTCCCTGGACCAGTCGTAGGAAAGGCCCATGCGCTTAAGCTGCTTCCGCATGTAGTCGATGTTTTCATAGGTCCACTTGGCAGGGTGGATCCCGTGCTTGATGGCGGCATTTTCCGCAGGCAGCCCGAAGGCGTCCCATCCCATGGGGTGGAGCACGTCGAAACCGCGCATTTTTCTGAAACGGGCAATCACGTCGCCTATGGAATAGTTCCGCACGTGCCCCATGTGGATCTTGCCCGAGGGGTAAGGGAACATCTCCAGGCAGTAGTAGGGGTTCGTGGCGGACCTGTCATCCAGCCTGAAGATGTCCTTTTCCTCCCAGAGTCTCTGTTGGCGCTGTTCTATCTCGGTGAAATCGTATTTCATGGTATGCATGTCAAGTTGTCGTTGTGCTTTCCGGTTTAAGATGCCCGGAGCTTCTTGCTGCAGACCTCCTGGAACACGGCATCCAGGATGCCGTTTATAAAGCCCGGGGAGTTTGCATCTCCGAATTTTTTTGCCAGCTCCACCGCCTCGTTTATGGCAACTCTGGGCGGGACCTCTTCCAGGTAGCAGAGTTCGAAGATTCCCAGGCGAAGGATGTTTCTGTCAACAGCCGCCATCCTTTCAAGTTTCCACCTTCTGGAAAACCTGCTGATGATGGAATCTATCTCCTGGCGCCTGTCTAGCACCCCGGAGACCAGCATGCCGATAAACCGTGTCAGCTCCGGATCATTTGGCCTGCCCCCAGGTGCAAGGTCCTTTTCGTATTCCTCCAGGCTCTGTTCCACGAATTCCTGGGCATCTCCGGGCTTCATGTCGCTGGCCCAGTCTGCCTGGTAAAGGATCTGGAGTGCAATCGAGCGTCCCCTGCGCCTGCTTGCCATCAGACATCAATCGCTTTCAGTAGGTTGGCCATTTCCACTGCTGCAAGTGCGGCGTCCCAGCCCTTGTTGCCGGCCTTGGTGCCTGCACGTTCTATGGCCTGTTCGATGGTTTCCGTGGTGAGAACTCCAAAGGCCACGGGACAGTCGGCCTTCATGGCCACCTGCGCAATACCCTTGGAGGATTCTGCTGCAACGTAGTCAAAATGAGGCGTGGCGCCCCTTATTATGCAGCCCAGGCAGATGATGCAGTCGTATTTTCCAGAGGCTGCCATGCGTTTGGCCACCAGGGGGATTTCAAATGCCCCCGGCACCCAGGCCACTTCTATGTCCTGGTCATTTGCCCCGTGGCGGATAAGGGCATCGAGACTGCCTCCCAGGAGCTTGCTTGATATGAATTCGTTGAACCGGGCCACTATGATACCGATCCTCAGCCCTTCCGCATTGAGATTTCCCTCGAAATTTCTCGGCATTTATGTCCTCCCTTGTAACGTCCCTGTAAAACGGTCCATCTGTCAGTCTATGTGCAGCAGATGCCCCATCTTCTCTGCCTTGCATTTCAGGTAATTGATGTTCTCCTCCTGGGGCGGGATCTCGATTGGCACCCTTTCCACGACTTCCAGGCCGTAGCCTTCCAGGCCAACTATCTTCTTGGGGTTGTTGGTCATAAGCCGCATCTTCTTTATTCCAAGGTCCCTGAGTATCTGGGCGCCTACTCCGTAGTCTCTCAGGTCCGCCTTGAAACCGAGCTCCCTGTTGGCTTCAACCGTATCCTTCCCGTGATCCTGGAGCTGGTAGGCCTTGAGCTTGTTGATAAGCCCGATACCTCTTCCTTCCTGGCGCATGTAAAGAAGCACCCCTCTTCCTTCCCTTGCGATCTGCATCATGGCGCGCTGGAGCTGGGGGCCGCAGTCGCACCTCAGGGAACCGAAAACGTCCCCTGTAAGGCATTCCGAGTGAACCCTGACGAGTATCTCCTCGTCGGGCATGATCTCCTTGTCTCCAAGGATGAGTGCCAGGTGTTCATGGGTGTCGAGTACCGAGGTATAGGCGATGAGCTTCCATTCCCCTCCAAAACGGGAGGGAAGCCTTGTTTCCACCTCCCGCCTGACAAAGCTCTCGGTGCGCAGACGGTATTCTATGAGGTCTGCAATGGTGACTATCTTGAGCCCGTGTTCCCGGGCAAAGATTTCAAGGTCCGGCATCCTTGCCATGGTGCCGTCATCCTTCATGATTTCGCAGATAACGCCTGCAGGCTTGAGGCCTGCAAGCCTGGCAAGGTCTACAGAACCCTCTGTCTGGCCGGCCCTGACCAGTACCCCTCCTTCCCTTGCCCTGAGCGGGAATACGTGCCCCGGGGTGGCTATGTCTTCAGGGCCGCACCCGTCCTTCATCACCGTCTGGATGGTGGTGGCCCTGTCCTGGGCGGAAATCCCTGTGGTAACTCCCCTTCTTGCCTCTATGGACACGGTGAAGGCAGTGCCAAAGCGGGAAGTGTTCTTGGATGCCATCATGGGAAGCCCCAGCCTGTCCACCATTTCCCCGGTAAGGGCAAGGCATATGAGGCCCCTGCCATATTTCGCCATGAAGTTTATGGCCTCGGGCGTGACCTTTTCTGCCGCAAGGCAGAGGTCTCCCTCGTTTTCCCTGTCTTCGTCGTCCACCAGGATGACCATTTTACCCTGTTTTATGTCTTCTATTGCTTCTTCTATCGTGGATTTTGCCATGGTTATATCTTTAGACTCCAGCTTTTATTTCAATATTTTAATCTGTGTTTTCCTGCTGCAATGCTGCCGGCACCAGGTGAAATCAAGGATCACAAAAACCCGTAACGGGCCAGGAGATCCCTGTCAACGCCCGTTCCGGCTGCATCTTCCCGGTCATTCCTGCCTTGTGCAGCAAAAAGCAATTTTTCAATATACTTGCCAATAATGTCCAACTCAATATTAACCTTGTCGCCGGTTTTCCTTAGAGGAAGGGTGGTCAGCTGGGCGGTATGGGGGATTATGGAAACGCTGAACGTTCCCTTGCCGCATGAATTAACGGTAAGGCTTATGCCGTCAATTGCAATTGAACCCTTTTCGATGATGTAGCGGTCAAACCTGGAATCCAGCCGGAATGAATAGATGGTGAATTCTCCCTGTGTTGACTTGCTTTCGACTACTGCCACGCAGTCCACGTGCCCGCTGACGATGTGGCCTCCAAGCCTGTCGGAGAGTTTGAGTGCCCGCTCAAGATTGACCCTGGAGCCTGTTCTCAGTTCCCCAAGGGTGGTCCTCGAAAGTGTCTCCGGAGATACGTCCACGGTGAAAGAGCCGCTGCCGAAGCCGGTGGCTGTAAGACATGCCCCGTTGACAGCAATGCTTTCACCCACCTGCGGGTCATTTATGGAAAAATCAGGTTCTATCCTGAACCTCACACCTTTTGATGCTGCAGATATGCCCGTAATGGTTCCCAGCCCTTCTATGATGCCGGTAAACATGTTTAATGTCTCCAGAGCTCTTCCAGTTTTGAGACAACCCCCCTGACCAGCCAGTTGTCGTTAAGCTGCCTCATGCTTGCCTCCTTGAGCCTTGCTGCCCGGGAAAGCCTGTCTGCCCCAAGGCCACCGATGGCGGCCCTTGCATCCGTTCCGCCAATTACAATGGGCGCAAGGAAAAAGAATGCCTCATCCACCAGGCCCTGGTCATAAAAGCTTCCGAGCACCCCGGCTCCGCCTTCCACCAGGACGGACTGGATGCCCATGGAACCGAGGTGTTTCAGGAGGGCCGAAAGGTCAGGCCTTGCCTGGCTATCTTCAGGAAATTCCACCACCTCAACCCCTCTTTCCACGATTATCTCCTTCTTTTCCGGGTCAGGCCTTGTTGCAGCCACAAGGGTGGGCGCATCCTCGCCAGGATAAAAGACCTTTGAATCAACCGGGCTCTTGAGCCTGCTGTCAAGGACGATCCTAAGAAGCCTTTTTGAAACAGGGGGTTTCCTCTTCGGCCTCCAGGTAAGACTGGGATCATCCGCTTCAACCGTTCCCCTTCCCACCAGTATGCAATCGCTGATCTTCCTGAGTTGCTGCCCATAGCCACGGGCCTTTTCATTGGTGATCCATTTCGAATGGCCTGTCCTGGTCGCGATCCTGCCGTCAAGGCTGCATGCCGTCTTGGCCCTGACCCAGGGAATTCCTTTCTTCACCCATTTTGCAAACGGGGCCAGAAGAAGCATGCATTCGGATTCAAGAAGGCCGGTATCCACCTGAAGGCCCCGGGATGCGAGAAATTTGGCCCCGCCTCCCTTTACGGCAGGGTTTGGGTCCATGGCCCCAATGACAACCCTCCTTATTCCGGCTTCAAGGATGGCTCTGGTGCATGGCGGGGTTTTCCCGGTATGGTTGCAGGGTTCAAGGGTCACAAAGATTTCCGCACCCCTGCAAGCCCTTCCTGCATCATCTATTGCATTGACCTCTGCATGGGGAGTTCCCGCCTTTTTATGGTATCCCCTGCCTACTATTTCACCGTTTTTGACTATGACTGCCCCTACGGCAGGGTTGGGAGATGTGAATCCAAGGCCCTTTTGTGCCTGCCTTATGGCCGAGCGCATGAACTGTTTTTCTCTGGCAGTGAATTCTTTCACTTGTCTTTCCTGGTCTTTGATGCCTTTTTGTATTATAATTTTCAGCAGAAATCCACGGCATTATCATTAAAAAGAGGATTCGAGTCAACTTGTACCTTGAGCAAGACTTGAATTTTTTCAAAACAAATGTAATTTCATAAATAATAATTGAAAAATGAAAGGAGGTTAGGCCATGAACATTCTGGTAATAGGGTGCGGTTCTTACATGGATGCGGGCTACGGGTGCCCAGGAGAATACAAGTGCATAAGTGCAGTCAAGGAGAAGAACGGGGAGTTTGCCAAGTATGACAATCCTGCAATCGTGGGGTTTCTGCGCTGCTCATGCCCCGGCAGGGCCACAATCAACAACATCGGAAGCGTGATGAAAAACGTCAAGGTTGACGCCATCCACCTGAGCAACTGCATGGTTAAGGCCGTTCCGATGTGCAAAAACCACGATTTCGAGGAGTTCAAAAAGATAGTCGAGGAAAAATACGGTGTGCCCTGCGTGCTCGGCACCCATGCATACGGTTGATTCCGGGAAAAGCCGCGCCAAAACCGAATCTTTTCCCGGTTAACCGTTTAAGCCGGGAAGCTGCCACTTCCGGGTTCAAAGACTGGCCGGTATCCTGTTGACCCTTGTGCAGGGGCGGATGCCGGCCGTCTGGTCATGACAGAATACTGTATTCTTCAGGGAGGAGTTCTCCCAGGGAGATGCCTCCTGCCTCCTTTTTCGAAAGCCTCCTCATGAAGGACTTGAAGCGGATCGCATCGTCCGGGGGGATTATGAAACAAGGCAGCCGCCTGTTGGTCTTGATTCTTCCCTCCTGGGAAGCAACCATGCCTTCCGTCTTGTCCTTTTCTGCCTGCACAATGGGAATCATGTCCAGGAGATTTCCATACCAGCCTTCCGCGTCGATGTGCTCCAGTATCTGGTAAATGGCAAGGTTCACCGTTACAAGGAATGGGGGCATGTCGGCCTGGCCCCCATCGGTGCAGACGGTTTCCGAAGACATGGCCCTGCAGGCAAAGGGCCTGTGTTCATAGACAGAACAGAGCCCGCCTTCGTCCAGCAAGGGACAGGGGTTGAAGGTGATGGGGGAGGTTTCTTCCGGTATGGGCTTCTGCGCCAGGCACATGGCAGCAGTGGTGTTGATGGTGGTACTCGGTACAAAATGCTCTTTCTGCCGTTGGGCCTCCAGCCTTCCAAGCAGTTCCTGGTCCAGCCGTTCCGATTTCAGGAGGTAGTCAGTTTCAAGGCTGGTCAGTGTTACATTTGTGGTGCAGCAGGTACTGCATCCCCTGGTACAGGCCATTGAAAAGCCCTCGGTGAACCGGTCGTAAAAATCGTAAATGGCCTCCAGGGCGTCAAGTTTTGACACGTCTTTTCTCCTGTGTTTTTCCGGTCAGGTTATGGTTTCCTCCCTCAGGATGTTACCCTTGAGGCCGATTACCGTGGCCCTTAGCTCAAAGGATCTGCCGGAATCCTCCATGGCCTTTTTGAGTATTCCAAGCATGGCCGAACAGCATGGAACCTCCATGATCACGGTAGAAATACTACTTATTGGATTTTTTTCAAAGATTTCCCTGAACCTTGCCACGTAATCCGACGCATCATCGAACTTCGGACATCCCAGCATGATCACCTTGCCGGGAACGAACCTCTGGTGAAAATCGGGGCAGGCAACTGCCGCGCAGTCCGCTGCCACCAGGAGATGTGCATTTTTGAGAAACGGGGCATGGGGCGGGATCAACCGGATCTGGACGGGCCAGTGGCCCAGGAGAGACCGGGCGGCTGCAGGCGCCACGGCACCAAGGCCCGTGGAACCGAGATCTTTGAACTGGCTGGAAGGACAGCCGCAGGCATCAGGCTGGAGTTTTCGATCGGCCTTTTTGGCCTCAAGGTATTTTTCCACCGCCTCTTCGTCAAAGTCTTCCGCCTCCCTTTCCACGATGCGAAGCGCCCCGGTGGGGCAGTCTCCCATGCAAGCGCCAAGGCCGTCACAGTATTTTTCAGCAACAAGTTTCGCCTTGCCGTTGACGATCTCTATTGCGCCTTCTTCGCAGGCAGGAACGCACTGCCCGCAGCCGTCGCACAACTCTTCATCAATTTCTATGATTTTTCTCAGAATTTTCATTATAGTCACCTCTTATTGTCCTGGATTTCGGCCCTCCCAAGACCTTTTTCATGCCATCGGCAGCCAGGAGGGGATGGTAACATTAAACTAATGTTCATCCAGAAGGGGCATTGACTTAAGTCAACAGGGCGGGTTTAAGAAGAGGGCATTGTTTATATAGATACCCCACGGTGTTTCAATGGACAACAAACCTGCAGCAATAAACATTATCTGGCTCGGCATGATACTGGTCGCCGTGGTGACCGCGGCATATACCGGCACTATGGACCAGGTCACAAAGGCGTCCTTTGACTCTGCGAAGTCGGCGGTAACCCTGGCCATAAGCCTCATCGGGCCAATGGCACTCTGGCTGGGGCTCATGAAGGTTGCAGAAGATGGCGGCCTTTTAAGGATCATAGCCAGATGCCTGAGGCCCGTGATGACCAGGCTCTTTCCAGATGTGCCGGCTGATCATCCCGCCATGTCGGCCATGATCATGAACATGTCGGCAAATGCCCTGGGGCTTGGAAACGCTGCCACTCCAATGGGCATAAAGGCCATGCAGGAACTCGACAGGCTCTCAATAAAAAAGGGTACGGCTTCCAACGCCATGTGCCTGTTTCTTGCGATCAACACCTCAAGCGTGACCCTGCTGCCCCTTGGCGTCATAACCGTCAGGGCGGCAGCGAATGCATCGCATCCTGCTGCAATACTTCTTCCTTCCATCCTGGCTACCCTTGTGTCAACCCTTGTTGCAGTCGTGGCTGCAAAGCTCCTGGAAAAAAGAGACGTTAAATGGACGGAGCTCACCCGGGGGGAAGGGGAAGTTTCGGAAACAGGCGGAAAAGAGACTGTGCAGGAGGAGGCGAATGGGGATTTGAGTGCAAAGGTGAGCCCTGCGGCCAAAATTTTTGTCTGGGGGGCCGTCGCTACCTTTGTCGCTGTTTCCGCGGCCAGGCTCCTCCAGGCCCAGCCGGAAGTCACGTTCGGTGTTGAAAGCATCAATCTTCTTTCCAGCTGGCTGATACCCGTTCTTATCTGTCTCTTCCTGATATTTGGTTTCCTGAAAGGGGTGCCGGTTTATGAGAGCATGACAGAGGGTGCCCGGGAGGGTTTCAATACGGCAGTAAAGATAATCCCTTACATGGTGGCCATTTTCGTCGCAATAGGAATGCTCAGGGCAAGCGGCGCCATGGATATTTTCATAAGGTTCCTGTCTCCGGTTACCGGACTGATAGGCATGCCCCCGGAGGCCCTTGCCATGGCACTTATGCGTCCGCTTTCAGGAAGCGGGGCCTTTGGCATCATGTCGGAGATAGTAAACCGCTCCCCGGATTCCTTTCTCTCCTACCTGGTCTCAGTGATGCAGGGCTCTACAGAGACCACCTTTTACGTGCTGGCGGTCTATTTCGGAAGCGTGGGGATCAGGCAGACCCGCCACGCCCTGCCTGCGGCTCTCTGTGCCGATGCTGCAGGCATCCTGGCCTCGGTCTGGATATGCCGGCTATTTTTCTGATGCCCTGAAAATTCCCAGAAAGCGGCTGTCTTTTTCGATCCCGGGAAACGTTTTTCCTCCATGCATGTAAAAAGAAATTATTTTTGAAATATTTCACATGTCCTGCATTTTTCTTTTTGTTACGTCTGCTGCCGCCCTTCCTTAAGGGTTTTTACTGAATATTTCATCCCCTTTTTCCGATAACAAAAACAGGCCTTCCGCTGGAGGCAGGATAAAAAAACATCACGGAGTGAAATTATGTGCGAAAAGATCCTGACAGGAATTCTTATGCTGACCGTTACCGTGGGGATCATGGCATGCGGTTGCAGGAGCGGCCATGCAGGCGAAGCCCATTACGTTGGCTCCAGTGCCTGCGCTGACTGCCATGAAGAAGAATACAAAAGCTATTCATCCTATGCCAAGAAGGCCCACTCATTCCAGGCGATTGAAAAGATGAGAAACCATCTGTCCCAGGAGGAAATCAGGGAATGCTACGGCTGCCATACAACCGGATATGGCAAGCCAGGGGGGTTTGTAAGTGAACAGGAAACCCCCGACCTCAAAAACGTAGGCTGCGAGGTGTGTCACGGGCCAGGGTCAAAACACCTGGAGTCCGAGGATGCCGACGATATCCTGGGGACTGTGGACAAGATAAAGGGTGTCTGTGAAAGATGTCACACCAGCGAGCGCGTGGAGGCTTTCAGCTTCAGGCCCCTTTTGCATGGCGGGGCCCATTAAAAAATCAAGTGGAGCACGTGTAAGTCATGGATCCAAGAAATATTTTGCGCGTCAGGGGTATCAAGATAAGGATACTGGCCCCGGTCATATTCTGTTTCATAATAGGCGCAACAGTTATGCTTTTTCTTCACTACAGGGCAATGGAAGACATCAGCCGCCAAAATGCATTGAAACAGGCCACGACCCTGCTGGAGGGAGTAGGGATGGCCATAGATTTTCCCATGAAGGTGGGCGACGATGAAGGGGTGCGCAGGATACTTTCTGGCATGAAAGACAGTATCCAGGTCTACGTGGCCGATACCTCAGGACTTGTTACGTACGGACCAACCCAGGAAGAAAGGGGAAAGAACCTGTGGAGCCTGCTTCCGGGCAACCTTGCAAGCATTGCCAAAAACGCCATCAGCACCAAGGACTCCAAATCCCTGGTAGACGTTTACAAAACAGGGGACTCCGGGGAAATCTTCGGCATGAGGATAATGAAGAATGAAAAGAGCTGCTTTCACTGCCACGGTGCCAGCCGGGATGTCCTTGGCATAATGGTAATGAAGAGCGATATTTCTTCCATTATTCTTGCTGAAAAGAACAGCCTGCACATGATGGCTGCGATAATATTTGCAGCAGTCCTCCTGGCCATACCTGTTATTACCTTTATTCTAAACCGCAGCGCCATACAGCCTATCAAGGAGCTTGCAAACCGGCTAAAGGAGCTTGCCACCGGAGAGGCGGACCTTACAAGGACACTCCAGGTAAAGGCAGTCAACTGTTCCGAAATAATGGAGTGCGGCAAGACCACCTGCCCGAGTTACGGACACCTGGCCCACTGCTGGTACGAGGCCGGCAGCTATGCCTCCGAAGTTCACTGCCCGAAGATACTGGATGGTACCTATTCATCCTGTGATGAATGCAAGGATGTCTACCAGGCAGCCATAACCACCGAGGTCGATGAGGCTGCAACCTTTGTCAACGGTTTTATTGCAAGGATCAGGGATCTTGTGCAGCGGGCAAAGGATAATGCAGAACAGGTGGGGGCAGAGGCCGACAAGGTACGAAACGAATCCGTACAGATGGCCAAAATCGCCGAGGACACCAACAAGGGCACGGTATCCCTCATAAATGCCGCAGAGGTCACGGCAGACATGGTAAACGGTGTGGTGGCGGCCATGGAGGAAATGAACCTGACGGTGGTTGAGATTTCACAGAATACCAGCACGTCCAGGGAGATGGCCCTCGAGGCGAGCGACAAGGCAGGTGAGGCTGCTGAAATAATAAAGCGTCTGAGCGAGGTGTCGGACAATATCGGCGAGATAAGCCAGCTTATAGGTTCAATTGCAGAGCAGACAAATCTCCTGGCCCTCAATGCTACCATAGAGGCAGCCAGGGCAGGGGATGCCGGAAAGGGCTTTGCCGTGGTGGCCAACGAGGTAAAGGAACTCGCAAAGCAGACCGCGGATTCAGTCATAGGCATAGACGAATCCGTGCAGGGCCTTAAAAATGGAGTAAACAGTGCTGTGGAATCCATAAAACAGGTGGTGCAGGTAATAGAAAAGCTCTCAGAGAAGTCGGAAAGCATAGCCTCTGCCGTGGAAGAACAGACTGCCACCACCAGTGAGCTGAGCGGAAACGCCCAGACCGCGGGCCAGACTGTTAGTGACATGACCTCAAGGATTCAGGAGATTGCGGTGTCAAGTGAAAAGGCAAATACCGGCAGCAGGGCCGTGAAGGAGGCCTCGGAAGAGTTGCAGGAGCTCTTCAAGAGGCTCCAGGCAATGCTTGGAGAATTCAAGGTCTGAAGGAACCGCCTATAGTTTGATGCAGGCCCGCCACTTTTGTAGTGAAAGTGGCGGGTTTTTTTGTTTAATCGAGGTTCAGCCTCCTGGTCACGGTCGGGAAGCGTGAAAGGTCCGTGTGGGGCAGGAAGAGGGCTCCGGTAAGCTGGTTCATGAAATCACCCCTGACATTCATCTCGAGGTAGGTGATCCGTTCGCAGATTTCATCAAGCTCTTTCCTGGCGTTTCTGTCAAGCATCACCATGACTGCCCCCGTGCCCGCAGAATTGCCCAGTCCCTTGAATCTTTCCAGGGGTATGTCAGGCAGCATGCCTATGGTTATTGCATTTTCCGGGTCTATGTAGTTGCCGAATGCCCCGGCAACATAAAAGTTGTCGATATCCTGGAAGGTAATGCCCACGCTTTGGATCACCACGTTCAGGATGGTATACATTGCACCCTTTGAGCGGATAAGGTTCTTTATGTCGCTCTGGGTGATATATACGGGATTTTTTGTGCCGGTTTTTGTTTCATCGGCAATGACAAATGCCCATTCACCGTTGATTTTGCGGAATCTTTTCGGGTCTTTGCCTGTGATGAGCTTACCCGTCGGATCCACAAGCCCTGCCTTGAACATCTCGGCCAGGAGGTCGATTATGGCCGATCCGCACAGGCCCCTAGGAGAAGTGTTTCCTATTGTTTCGTACCTGACGGAAAGGTCGCTGGAGGAGATCCTGATGCGTTCAATGGCCCCTTCCTGAGCCCTCATGCCGCAGGAGAGAATTCCGCCCTCCAGGGCAGGGCCGGCTGCGCCTGCACAGGCAACAAGCCAGTCCTTGTTGCCGAGGACCACCTCTGCATTGGTGCCCACATCCACCAGCATGGAGATTTCCTCTTTCTGAAACATGCCGGAAGCAAGAATTCCTGCCAGGAGGTCGCCTCCGAAATAACTTCCCACGTTCGGGAGCACGTAGATTGCTCCCTGCCTGTTCATGTTGATCCCGAGTTCAGCAGGCTTCAGGAGATCGAACCTGTTTACAGCAGGTATGTAGGGTTCCCTGCAGATATGGCTGGGGTCCAGTGCCAGGAGAAAGTGGCACATGGTGGTGTTTCCGGCGACAGAGCAGAAGAAGATGGAATCGCTGCTCACCCCTTCCGTTTTGGTAAGTTGATCAACGGCCTTGTTTATCAGTCCGGTTACTTCTGCCTGGAGTGTCTCCAGGCCTCCCCGGCCTGCAAAAAGTATCCTGTCAAGGATGTCTTCTCCGTGTCGCCTCTGGGGATTTTCCAGGGAAATGGTCCTTACGGTTTTAGCCGTTTCAAGGTTTACCAGGTAGAAGACCACGGAAGTGCTTCCAAGATCTATGGCAAGCCCGTAGATATGGGATATGGTTCCTTTTGGGGCAACTTCGGCAATGTCCCATCCGCATGCCCCGCAAACCGCCACGGTTTCCACGTCAAAGCCGGACTGGCTCATGACTGCGGGGAGTTTTCGAGCCGTGCTGAGCGGAATAAAAACCGGCTCGGAATAGAAGACAGCAAGCGAATCCCTCAGCCTTTTTTCAAAGCTCCTGTTGTCGCCCAGGCCCGGTTCGGGAAGCTTGAGCCTCCTTTTTTCAACTACGGGGTCATGGGCGGTCATGCCCTATGGGCGGCCTTTCATCCCGTTCGGGAGTGATGTCTATGATTATTTCCTCGTTGTGGATGATGGTTTCTCCGGAGGCCTCCTGGTTTTTGAGCATTTCTTCCTGGGCCTGTTTGAGCATCCTTGTAAAACGCCAGGCCATGTATGCAGCGAATGTGCCAAAGACCACCAGCGCGGCAATGAGGATTGGAAGTGTGAGGAAGAATGCCCCAAGGGCCAGGAGGGCAAGGCCTATGGCCACAAATGGTGACATCTCTGTATAGTAAACAGCCTGTTTTCGTCTCATGTCTTCTCCAGTTTATGAGGATTCGGAAATTTCCCGGTCGATCCTTTCAGGATCGCCTGAATTGAAATATAAGATGTTTTTCAGATGAATAAAGGCATCAATGTCCATGGCATCGAAAAATATTGCCATTCCTCCTTCTTCCGCCCGGACGACCCGGCCTTCAATCCTTAGCTTCAGCTCCGAGCTCGTCCCGGTAAGGACGATATGGACCACCACGGGTGTGTCCTGGGGCAGGGGATTGGCGCAGGTACAATATACACCTTTCATGGATATATCCCTGGTGCCTTCCGCCTTTATCTCCGTGCCGTTACCCAGGCTCCGGACCGTGATTTCCGTTTCAAAGGGGACCCTTAGATTTTTTCTCCGCTCGTATGCCCTTCTTCCCTTCATATGTTTCTTTGGTTTCCTGATGGGGAGTTTTTGTCCACCATGGATTTAATCCTGAGCCGCAGGCCCTGGAGTCTTATGAATCCTTCGGCATCCTGCTGGCTGTATACGCTGTCTTCCTCGAAGGTGGCAAAGTCAGGCCTGTAGAGGGATGTTGGGGATTTTCTTCCAACCACCGTGCAGTTGCCCTTGTATACCTTGAGCCTAACCGTGCCGTTGACCGGCTCCTGGGTCTTGTCGATCATTGCCTGGAGCATCTGGCGTTCCGGTGAAAACCAGAACCCGTAATAAACCAGTTCGGCGTACTTGGGGATAAGGCCGTCACGGATATGCATAACCTCCCTGTCCATTGTGATGGATTCCATGGCCATGTGTGCAGTCCGGAGTATGGTTCCTCCAGGGGTTTCATATACGCCCCGGGATTTCATGCCCACAAAGCGGTTTTCCACGAGATCCACCCGCCCCACACCGTTTTCGGCGCCTGTTTCGTTTAGCCTGTGGAGCATTGCAGCAGGCGAGAGCGCTTCACCGTCAAGGGCCACGGCATCACCTTTCTCAAAGGTGATCTCAAGATAGACCGGTTTGTCCGGGGCATCTTCCGGGCTCTTGGTCCAGGTGAACATGTCCGCAGGCGGCTCTGCCCAGGGATCTTCCAGGATGCCGCCTTCATAGCTTATGTGAAGCATGTTTGCATCCATGCTGTAGGGCTTTTTCTTGGTGACTGGCACGGGAATGCCGTGCTCGTTGGCAAAATCTATCAGTTTGTTTCTGGAGTTCAGGTCCCACGTCCGCCAGGGGGCGATGATCCTGATATCCGGGTTCAGGGCCATGTAAGTGAGCTCAAAACGCACCTGGTCATTGCCCTTGCCTGTTGCCCCGTGGCTGACAGCGTCTGCTCTTTCCTCTCTTGCTATGCGGATCTGTTCCTTGGCGATGAGGGGCCGGGCGATGGAGGTGCCCAGGAGATAGACCCCCTCGTAGATGGCATTTGCTCTGAGCATGGGGTAGATGTAATCCCTTGCAAATTCATCCTTGAGATCCTGTATGTAGACTGCCGATGCGCCCGTGTCCAGGGCCTTCTGGCGGACTGCGTTCCAGTCCTCTTCCTGGCCTATATCCGCGGCATACGCAACTACCGGGCAGTCATAGTGGACCTGGAGCCATTTCAGGATTACAGAGGTGTCCAGCCCTCCGGAGTATGCAAGTACTATCTTGTTGATGTTTTCCATGGTTGTTTTACCTGTTTTCCCGGGCAGAAATTTTGCTCCGTTTTTTAGGCCGTTCCATCCAGCCTCATGCACCATTCAAGCACTGCCTTGTGAAGGTGCATCTTGTTCTCGGCCTGGTCCCATACCACTGAGTTCGGTCCTTCCAGCACCTTTTCCGTGATCTCTTCGCCCCTGTGGGCGGGCAGGCAGTGAAGGATTATCGCGTCTTCCTTGGCAAGCGAGACAAGACTGGAATTCACCTGGTAGGGCATGAATATGTCCATTCTTTCGTCTGCTTCGCCTTCCTGGCCCATGCTGGCCCACACGTCGGTGTTTATTACGTCGGCATCCCTTACCGCCTCTTCCGGGTCCTCTACAACTTCTATCGGCCTTGACGCATCTGCCCTGGCCGCCTGCAGTATTTCCGTGTCTGGCAGGTAGCCCCCTGGACAGGCGAGTACCAGTGTGAAGTTCAGTCTTGCAGCGGCCTGTATCCAGGAATGGGCCACGTTGTTTCCGTCTCCGACCCAGGCGATCTTGAGGTGGGAAAGATCCGTGCCCTTGTATTCCATTACCGTCATTATGTCGGAAAGGATCTGGCAGGGATGGTGCTGGTCGGTCAACCCGTTAATCACCGAAATGTCTGACCAGTTTGCAAGCTCTTCCACCACTTCCTGGCCGAAGGTCCGGACCACCAGGCAGTCGAGATACCGGGACAGGACCCTGGCCGTGTCCTTCAGCGGCTCACCGCGTTTCAGCTGGAGGTCCCTGGAAGCCATAAAAGAGACACTGCCGCCCAGCTGGAACATGGCGGCTTCAAAGGAGATTCTTGTCCTTGTGGACGGTTTTTCAAAGAGCATCCCAACGGTTTTGCCTGCGGCTGGCCGGTGGGGAATGCCCTGTCTCTGCCTTCTTTTAAGCTCAATGGCGCGGCCGATAATCTGCAACAGCTGATCCCTGTCAAGATCAGAAACCTGGAGATAATGTCTGGGTTGGTCTTTCATTTTCCGTCTCTCGGTTTGGTTTTTCTTTATGTATTATTTTCCGTGTGATGCCTTGTAGCTGTAAAGTGCATCCACCAGGAGATCCATTTCTTCCTTTTCCATCACAAAGGGGGGAAGCAGCCTCAGGATAAGCCCGTGGGCCACGAGCACCAGGAATCCCTCCTTCATGAGCCAGGATGCAATCTCGGGCAGCGGTTTTTTGAATTCCACCGCCAGGATCATTCCCCTGCCCCTGACCTCCCTGATGTTGTCCCAGTCAGCTGCAAGCTCCATTAGCCGGCCCTTCAGGTACTCACCCTTTTTCCGTACCTGGTCCAGGATGTCGGTTTTAAGGAGCTGTTCCAGGACAGCGCCTGCCGCCGCACATGCTAGAGGGTTTGCACCGAAGGTGGAGGCATGCGTTCCCGGCCCAAGGTGCTTCATGGCCTCTTCCCGGGCAAGCATGGCACCTATGGGCACTCCGCCTGCAAGGCCCTTGGCAAGGCATATAACGTCCGGCTTCACCGGTGTCTGTTCGTAGGCGAAAAGCGAGCCTGTCCTGCCCATGCCTACCTGTACCTCGTCAAAGATGAGAAGGGCCCCGAGCTCATCGGCGGTCTTCCTTGCAGTCAGGAGGAAGTCGTCAGCAAGGGGCCTTACCCCTCCTTCACCCTGGATGGGCTCTACCATGATGGCAGCGGTTCTGGCACCGGCAGCAAGTTTCAACGCCCTGATGTCATTTGGCGGAACATGGGTAAAGCCTGGAGGCAGTGGTTCAAAACCGCGTTGGTAAACCGGCTGGCCGGTGGCAGTGATGGCTGCCAGGGTACGGCCATGGAACGAACCCTTGAGTGTAATGACTTCAAAGCAGTCCGGGCCTTTTGTTTCATGGCCATATTTCCTGGCAAGCTTTATTGCCGCCTCCACCGCCTCTGCGCCTGAATTGCAGAAAAACACCCTGTCGGTGCAGGAATTTTCCACCAGCATGGAGGCCACCCTGAGCTGGGGTTCCGTCCAGTACAGGTTTGAGACATGGAAAAGCCTGTCTGCCTGGTCCTTTACAGC
This sequence comes from uncultured Thermodesulfatator sp., assembly GCA_964478865.1. Lineage (GTDB taxonomy): Bacteria > Desulfobacterota > Dissulfuribacteria > Dissulfuribacterales > QOAL01 > QOAL01. The sequence goes on from CAYZJS010000035.1 coordinate 30,742, forward strand.
CTGGACCACTGCCGGGTTGCAATGTCCAAGGCTGCAGACCGCAATGCCCGAAGTGAAGTCTATGTATTCCTTGTCCTTGTCATCCCAAAGTCTTGTGCCCTTGCCCCTTGTTATATTGATGTCGAATCGGCTGTAGGTTTCCGCGACATAACTGAAGGGTTTTCTTGTATTAGAATCCATCTGTGTTAACCTTACATGGCCTCGTCAATAGGTGTTTTCAGGTAACATAAGTCAATGAGTAAAAAATGGAAAACACTCTATATAGCACTTTTTTTAAATAATAAAAAGAAAGGATCAGGGATTTTATGAAGATTATCTCCATTTTTCTGGCGCTTTTTTTCACAGGTATATCTGTTGCCTTTGCGGATGACGTGCTGGACAGCCTTGAAAGGGCGAAAAAACTCTACCAGGAGGGCAATTACTCCAAGGCCGTGTCCGAGCTCCAGTTCACTGCCGGGCTCATCCAGGACAGGCAGGTTGAACGCTACAAGGTAATCCTGCCGGATCCTCCTCCCGGATGGAGCGGGGACCAGCCGCAGATCAACAGGGGTGGAGGCCTCGGCGTTGCCGTGGGAGTTACTGTCTCCAGGACCTACCATGGCGATGCAGGGCAGAAAGTCACGGTTGAGGCTGTAACGGACTCTCCCCTGATCTCCGGTCTTGCAATGGTACTTGGCAACCCCATGCTTGTGGGAAACAACCGGCTGGTCATGGTGAACGGGGAAAAGGCCATGGAAGAATGGAACCAGGCCAATGGTTCCGGAAAACTCCAGGTGATCATACAGAACCGGATGCTTCTTACCATTTCGGGTTCCAATCTCAAGTCAAAGGACGTCCTTTACCAGTTTGCGAAGAAGATGGATTTCAATAAAATCAGAAAAATACTCCAGGAGTCATGAAATGAAGGCGAAAAATCTGCTTTTTTTAACGGTTGGCATGCTTGTTTCCAGTTTTTTGATTGTCCAGGCAGCCTGTGCCGGCCTCGTAATCGAAAGGGAGCGCACTATGACCCCACTGGGCCAGAACGCGGTTTCCCACAGGCAGGTATCGTATTTCCAGGCCAACAGGGTGAAGACGGTCTCCCAGGACGGGACGTATGCCATCCTGGATCTGCAGAAAGGGACCATGACAATGGTGGATCCTGCCAAGAAGGAGTATTCTGTCACTTCGCTCAAGGAAATGCTTGGCAGGATGGAAACAGGGATGAACAAGCTCAAGGAAAAATTCAACGCCCTTCCACCGGAACAGCGTGCAATGGTAGAGCAGATGATGGGTGGCAAAAAGACCGGAGGCGAAAGCCTGGAAATGAAAGATACCGGGAAAAAAGAGAAGATAGCCGGCTACGTTGCCAGGAAATTTGTAATTTTAAAAAACGGGAAACCGTTGGCGGAATATTGGGTCTCGGAAGGATTAAAAAAGGACATCCTTGAGGAAATAGATAAGTCCAAACTGGACGAATTCGAGCAGGCGATGAAAAAGATTTCCTCTGAAGGCATGCCCTTTGCCAATTCGGAGGCAACCCAGATCATGAAACTTGAGCAGAAGATACAAGATGCCGGAGAGGTCGTGAAGGAAGTGCACTATGCAAGGCAGGCAGGTCCCATGTCCGGAAGTTCTTCCCGGGTTGTTTCTGTAAAAAAGGCAAAAATTTCTGCATCCGAGTTTGAGATTCCAGGTGGCTACAAAAAAGTCGCAGATCCAATGAAACAGGTCCCGTCTGGCTCAGGCCGGTAAAAAAACTGTGAGGTTTGCAGGAGCGGGTGGTCCGTGGATCGGGGTCCTGAAAAAAAGAGATTCATCCCTTTAATCTGGCTTTTCTTCTTACTGTGCCTGGCCAGCTGCCAGGCCACGGACAGTGAGAGGCCTGATTCCTCTTCTGATAACAAGGCAGGGCGGCACGTAGTCTACCGGCTCAAGTGGCTTTTCAATGCAAGTACCGTCGGGGATATCTGGGCCCGGGACAAGGGGATTTTTGCAAGAAACGGCCTTGATGTTACCTTGAAGGAAGGTGGAGCCGAGCACGATGCGATAGAGGAGATGGAGCTGGGGCGTGCAGATTTCGGGGTGGCATCTGCCGACCAGGTTTTAAGGGCCGCGTCCCGGGGTGCAGACTGCCTTGTAATTGCCCAGATTTTCCAGGAAAATCCCCTGCAGTGGATATACAACAGCTCCCGGGTGAAGTTCAATGATGAAAACCCTTCTGAATCCCTTAAACACCTCACCATTGGAATAACATACGGCGGAAACGACGAGGCCATTTTCATGGCCCTGGCAGGAAGGCTTGGCCTGTCTCCTGACACCTTGCATCTTTACGCCATAACCTACGACTACACCCCGTTCTGGAAGGGGGAGGTGGACCTGTGGCCATGTTACAGAAATACCCAGGGTATCAGCCTGAGCCAAAAGATGGCGGACATGGGTGAGCAGGCAGGTTTCCTGGATCCCTGCAGGTACGGGATCCGATTTGTTGCAAATTCCCTGGTTACCTCAAGGAAATTTCAGAGGGCACATCCTCAAGTGGTCAGGCTATTCAGGGATTGCATCTTGAGAGGATGGCAGCAGGCCATAAGGCCGGAAAACCTGGAAAAGGCAGCCGGGATCCTGGCAAAATATGAAAAGGGTCTGCCCACGGCTACGCTAAAGGAACAGATCAAGGCAACTGCGCCGCTGATAACCGCCCACGGCAAACGCAGGGTAGGCTGGATGGACGAAGAGGCGTGGCTGCAGACAGAAGAGATAATGTTTCAGCAGGGCCTTATAAAGAAAAGGGTGGATGTAAGGGGATTGCTAAAGCCTTAGGTGTGCCTTGACCTTTAGGAGCTTAGCGGCACTCAGGCTGGAAAGGATTTGTAGCCGGGAAAGCAATCCATAGTACCTACATCTAAAGCCTGCTTCGCTGAAACATCCAAAGCCGCTAGTCTTGCTCGCTAAACGGAGGTTTCGGTCGCTCCGATTCACCTGAGAAGCCCCAACAGGCTGTTCCCAGTCTTTAAAGATTCTCTTTGGTCCGTCCCCCCCCCCATCGGCGGAAAGCGCAATTTTTCACGTACTTTCACGGTAGATTTAAAATTTTATTCAAAGGTGAGGTGCATGAGAGAAACAACTCTAGGCATATTGCTGATATTTCAAGGATTATTTCTTGACTACATCAAGGTCACCTTATGAAAGGCCAGTTTCTTCAGGTACCCTTTAATTAATGTAATGCCCAAAAATGACGAAAGAGATAGAGAGATGTCTGCACCAGCAAGTCCTGATTCTCAGGGAGTCTGCGCCAGCTATCGGGATGATTTAGCAGTCGCCCATTTGAGCCTCTGCCGAATTATCAAGAGCTGTATCCAATAGAAAATTCCAGTTTTTCATACCCCATGAAGCGGTATCCAGGGTTTTCCTGGAATTTATCCTGTAATTGTTCCTGTCTCTGGCAGTTTAAGTGATCAGGAGGAATGGCGGAATTTTGAGGATTTTAATGAAAAGCAGCGGCATCAAGATCTGTATGAGGTGATGCAATGGAAGAGAAATATGCCCGCAGGGACATAGCAGAGCTTTTGAGGAAAGAGAAAGAGCTTGAAGGCCTGATAAAGGCTCAGGAAATACAGAAGCGTACTATAGAACAGGCTAAACAGGAATGCAGCAATATTATAGATTCCATACCTGATTTTATAGCCCTTATTGACAAAGATCACACTATCATCCGGCTGAACATGTCTATGGCAAAGGCATTTGGAATGCATCCGAGAGAGATTGTCGGGAGAAAATGTTTTGAACTCTGTCATAAGTCCGGAAAGATTCCAAAGGATTGCCCTCACAAAAAATTACTGAAGGATGGGAAGATTCACTCCCATGAAATATTTGAAAAAAATTTGGGGGGATACATAGAAGTAATTACAACGCCATATCTGGACCCTGACGGCAGCCTCATAGGTTCTGTGCACGTGGTGCGGAATATCAATAAAAGAAAGACAGCTGAAAATGAAAAGAATCAGGTAATGGTCCAGCTTCTCAGTGCTCAGAAGCTGGAGGCGGTAGGCCGCCTTGCCGCCGGCATTGCCCATGAAATCAACACCCCTACACAATATGTAGCCTCGAACCTGGATTTTTTCAGAGAGGCCTTTGAGGACATATCGTGTTTGTTCGAGGTGTTTGAAAAGGTTGCAGAAGAGGCTGAAAGGGAAGGTTTTAGTCAAGAGTCCATTAAAGAGATGAGAAAGGCGCTGGAAGAAGCGGACTGGGATTATCTCAGGGAAGAGGTGCCAAAGGCTGTTGAGCAGGCCCAGGAAGGGGTTGCAAGGGTGACAAAGATAGTCAGGGCCATGAAGGATTTTTCTCATCCGGGCTCCAAGGAAAAGGCGCTGCAAGACATAAACAAGATCATTGAAACCACGGTGACAATTGCCAAAAATGAGTGGAAATATTCATCGGATGTTGTCCTCCATCTGTTGAAGGAGCTGCCGCCGGTTCCATGTCTCAGTGACGAGATAGGGCAGGTCATATTGAATCTCCTGGTAAACGCAGCCCAGGCGATTTCCGAGAAACTCGGCCGTAATCCGGAAGGAGTTAAGGGGAAAATAACCATCACAACCAGGGAAAAGGACAATCATGCAGCAATAGTTATTGAAGACACGGGCACAGGAATCCCAGAAGAGATACGGGACAAGATCTTTGAACCCTTTTTTACCACCAAGGAAGTAGGCAAGGGTACCGGCCAGGGCCTGTCTATTGCCAGGGACATTATTGTAAAGAAACACGGCGGTACCATTGAGGTCGACTCAACTCCGGGAGAGGGCACCAGGTTCCGCATCACCCTGCCCATTGCCGGGCATGATTCCAAATAGAAGAGAAAAGGGATGGCTACGAAAAGAATTCTCTTTGTCGATGATGAAAAAAGGGTGCTGGATGGACTCAGGAGGATGCTTCGCTCCATGAGAAAGTTCCTGGATATGCATTTTGTTCTGAGCGGAAAAGAGGCCCTTGAACTCATGGAAGAAGACTCCTTTGACATAGTGGTTTCAGACATGAGAATGCCTGGGATGGACGGGGCACAGCTTCTCCAGGCTGTTAAGAAGAGGCATCCGGAGACAATCCGCATAGTGTTGACGGGTCAGGCGGACGATGATGCGACCTACAGGGCTATCTGCGTGGCTCATCAGTTTTTGATGAAACCCTGCGAACCCCAGGTCCTGAAAAATATTCTTCAGAGGGCCTGCATGCTTCATCAGCTCATGACGCATCCTCTTTTGAAAAAGGCCATCTCCGGCATCGATCATCTGCCGAGCCTGCCTTCAATCTACCGGGAGATCCAGGAAAAGATCAATGATCCCGAGAGCAGCGTTGAGGATGTCGCCGGAATCATAGAAAAGGATCTGGGTATGAGCGCCAAGGTGCTCCAGCTTGTGAACTCCGCCTTCTTCGGTCATTACAAGCACATTGAAAGTCCGGCAAAGGCTGTCCACCTGCTGGGCCTCGATATAGTAAAGTCGCTTGTCCTTACACTGGGGGTCTTTTCCCAGTATGAAGGATCGGCCATGCCGGGATTTTCTCTAGAGGCGTTGTGGGATCACAGCTTTGAGACGGCAGTCTTTGCCAGAAACATCATGGAGACAGTGACCGAGGACAAGGAGACTGTTGATAACGCATTTACGGCGGGCCTCCTTCATGATCTCGGCAAGCTGGTTTTAGCATCCAACATGCCGGATGAATACGGCAATGCCCTTGAAATTGCCGTTAAAGAGAAAAAGGAATTGAGAAAGGCAGAGTTCAAGGTATTCCAGACGTCTCATGCAGAAGTGGGGGGATATCTGCTGGGTATATGGGGGCTGCCCGGGGATATTGTCGAGGCCCTGAGCTTTCATCATCGTGCCCATCAATATCCCGGCGCCCCTTTTACCATCCCGGGAATCATCTCCTGTGCAGATATGATTTCTCGCAAGCTTGATCCAGGTGGTTGTATCGGGCCGGTTCCCGTCCTTGATGAGACCGTATACGGAAGCGGAGAAATGGTATCCAGATTGCGAGAATGGTATTCAACGTGCAAGGCGATTAAGGAGAAAGGGGATGTCTGAAAAGATCCTCTTCGTGGATGACGAGGCAAATGTTCTCAGCGCGGTAAAACGCCAGCTCAGAAGGTATTTCAAAGAGATCGATACGGCCCTGAGCGGAGCCGAAGCCCTTGATTTCGTAAAGAGAAACGGCCCGTATGCCGTTGTTGTCTCCGACATGCGTATGCCCGAGATGGACGGGGTACAGTTTCTTTCCCGCGTGAAGGAAATCGCCCCGGAAACAGTCAGAATGATGCTTACCGGGAATGCCGATCAGGAGACGGCCATAAAGGCGGTAAATGAAGGATGCATATTCCGGTTTCTCAACAAGCCTTGTGCTCCCGAGCAGCTGAAGGCATCACTTGAAGCAGGAATTGAGCAGTACAGGCTGATTACAGCCGAACGGGAACTTCTCAACAAGACCTTGAACGGCAGCATCAAGGTCATGGCTGAAATTCTGAGCCAGGTGAATCCCATAGCCTTCAGCCGTTCCAGCCAGATAAAACACTATGTTATCCAGATCGCAAAGAGCTTGGGGCTCCCCTCAATCTGGCAGTTTTCCATCGCCGCATTTCTCTCTCAGATAGGCTGTGTCACCGTACCTAACGAAATACTTGAAAAGGTATACAGCGGTAAGGACCTAAGTCCTGAAGAGAGGAAGATGTTTCAGCAGCATCCTGACACTGCAGCAAGGATTCTGTCAAATATCCCCCGCCTTGAAAATGTATACCGCATGATAGCCTTACAGAACCGGCCGTTTTCTGCATACACAATGCCGGATACCCATGAAGAAAAACTGATCCATATAGGGGGTCAGATCCTGAAAGTGGCAGTGGACTTTGATCACCGAATATTCCTTGGAGCCAGGCCAGCTGTGGCCATTCAGGACATGAGGGAGAGAAAGGGGGAATACAACCCGAAGATTTTGGATATCCTGTCCCGTGTGAATATCCGAACAGAAGGGCTGAAGGTCAAGAGGCTGAAACTCGGCCAGATACTGGTGGGAATGATACTCAATCAGGATCTGAAGGCTGGGAACGGACTGCTTCTTGCGAGTAAGGGACAGGAGATCACCTTGAGCCTGAGGGAAAGGCTATTGAATTTTTCCAAGACCATAGGTATACAGGAACCCTTTGAGGTGCTTATAAGATAAAAGGTTTTTTAATCATAAAATTGGGGAAATATGATGAAAAGGTATTCTTTATTGATTGTAGACGATGACGAAAATCTGCTCCAGTCCATGAAGAGGGCATTGAGGAAGGAGCCCTATAATCTTTATTTTACTGCAGGTGCGGGTCAAGCCCTTGAACAGATATCTGCCGCAAGCATGGATATGGTGATAAGCGACTATCAGATGCCGGGAATGAATGGCCTGGAACTTCTTCAGAAGATCAAGGAATCCTATCCAGAAATACTTACAATAATGATGACAGGGGTCGAAGATGTAAACATAGCGGTAAAGGCCATTAATGATGCCGGGGTATACAAGTTTATCATCAAGCCCTGGAGCAATGAAGATCTGAAGATCACCATAAGGAGGGCATTTGAAAGCCTGGCCGTGGTGCGGGAGCGGGACATGCTTCTTCAAAAGATGAAGACAAGGGATGCGGCACTCAGGAAGCTGGAATCTAATTATCCCGGTATCACCAAGGTGATCAGGGATGAAGAGGGATGTATTATTTCCCAGTAAGTGCAGCTTCAGGTCTCCTTTTTATACATGGACCCGCCGGGTCCGTTTGGCATATCAACCCAAATTGTGCACTTTAATTGCTCAACAAAAAGAAATTTTCTTTTATTTAAGCTTGTTATGGTCATTTTAAGATGCTAGGGCGTTGGTCAGAAGGTGCGTTGAAATCCGCCCAAATTTGTTCGGCATTTGACGCCGCAAGGGTCTCCAGGTTTCAGCAAACCTGCTTTGCTGTAATGGACCTGAAGTACCAAAGTACGTCAGCGTCCCTGCTGTCTTGTGTCTTTGGTAAACATGTGAGCTGCATAATTTGGGATTAAAATATCCGGGAATGAAAATATCTATTATCAAAATCGCAGTATTTCTATCTCTTCTTATCTGCGCGGTTATTGCAGATCCTGCGTGCTGCCAGCCAAAAGACCAGCATAATTTCAAGGTGGGGGTGCTGGCAAAACGGGGGGCCAGTCAGTGCCTGAAAAAGTGGGGAGGAACAGCCTATTACCTTGGAGCCCATCTTCCAGGCTGCAAGTTCAGTATCGTGCCCCTCAATTTTTATGAAATCGAATCCGCCGTTAAGAATGAAGAGGTCGACTTTGTCCTGGCCAATCCTGCATTTTATGTGAAATTTGAAGCCCTTTATGGAGTAACCAGGATTGCCACCCTCAAGAACAAGCGACTTTCCAGGGTAACCACCCATTTTGGAGGAGTGGTATTCTGCAGGTCGGATAGAAAAGACATTCAGACCGTATGGGACCTCAAGGATAAGGATTTTATGGCTGTGAGCAGGACTTCGTTCGGTGGCTGGTATGCGGCATGGAGATACCTGCTGACCCATGGCATCAATCCTGATCAGGATTTTTCCCATCTGTCCTTCGGAGAGACCCACGACAGCGTCGTGTTCGCGGTCAGGGATGGAAAGGTGGACGCCGGAACCGTTCGGACCGACATCCTGGAACGAATGGCTTCCGAGGGCAAGATAACCATAGAGGATTTCAGGATATTGGGTGAAAGACGCCCGGAAGATACAGGTTTCCCCTTTTTGGTCACCACCAGGCTCTATCCTGAATGGCCCTTTGCCAAACTGCCTCACGTCTCATCTGAAATTGCTGAAAAGGTGGCGGCCGCCCTTTTCAAGATGGAGCCCGATTATGCCGCGGCCCTGGAAGCAAGATGTGCGGGCTGGACCATCCCCCTCAATTATGAACCGGTCCGAAAATGTCTCAAATTTTTGAAGGTAGGACCTTACAAGGATCAGGGGGAATTGAGCCTTTCCAGGATATTAAGAGAATACTGGCTGATAATAACGGCATTTACAATGGCCTTTTTGTTTCTCGGTTTTCTTGCTGTCTATCTGAAGAGGCTCAATATCCGTTATCATGACATCATAGAAAGGTTAAAGAGTTCTGAAAAAGAAAAGGAAAAGATGCACGCGGAACTTCTCCATGCGCAAAAACTTGAGGCCGTCGGCCAGCTTGCCGCGGGTATTGCGCACGAAATAAACACGCCTGCACAGTACGTGGGTTCCAATATAGATTTTTTTGAGGATGCCTTTGGGGATATTCAGGACCTGGTAAAGGAATTTAAAAGGCTCTTCCACGAGGCAAATGAGAACAGGATAGAGCCGGATACATTATCAGAAGTTGAGGCAGCCCTTGATAAGACAGACTGGGATTACCTTGAACCGGAACTTTTCGAGGCCATTGATCAGTCCAAGGAGGGAATCAAGAGGATAACAACCATAGTAAGGGCCATGAAGGAGTTTTCTCATCCTGGCAGCAGAAGCCTGGAACCAGGAGACCTGAACAGGCTCATTGAAACTACTGTTACAGTGGCAAAAAACGAATGGAAATATGTGGCTGACGTCAAGCTGTGCTTCGACAAGGCCCTCCCTCCTGTTCCCTGTTACAGCGACCAGCTAGGTCAGGTCATTTTAAATATTATTATAAATGCATCCCATGCCATAGCTGATAAGCTTGGAGAAAATCCAGAGGGCCGGAAGGGCATCATAGCCATTTCCACCTATGCGGATGGGAAGTGGGCAGTCATAAAGATTGAAGATACCGGAACCGGCATACCGGATGATATCATAGACAAGATATTTGAACCATTTTTTACCACTAAAGATGTGGGCAAGGGTACCGGCCAGGGCCTGGCCATTGCATTTGACGTGGTAACTGCCAAACACAACGGCAGGATCGATGTCTCCAGCAGGCCGGGGGAAGGTACGACATTTACGATCCGGCTCCCCCTCGCTCCCCCGTCTGACAGCAGGTCATGAAAAATGATCAGCTCATAACTTTCCCAATTTTTTTATGATTTCCATAGCTGCCGGCTTTCCAGTGCGGGCATTTTTCTGAAGACAAATTATCATAATTTGATAAAGTACACAGATTGGAATTATTTCCTGGTTAGGTGTTTCTGAAAAAATCGGTTAACGATTTAAAATGATTATATTTTCAAGGCAAAAGAGAATCCGAGTGCAAGCATCACAGGCCCGTCCCAAAGGTATCTTAAGCATGAACGCCGTTTGGACCGCAATCGTCTTAAAGGTACAAAGGGAGATGTCTGAATGCTGTCCTGTCAGCAGCAGGGATGAACTTCCGCATGCTGCAGCGGCTGGCAGCAATCCTTTTGCGCCTGATTTTATCCGGCCTCAACATGCCGATCCTTCCTGCTCATGCATGCCGGCGGTGAGTAAAGAGCGGTTTTTTTCAAGATCGACTAAACGGGACGGAAAGGAGAAATGTCCATGGCACTTGCCCTGCTTCTGATAGTCATCTTTTTATCATCCCTGGTTCTCACCATGGTCGGACTGGGGGGAGGGCTCATTTTTTCCCCCCTCTTCGTCCTGCTGAAGTTTCCCGTGTCCACAGCCGTGTCCGCCTCCCTCTTTCTCAATGCCATTGCCGCCGCGTCCGCGGCTATTACCTACTTCCGCAAGAAGATGGTGGATGTCAAGGTCGGTCTTCCCCTTCTTATTGCGTCAACCATCAGCGCACCCCTCGGGGCCGTTTTGACGCAGAAGATAAATGTCCGCATCTTTACCGGGGTTCTCGCCCTTGTAATCTTTCTTGCGGCAATGAGGATGCTTTTTTCAGGGAAGATAGAGGCTGAAAGGGCAGAGATCAGCATGGCCCGAAAGATAATCGGGGGAGGGGCTATAGGGGCGGTCATCGGGGTCATGGCAGGATTTCTCGGCATAGGAGGAGGGGTCTTTATCGTGCCTCTTTTGATCTATGTCCTCAAGGTCCCCACCAAGATGGCTGCCGCCACGTCCATATTCATCGTGGTATTTTCATCCCTGAGCGGGTTTGTAACCCATATTTCAATAGCCGCCACGGACTGGAAGTTCATCCTGACTGCCGCGGTGTTTTCATTCCTGGGCGGCCAGGCAGGTTCACGCATAATGTCGGAGAAGCTCAAGGGAAAAACCGTGCGCAGGATCTTCGGGGTCGTCCTGATACTCTTTGCATTGAAACTGGCCCAGAGAAGTCTCTTTTGACAGGTTCACCTATCTTTTTGTTACGCTGAACGTGCCGCGCAGCCATAGGAATCCTGCCACGTTCTGATTGCGATCAATATTTCGTTTGGCCAGCGGTATTCCCGGTTGGTTGTTGATGTTTTACAGAGTATTGCGTTCACGGAAGCAGAACCACTCTTTTCCGTGCACCCATAGACATTCACATCAATGATAATTTCGGGTCCACAGAAATACCGGCGTATTTGTTCGCTATCATCAGGACAATTGCATAAAATGGTATTTGCCAATTATTAAAAGGGAGGATAAACAAGCGGTGCTTGAGATAGACGGCAGCAGGGGGGAAGGGGCAAGTCCGCAGGGAAGGTGGGAAGGGAGGCGGCCCGAAAACTCCTGGCCCTTCTTGAAAAAAGGGGCGCGTGCGATAAATATCTTTTGGATCAGCTTATTCTGCCTGGAGCTCTGAATCCAGGCATAATCCGCTGGACAACCGGGGAATTGACCGGGCATCTTTTGGCCAATGCATCTATAGTGGAAAAATTTCTAAGTTGCAGGATAATCTGCGGGACGGATGCGTCAGGACGCCATCTGATTGAAGTGAAAGGTGAGGCGCAGCTTGATTCTTGAGATCCTCACTTAAGAGTATCTCTAAAAATCGACATTGAAATCTGTTTCTTCTCCGGTTACAGGAACTTCTTTCACCTCTACGTTTTCTACCCGCGCATACTGGGGGCCCTGGTTCAACCAGATGACAAGTTGAGAAATCTTTTCTTCAGGACCTTCTGCCTCAAGCTCCACGGAACCGTCAGGCATGTTTTTAACCCATCCCCGAAGTCCCAGGGCCCTGGCAGCATCCCTGGTGGATGCCCTGAAGTAAACACCCTGGACAATCCCTGTTACCTTGGCATGGATTCTTTTCATACAGTCCTCC
>CAYZJS010000036.1:0-23107 GCA_964478865.1 uncultured Thermodesulfatator sp.
GGTATATCCAGGGTGTTTTCTGCGCCCCTGCCGCTTTCCAGGGGTTTTGTCCACTCGAGCCATGGCCGGCTGCCCCTGCCGGCACCTGCAACCCTTGAGCTTCTAAGAGGTGTTCCGGTTTACCCCATGGAAGAAACCGCAGAGCTGGTTACTCCCACAGGTGCCGCCATTGCCAGGCAGATTGTCCATTCCTTTGGCCACGTGCCTGAAATGAAAGTCATCAGGATAGGCTATGGTGCCGGTGCCAGGGACCTGGACTCTGTCCCAAATGTTCTGCGAGTGATTATCGGGGAGGACGGAGGATCCGGGGCGGATACGGACACTGTGGCGGAGGTATCAACTGTAATAGATGACATGACCCCTGAACAGCTGGCCCATCTCATGGATAAAGTTTTTCAAAAAGGTGCACTGGATGCATGGGTAAGCCCCGTGCACATGAAAAAGAACCGCACCGGCTTTGAATTAAATGTCTTGTGCCACCCGGACAAAGAGGAGGAAATTGTTCAGTGCATATTGCTTGACAGTTCCACCATAGGCGTACGGCTCAGACACAGCCGCAGGTTCCTGCTTGCCAGGAAACGCGTAACAGTCATGACATCATGGGGAGCGATAGAAGCAAAACTGGTTGTTCGTCCCGGAGGAATCAGGGAAATAATACCGGAATTTGAATCATGCAGGCAGATCGCAACCAAATTTGATATCCCTATAAGGATGGTATATTCAGAGGCAGTCAAGGCGGGTGCGGGTTGGGGAAAAAACTAAAAAATGCCCAGAAACTGGCCCTGGTGCTTGCCACCGGCTTCGGCACCGGGTATTGCCCCGGGGCTCCCGGAACTGCAGGTGCAGCTCTGGGACTCGTGATTGGATGGCTTCTTGGTTATCTAAGCCCGGCTCTTTCCCTTTTCATGATCCTTTTTCTTGTAATGGTTGGCATATGGGCCGGCGGTGTGACGGAAAAAACCCTGGGGCAAAAGGACCCCGCCATCATTGTAATAGACGAGATAGCAGGCATGACCATATCTGTCTGGCATGTGGATACTGGATGGACGGCATTTATTGTGCTTTTTTTCCTGTTCAGGCTGTTTGACATCTGGAAACCTTTTCCTGTAAAAAATATGGAAGACATGTTTCCCGGGGGCGCAGGCATCATGATGGATGATGTAATGGCAGGAATCTATGCCAACATCATCTGGAGACTAGGGAGTTTATTCTTCTGATGATCGGACAAATAATAGCCATAGGGGATGAACTGATATCCGGAAGGGTCCTGAACACCACCAGCAGTTTTGCTGCTGCGAGACTTTTTTCCGCCGGACACCGGATAACCAGGATCACGGTAGTCGGTGACAATCCAGACGACATCAGGGCCTCCCTGACAGATGCCATAAGGGCGTCCCAGTTTGTCCTGATAAGCGGAGGTCTTGGCCCCACTACGGATGACATCACCAACGAAGCCGTGGCAGAGGCTCTGGGACTTCCCCTGGTAAAAAATGAACAGGTGGTGAAACAGATCCGTAACGCGGAAAGGCATTTTGGCCACAAGGCATCCGAGCAGTTCAAAAGGAAGCTTTCCATGCTTCCCCAGGGCGCCACCGTCCTTGAACCCGACAGCTGCTCGGCTGGATACTGGATAGATTATCAGGGCGTTTACCTCTTCTTCCTGCCTGGTGTTCCCGAACAGCTGGAAGACCACATTGTAAAAAAGATAGTGCCCATGCTTAATACCATGGACCCGAAACGGCCTTTTGTCATACAAAAGGTCTTCAAGCTTTTCGGGCTTTCGGAGACGAGCATAAATACCAGGCTTGAGAACATGGAGAAGCTGGATACTGCATTAAAGATCGGGTATTACCCGGTGTTCCCAGAGGTGCATGTCAGCCTTACGGCATCAAAGCCCTCCAGGGAAATGGCGGAACAGCTTATCAGCCGGGCCGCCACGTTTATCCGGCAGGAATTCAGCGACTATATCGTATCTGAAGAAAGCGATGGCAGCCTCCAGGCCACCCTTGGACAGATCCTCAAGGAAAAGGGGCTGAATCTTTCCGCTGCCGAATCCTGCACAGGAGGACTTCTCGGCGCAACGCTTACGTCTGTTCCAGGAAGCTCCGGGTGGTTTGACAGGTCCATTGTCACGTACAGCAACAGGGCAAAGAAACAAAACCTGGGAGTCTCTGAAGATACGCTTAAACGTTTTGGCGCGGTCAGCAAGGAGACGGCCCTGGAAATGGTCAGGGGTGTGCAGCGTATTTCCTCCACGGACTGTGCAGTAGCCATCACCGGCATAGCGGGTCCTGGAGGTGGAACAAAGGAAAAACCGGTTGGCACGGTCTTTATTTCCATTGCGGTTAATGACGAACACCTGGTACACAGATTTCACTTCCCGGGCACCAGGAAGGAAATCAGGATGCTCACTGTAGAAACGGCTCTAGACTGGCTGAGGAGATACATGATCCATGGTTCGAAGTTTCCTGGCTATAAACCTGTCTCCTGAAGCAAACCGGGTGATCCGAGATTCCTTAACCGGCTTTCGTTTTCTTGGCAAAAGCGTAAGATGGGTCAGGCCGGAAAACATCCATCTTACAGTAAAATTCCTGGGGGACCAGACCCCTTCAGCCATCAGGGACATTTCTGCAGCGGTCCAGGAGGTTGCTTCCGGACTACAGCCTTTCGAGATCAAGATCGGCCCTACCGGGATATTTCCCAGCCTGAAACGCCCCAGGGTGTTATGGATAGGCACCAAAGGAAATAATGAGGCGATCCGAAGGATGCATGGGCTCGTGGAAGAAGCCCTGGCTCATTTAGGGATTGAAAAGGATGACCGTCCCTTCAGTCCGCATATAACAATAGGCAGGATAAAGGGCAGGCCTCCTTCCCAAGACAGCATCATCCGCCTTTTGAAATCGGATCTGCCGCCCGCCGTAACGCTGGTCGACAGGCTCTGCCTCTATCAGAGCCGGCTTACTCCAGCCGGACCCATCTATAAACTCCTCAGCAATCATCCTTTCGGAAAGGGTTCATCTTAGCAGTTTCAAGTTCTCAATCCTGCTTCCGAAAAGAAATAAAGAGCACGGTTTTTCTCCTAGGTTGTGGGAAGAAGAGAGAAAAAACGCTCAAAAAATGCGAGGGAACTGCTTGCCATGAAAAAAACCAAGAACATACTAGGCAAGGCCCTGGTTTTTCAGGCAGGGCCCTCTACCTGGGCCGCTGAGCTAAATCGCATCAAGGAAGTGGTGCGCCCGGAGCGGGTAATGCCTCTTCCCAATTCAAATCCAAGGGTCGCCGGGGTGATCAGTGTCAGGGGGGAGATAATCCCGGTTTTGTCCGGCAGCTGGCATGGCAAGTCTCATGATCCGTCCGCAGGCAGGGATGCAAGCAGCATTCTCCTTCTCCAGTCAAGGGACGATACGGTAGGAATTGCCGTGGAACAGGTAAAGGGCATAGAAGATATCCACGCCTATGACCTGGGAAATCTGCCTGAAGCCGCGGGCCATCTCGGAAATCTCATTTCCTGCTCCATCATGGTCTCCGATTCCGGCTCTATCCCCCTTCTGGATGCCAGACTTATAGCAGAATACATAAAGTCTCCAGGTGCCATGGATCAGGCGGAAGTCTCAACCAAGGCGGCCATAACAGGAAGTTAGAGGTCAGCGAATCATCAAGTGACGTTTCAGGGAGGTCTTAATTCATGAAATATAGCGGAGCAATTAAAAACAGCAGTCTCAACAACTGGAGCCTCCAGCGAAAACTCTTCGTGCTCATAGCAATTATCGTGGGCATTGCCGTTGGCGTCCAGGGCTATCTTTATTTTTACCAGCAGTTCAGTTTGAGGGAAGAAGGCAAGCGCCAGCTTTTGGGCGAGGCCAGTTCCCTTGCCCAGAATCTCAACATATTCATGGAAAGCCGGGTGAATGACATAAGGACCCTTTCGCACCTGGACCTCATTAAGCTTGCCATAAACATAGGCGGTGGCCAGGGCGGCACCGATTCCTTTCTTGCCAACATGGTCAAGCAGTATGGTTATTACGACAACATCATGGTCCTGGACACCTCTGGAAGGATCCTTGCCTCCAGCAGCGAAAAGGCCGTGGGCAAGAAACTGGCTGCTTCTCTTCTGACCGTCCCCGGCCAGGCAGGAGAGGTGTCCATTGCAGGTCCAACCAGAAGCCCCCTCGGCCTCAAGGAGGTCTTCAAGTCTCCGTGGTATGTCTACCTGGTCTCCCCCATTGTTGAAAACAACCATGTAGTTGGAGCTGTGGCAGGATTCCTTAACTGGAGAGCCATTTCTGGAATAATCTCAGGGGTCAGTTTTGGCTTCAGGGAACATGAAAAAGATGCCTTTATAATAGGCCCTGGGGGTAAGATCATAATTCATAAGGACCCCGCCAGGGTGAATAAAAATCTTGCTTCCTGGCCTTCAGCCAAGGCGCTTTCAGGGGTTTTTGAACTGGAAAATGGCCAGGGCAACAAACAGGTGGCCGGATCGTTCAAGATAATCAAGAAATCCCATGTCATGAGAGATGACTGGGCGGCCGTGGTCATGGAGCCAGAGGCAGCACTGACAGCAAACCTCTCCAAGGTTACCATGCAGGGCCTCATCGGTAATGCAGTCATATTTTCACTGCTGGTTCTGCTCACGTATCTTTTGAACAGGAATGTTATCAAGCCCGTGGTTGCCACTGCAGACCTCCTCAGGAAGACGGCTGAAAACTTCGACCTTACCCAAAGGCTGGAAGTAAGAAGCAAGGATGAAATCGGCCAGATGGCCATGGCGGTGAACACATTCCTTGAAAGCCTGCAGAAGACCTTCAAGGGAGTCATGCAGACTACTTCAAAGTTTGTCCAGTCCAGCGACAACATTTACAAAATCGCGGCAAGCATAACCGAAAACGCCAAGGTACAGGCGAAGAATTCAGACGAGGTGCAAAAACGTATCTCCCTGATGGGCCAGACGGCATCGGAAGTCGCCGCTCACGCCGAATCCTCTGCACAACTGGCCAGGGATGCAGCCAAAATTATACAGGACATGGCGCAGACCTCCGAACACATCAACGAATTTTCCAGCAAGAACAAGGAAGGGGCGAAGCAGACGGCCAGTACGGTTGTGGAAATGGGCGCCACTGCAAAACAGGTCCAGGCCAGGGCCGTGGCACAGGCTGATGCAGCTGTCAAAACTGCAGACAACCTCAAAAAAATGGCCGAAAAACTTCAGGACATGGCCTCTGAATCACAAAGGGCAGCACTCCAGGCCAATGAAACCCTCCAAAGTGCAAAAGAAGGCCGAAAAGCCATGAAACAGACCCTGGAGGGCATGTCGGCCATTGCTACAAGTTCGGAGCAGGTCAAAGAGATCGTCTACCTCATATCAGACATTGCGGAACAAACCAACCTCCTGGCCCTCAATGCAGCCATCGAGGCCGCCAGGGCTGGTGAACATGGAAGAGGCTTTGCAGTGGTTGCAGAGGAAATCAGAAAGCTTGCCGACAGGACGGCTGAGTCCACCAAGGAGATAGAAAACCTCATTGGCGAAAGTACTGAAAACGTCAAACAGGGAATGCGTCTGGCATCCAAGAGTGCCGAATCACTGGAAAACCTTCTGAGTACAGTGGAAAGAGGCAGCAGGGTGACCAAGGACATCTCCCGCTCTTCCGGAGAGCTGGCCGGGTCTGTTGACCATATTCTGGAATCAACCGGAGAACTTGAAAAACAGGCAGAGGCCATCGAGGAAATGACAGAGCTCCAGGCAAGGAGACGTAAAAAGGCAGAAGATTCAATTCAGGAGCTTATCAAGCTTTCGGAAGAAATTATGAACGCGGCCAATACCAGTAACCTCACATCCCGTTCCGCAGTGGAAACCGCGGAAAAGGTCGTGGAAAATTCCAGCGAGATCACCATGCGAACCGCAAAGCAAAGGGAAAGGAGTGCCGCATTGCAAAAGCTTATGCAGCAGCTGGCAAGCAGTGCACTGCAAAATGCAAAGGGAGCTGAAGACGCCCTGGCAGCCATGGAGGAAATGGCCGCCACTGCAAAGGACGTGGAAAAGACCATGAGAAAATTCAGGGTTTCTTCCTTCCTGTAAAAAGCCACGGGGAAATTCACGGAACAGTATGAAAATACGGCCTGAAACATACAGGGATAGAGCCGGGACCGGGCTTTCGATTGTTATTGTTGCCTTCCTGATATTATTTCTGACTCCATGGCCATGCCACTGTCAACAGCAGATCAGGCTCGGGGTGCTGGCCAAGAGGGGTTTCCAGACTGCCATGGAGCGATGGAGTCCCCTTGCCCGGTTCCTTACAAAAAAGACAGGAGTAAAGACCGTCATTGTGCCCCTGAGCTTTTCCCAGGTGCCGGAATATGTTTCACAGAACAAGGTCGATCTCATACTGGCAAATCAAAAATTTTACGTGAGCCTCAAGAAACAGTACGGGGTACAGGCCCTGGCCACGGTGATAAATTCCAGGGGAGGACCTTTCATGGGAGGGGTCATTTTCACCAAGAAAGGAAGCCCTGTGAAAAGTATCGCCCAGCTCAAGGGGAAACGCATAGGCATAGTGTCGTTCGGTTCTGGAGGAGGCTTTCTTATCCAGGCCTACGACCTTCTCCTGAGAGACATTGATGTGGTAAGGGATACAGAACTCAAACCCCTGGAGGGACAGGATTACGTCGTATATGCAGTACTAAACGGCGCGGTGGATGCCGGATTCGTCAGAACAGGACAGCTGGAATCCATGGTAAGAGAAAAAAAGATTGCCTTAAATGACTTCCGTATACTCTCGCCACAGGATCACCCGGGCTTTCCATTGCTTTGCAGTACGCTCCAGTTGTGGCCGGCCTGGCCCATAGCGGCAACCACTGCGCTTTCCGGCAACCTGTCGGCCAGGATAAAAAATTCACTCCTGGCAATACAGCCTGGCTCCAGGGTGGCTAAAGCTGCCCGGATAAGGGGGTTTGCCTCTCCCGGCGATTATTCTCCGGTAGCCCAGGCATTGGCGGCTGTTGGCAAAACCAAATAATCTCAGGAAGTTCTGAAGGCTTGACCGGCAAAAACATTACAAAGATGACTTTTAAACAATTTTCTCTTTTTATCTGTTGACAAATCCCTTTCCGATCTATAAAAATAGGCCGTTACCAATTCCCCGGTAGCTCAATCGGCAGAGCGGGTGGCTGTTAACCACTAGGTTGGCGGTTCAAGTCCGTCCCGGGGAGCCAGTAAACAACTGCCCAAAAGGCATCTTGTCAGGGCCCTGGCATTAACAGTGTCAGGGCCTTTTTATTTTGCCGATAACAGGAATATCCGGTTCATTCCGTTTTTACGTACCGCAATCAAAATAATAGGATTGCGCAGAACCACACAGGCATTATATATTTAATGATTCATTGATTGGAGCAAGTTCTTCCAGGAGGCACCATGGCAAGAGTTACAGTTGAAGACTGTCTAGAAAGAGTACCCAACAGGTTCATGCTGGTTCACCTGACCATCGAGAGGGTCAAACAATTGAGAAAAGGAGCTCCTCCGCTGGTCAAAAGCAAAAACAAGGAAATCGTCCAGGCACTCAGGGAGATCGCTGCCGGGAAGGTGACATTTGAAAACCTTGACCAGCTGGCCAAGGAAGCGGAAGAAAAACGCATAATGGAAGCTCTCAGATTAGAGGCCGACAAGAACAGTTGATAAAACCATGAAACGGGACTACTACGAGATACTTGGCGTCAGCAGGGAGGCTACCGTACAGGAAATCAAGAAGGCCTACAGGAAGCTGGCGCTAAAATACCACCCGGACAGAAATCCCGGCAACAAAGAGGCGGAGGAACTGTTCAAGGAGGCGGCCGAGGCCTACGAGGTCCTGAGAGATCCTGAAAAGAGGCGCCTGTACGACATGCATGGCCATCAGGGCCTGTCTGGCGCCGGTTTCCAGGGATTTAATGCCGCCGATGACATCTTTAGCACCTTCAGTGACCTGTTCGAAGACTTCTTTGGTTTTTCCACAGGCCAGGGCAGGACCAGGTCGGGTGTGGGGCCTGAACGCGGATCGGATCTCCGGTACGATATTACCATTGAATTTCTGGAGGCCGCCAAGGGCGCGGAAAAGGAAATCGAGATCGAACGCCTTGAAACCTGCACCCAGTGCGGAGGCAGCGGTGCCGGCAAAGATTCCCAGGTCATAACCTGCCCCGGGTGCCGGGGTTCGGGACATGTGATACGTTCCGAGGGCTTCTTCCAGGTATCCACTGCCTGCCCCCAGTGCACAGGCAGGGGCACGATCATTACAGAACCATGTCCGGGATGCCGCGGCGAAGGACGCAGGCCAGAAAGGCAGAAAATCAAGGTACGAATACCTGCCGGTGTCGACACGGGCGCCAGGTTAAGGCTCAGGAATGAAGGAGAGGCTGGTAAACGGGGCGGGCCCAGGGGTGACCTTTACATTGTGATTCATGTGGAATCCCACGAATTTTTCAAGCGCCGGGGCAACGATGTCTTCTGCGAAATCCCGGTTTCCATAGCCCAGGTCTGCCTGGGGGATACAATAGACGTGCCCACCATTGATGGCAATGAGAGGCTGAAAATTCCAGCTGGTGCGCAATCGGGCGAAATATTCCGATTAAAAGGAAAGGGCTTTCCCGATCTCAGGGGGTTTTCACCGGGGGATCAGCTAATAAAGATAAAGGTGGTTACCCCAACGCGGCTTACAGAGCGCCAAAAGGAGCTACTGGAAGAATTTATGGAAATTGAAAAGGGCAAAAAGGAAGGCGGCTTCTTCAAGAAACTCTTTCAAAAGGTGGAGTTTCACTAAAATGGCCAGGCAGCTGAGCCATCTGGACGAGCAGGGTCATGCAATCATGGTGGATGTTTCCTACAAGGAGGTGACCAAAAGAAAGGCCCTTGCTTCCGGGAAGGTCATCCTGAACAAGAACACCTTCAGGATGCTCACGGACAGGAAGATACCAAAGGGGGATGTGCTGGCCACTGCAAGGATAGCCGGGATACTGGCTGCCAAAAAGGTCGGGGCCCTTATCCCCCTCTGCCATCCCTTGCCACTGGAACACATCTCCATTGATTTTATCCTGTCCGAGGAATTGCCAGGAGTGGAGATACAGGCCACAGCGTCCATTTCTGCCAAAACCGGGGTGGAAATGGAGGCACTTACTGCAGTCTCTGTGGCGGCTCTCACCATTTACGACATGTGCAAGGCGGTAGAAAAGGGTATCAAGATCACGGATATAAAGTTGCTGGAGAAAAGCGGCGGCAAAAGCGGTACGTGGAAGAGACGTGAATAAAGCCTACGTCCTTCTTCCAAAGATACAGGAGGTTTAAAATGGATCAGGCCCAGCTGGAATATTTCCGGGCATTACTCAACAGGAAGCTTTCCGATCTCCTGGGGGAGGCCGACAAAACACTGGAAGAGATGACCTCCAGTGATGGTCAGGTGCCAGACCCTACGGACAGGGCGTCTCTGGAATCTGAAAGAAGCTTCGAGCTTAGAATCAGGGACAGGGAAAGAAAACTCATAAAAAAGATCAGAAAGGCCCTTGAACGTATCGATGATGGCACCTATGGAATCTGCGAGGAATGCGGCGAGGACATCGGAGTAAAACGGCTTGAGGCCCGTCCTGTAACAACCCTCTGCATTGAATGTAAATCAAAACAGGAAAAAGAAGAAAAGGCCAAGGGCCTTTAATTCCTGCCAGCCAAAGCCAATCCTTAATGCCGGAGTTAAGACGGGATCCAATAATTGGAAGATGGGTCATCATTGCCCAGGAACGCGGCAAGAGACCTTACGATTTCATTATCGAAAAGGACAAGACCAAGGGTGGTTTCTGCCCCCTATGTCCTGGCAACGAAAACACAACACCTCCTGAAGTTCTTGCATACGGCAGGCCCTTTCATGATCCAAACGGCCCGGGCTGGAAACTCAGGGTCGTACCCAACAAGTTCCCGGCCCTGGTAATAGAAGGAGAGCTGGATAAACGGGGTGAAGGTATCTACGACAAGATGAACGGGATCGGTGCCCACGAAGTCATCGTTGAGACACCCAATCACCACGAAACAATCTCATCCATGTCTCACGAACAGCTCCAGTTGGTGTTCATGGCCTATAAAGACAGGATCATCGATCTCGCCCGTGACAAGAGATTCAAATACATCATGGTATTCAAAAACTTCGGCAAGGCTGCTGGCGCCTCCCTGGAGCATTCACATTCCCAGCTCATCGCCCTGCCCATTGTTCCGCAGCTTATCCAGGAAGAGCTGGACGGCTGCCTAAAATATTTCGATTACAAGGAACGCTGTGTATTTTGTGATATAATCAGGCAGGAAAGGCAGCAGAATCTCAGGGTGGTCTGCGAAAACGATGAATTTATCGCTATCTGTCCATTTGCCCCCCGTTCTCCCTTTGAAATGTGGGTGCTCCCCAAACGTCATCAATCCAGGTTTGTTTCTCTGGACGATTCGCAGGCCGAAGGCCTCACCAGCCTTTTTTCCCTCACCATGAAGAAGCTGGACACGGTGCTGCCGAATGTTCCCTATAATTTTATGCTGCATACTGCACCCCTGACAGATTTTGGCCTGGAACATTTTCACTGGCACATAGAGATAATGCCGAAAGTCAATACTGTGGCCGGCTTTGAATGGGGAACCGGTTTTTACATAAATACAACTCCACCCGAGGAATCCGCCCGCATTCTTAGGGATTCGAATCCAAATTAAAGGGGGTCCAAAATGAGCAGTGAAAAAAAGAAAATCCTGGTGGTAGACGACGAAGAGAGCATACATCTGCTTTACAGGGAGGAACTGGAAGACGAAGGTTACCAGGTGGTCTCGGCAATGAATGGAGAAGATGCCCTGAAACTGTTTGAATCCGAGCAGCCGGACCTGGTGATCCTTGATATAAACATGCCCGGCATGGATGGAATCGAAGTGCTCAGGCAGATGAAACAGCTGAAACCAAACGTACCCGTAATCCTGAGTTCCGCCTATCCTGAATACAAACAGGACCTGGCTTCATGGGCGTCTGACGACTATATCGTAAAATCATTTAACCTGGACGAACTCAAGGCTTCTGTTAAAAGGCATCTCCAGAAGGATTGACACCCTGGTATCCTGGTCAATCCCGGCCTTTTCTCACCCGGAAGGTGATTGTCTGGCAGCCGTTGCTGCCGGATGTCTTTATTGAAACCCCGTACTTGTCCCTGAGGACCTCGAGTATTCCCAGCCCCATTTCCCTTTCCAGGGGGATCTTTAGCGCCCTGGCGTTGTGTGAAATGGAAAGCAAAATGAAATCCTCGTCCTCGTCTGTAACTACCGACATTTCCTTTCTGGACTGGGTCCTCATTTCCTTTATTATGGCCTGAAACAGGGCTATTACCGCATTCAGCCAGTCGAAATAGTCACCCTGGAATTCCGACAGGTCCTTCTTGAAATCCAGATGTATATCCACTTCACGAAAGGAAGACTTGGGCTTGAGCACCAGAAGGGTTTCTTCCACAAGCTTGTTGAAGGATATGGTCTTCTCAAGTGAACCCAGCTTTTCCCTCTCTCTTCTCTTGGCGGCCACTGTGCAGTATTCTGTGATCTGTTCAACAAGGCTATCTATTATGTGAAGTTCCCTGAGCCATTCTTCCAAGGCTGGTGTCCCCCCCTTGTCATATGCACTGGTCATCTTCATGGTTAGCAAATCCAGCCTTCCCACAATTGCAGAGAGCGGACTGATAATATCCTCCAGTAACTCGTCCACTATGTGGCCCATTGTCATGAACTTGTACTGGCCCCAGATGGCACTATTCCTTTCCTTGATCTTTTCCTTCAGTTTACAAAGAACAGTAACATCCTTTATCTGGACAAATACCATTTCCTGGTCTGGTCCAACGGAAACCGGCCTGACGTCCACATTGAAAAACCTGTCATCTGCATATTCCTTTGAACCAAGCTTGAGGGACAACGGACCGAAACGCTTGAACTTTCTGGCAAACAGGCACTCTGACAGGGCCTTTTTGGGATCAAAATTCCTGGAGGAAAGCTGTTTCAGTATGGTGGGGGCCTCACCGATCTTTTCTCCCCTGAACAGGTCCGGATCGATGGAAAGGAGGGGCTGATGGGAGCTGATGGCGATTATCCTAAGCCTGCTGTCCAGCAAAATGGATGCATCCGGAAGGCTGTCCAGCAGGGACTGGAAAAACCCCGACCTCATCAAGGCATCCCTGGACGAGACGGCAGTAAGCAGGTAGCCCAGCATGTCTTCCACATCGTTTTCAATGCAGATCCCGGTACGCACCCTGTTCTTTTCCTGGACGCTCCACACCACCCTGCCCCTTATGTCGGGGACCACTGCCTCGGCAGGGGTATATGGGCTTACGAATCGGATCTTTTCATCCGAGCTGATCCCACCCCTTGGTAGGGAGATCTGGATTCCGCGGGGTGATACATCTCTGGTGAAACCACTTTGATAGCTGTCTGACGAATCTGCCTTGAAATAGACAGGTATCTGGACAGGAAGTCGTGGAAATTTTCTTCGTTCCTTTCCTGCGGCGTCTGCCTGTTGCCCTTTCGGTCCCAGCATGGATACATCCTTTCAAACGTTATTTCAAAAGAATGTGCAAAAAAAGCTCCAAAATACCAAAGCTCTTTTCAAAATTTTACCGGCTTAAATGGGATTTAAAAGAGGATTACATGAGAAAGGGTAAATCTTTTTCTCTTAAATAGGAAAAATTATTCCGTTTTCAGAGCAAAATTATTCAATTATCTGGAATAGTCAGGTGGATACTGTTGGTTAAAAATTCCTCGGGTTCAACATTTATCTCATAATCCCTGATCTTGTACAGGATGGCCTTGTAACTGATTTTTAGGAGCTTGGCAGCGTCTCTTTTATTACCGGCAGTTTTTCTGAGGGCTTCTTCAATGACCACTTTTTCAACCCTGGCCTGGGCCTTTTTCTTGATTTCCTTGAGGGAGGGAAACTTGTCACCGAACTCCTTGGTCATGCCGCCAATTACAGTCTCCAGGAGAAATTCCTCCTGGCTCCACTGGTTTTCCGGGCTTACGGCATCCACTCCCCGCATACTCCTGGCCTGCAGCTCCTCGATAATAGGCTTTTCATCGCCGAGAACCAGCATCTTCTGGACGTAATTTTCCAGCTCTCTCACGTTTCCGGGCCAGTGGTACTGAAAAAAGCAATCAAACAGGTCCTGGGAAATCTTCAGATCAGAAGGAAAACGGTTGAGGGCCACGGTATATTTTTCAAGAAAGTGATTCACCAGCAGGGGAATATCTTCCTTTCTCTCCCTAAGAGGCGGGACCTTTATCTTTATGATATTGATCCTGTAGAAAAGGTCCTCTCTGAATTTTCCCTTTTGTATGTCCACTTCCAGGTCATGGTGAGTGGCACAGATAATCCAGACGTCCACTTTTATGTCCTTTATCCCTCCGACCCTGCAAAATTCCGAATCCTGAAGGACCTGGAGAAGCTTGGCCTGAAGGGCTGTGGACATATCACCTATCTCGTCCAGGAATATGGCTCCCTTGTCAGCAAGCTCAAATTTCCCGGGTTTGGCCTCTGTGGCTCCAGTAAACGCCCCTTTTTCATAGCCAAAGAGTTCGCTTTCAAGAAGTTCCCCGGGAAGGGCAGCGCAATTAACCTTTACAAACGGCTTCTTGCGCCGAGCTGACCGGGCATGAAGGCTCCTGGCAACCACTTCCTTGCCAACCCCGCTTTCTCCGCATACGAGTACATTCAAGCCGGTATCTGCAACCTGCCTGATCAGGTTTTTTAATTGTTGCATGGGTTGGCTGTTGCCAACTATGAAATCCATATATTTTTCCTCCCGGAGACGAGGACGAACAACAAAAAGTGGAAAATATTTTCTCTATTTTCCCCCATATCCCTCAATTAGTCAAGACCAACCAGGGAAATACATTTCCACCCCCAAACCGTGAGGAAATTATTTTCCCTTGATTTTACGGGCAAAAATTATGAATTGCCATTCGGGAGCTGGCGGAACACAAGACCGACGTGACCGTTTTCAAGGCCTCAGGCCGACCATACCCCACAGGTATTCAATCCAGTGGTCCATGCCCTGGGCGGTGACAGCTGAAAGGGTGATGATTTCTATATCGGGATTGAGCCTCCTTGCCTCTTTGCTGGCCTCTTCCACTGAGAAATCAAAGTAGGGCAGGAGATCCGTCTTCGATATGATAAAAAGGTCCGAACCAATGAATGCCCTGGGATACTTGGCAGGCTTGTCAGAGCCCTCGGGCACGGACACCATCACCACCCTCTTGTGTTCTCCGAGATCGAAGGCAGCGGGGCACACCAGGTTGCCCACGTTTTCTATGAAGAGCAGATCCAGCCCTCCTTCTGAAATCACGTGTTCCAGCTGGTGAATCCCCTTATGGACCAGGGATGCATCCAGATGACAGGCCCCGCCGGTTGTAAGCTGCACCGCCGGGATGCCCCTTGCCCTGATCCTGTCGGCATCCTTTTCTGTTTCGATATCACCTTCTATGACGGCAAAATTGATCTCCTTTGACAGGGCATCCGCCGTTGCCTCGAGCAGGGTCGTCTTACCTGCTCCGGGACTGCTTATGATGTTTATGGCCTTTGCTCCCAGCCTTTCGATATGCTGACGGTTCCCGTGTGCAATCTCCTGGTTGGCCTCGAGCAGGCTCCTGTTCACCTCGACTATCTTCTTGTCACTGTTGTTTCCCGTCTGGCATCCGCATTCTTCACACATTTCCGTTACTCCAGCTCTACCTGCAAAAGCAGGATTTCATCACCGCCCTCCGGATGCAGGGCCTCCTGCCCGCATGCAGGGCATCTCCCCCAGTCGAAGGGAAAATGAAAATCATGGCCCCTGGCCCTGTCCCGGATCTTTGATCCATCAAATCGCCTTCCACAGCCACTGCAGGAAAATTCCGGTTCAGGAGTTTCTATCTCCAGGCCGCTCTGGCTGAAGAGGTTATCATCTGTCTTCAGGGCATGAAATGCAAAGGAAAAGGATTCGGTTACCACGCCTGAGAAGGGGCCGATCCGGACCCTTACCAGTGTGACCCTTTCCCTGTTATTTTCCCGGGCGATCTGCCTGACCTGTTCCATCAACCCCTGGACAAGGCTGAGCTCATGCATCTTCTATCCGGTACCCTTCCTTTTTAAGGGTGCTGGTCACCTTTTCCGCCATCTCTTCCACCTTGGGCCAAAGGGGAGCTGAAAGATCCAGCCCGGCTTCGATAACTTCGGGAACCACGCAGAAAAAATCCGTTTTTTCAGGAACGGTCCCCCTGAACCTGCATATTTCAAGCATCTCCAGGAGACCTATCTGGTGAGAGGACATGCTGGTTGTAACACTTTTCCCTGCCATTTCCACGTGATCGAGCTGCACGATTGTTCCAGGGGCGAGATCCAGGGCAATGACATCGATCACTATGGCCCTTTTTGCCTCCTCGAACACCGGGGCCATGTAGATTCCGGCAGTTCCACCGTCAACCAGGTCCACGTCATCCGGGAACCTGAAATGTTCTTCAAGGTAACGGATCACGTGGATGCCAAAGCCCTCATCTTTCATGAGCAGGTTTCCTATGCCAATAATCACCGCCCGGTTATTCTTTTTTGTTTCCATGTCGAACGGCCTCAGCAGATCCTTGGGAGAGGTTCACCGGAAAGAATGGACACCACGCGGCTTCCTCCAACACTTGTCTTCATGGTCACAATGGGCTTTTCGTCCCCTTTAAGCCCCTTTATCCGTCCGATCACCGCAGCATCTCTTCCGAGGACGTGTCCTTTCAATGCTTCCAGCACCCCGGATGCATATTTGCCATCCGCCACAACAACGCATTTGCCTTCATTTGCAAGATACATGGGCTCCAGGCCAAGAAGCTCGCATACTGACATGACCCCGTCTCTCACCGGCACGGCCTCTTCATCTATTTCTATATGCACCCCGGAGGCCTGGGCCACTTCGTTCAGGACAGTGGCAAGTCCACCGCGGGTGGGATCCCTGAAAAGCCTGACAGCTCCTTTAGGGCATGCCGAAAGCACCGTTTCAACCAGGGTGTGAAGAGGTGCTGAATCGCTATGTATGTCAACATCAAAGGTCAATCCTTCCCGGGACATCAGGATGGCTGTGCCATGGTCACCGATAAAGCCGGAGACCACCACCACATCCCCTGGACTGGCGAGATGGGAACCAAGATCCACCCCTTCGGCCACAATGCCGATACCCGAGGTGTTTATAAAAATCTTGTCCGCCTTGCCTCTTGGAACCACCTTTGTATCCGCGGCCACCACATCCACCCCGGCCTCCCCGCAGGCCCGGGCGATGGAACGTGCTATCCTGTCAAGCTCCTCCATCCCGAGGCCTTCTTCAAGGATCAGCCCCATGCTTAATGCCAGGGGCCTTGCGCCCTGCATGGCAAGGTCATTTACGGTACCGTGAACGGCAAGGGAGCCGATATCCCCTCCGGGGAAAAATACAGGATCCACCACGTAACTGTCCGTAGTGTAAGCTATCCTGCCTCCTGGCATGTCAAGGACAGCACTGTCTTCCAGCCGTGAAAGGCTGGGATTTGACAGCCTTGAAAGAAATACCTCCCGGACAAGCTCCCTTGTGGCAAGCCCACCGCTTCCATGATCCAGAAGCACCCTGTCTGTCTTCATCTACATTTCCTCAAAACACAGGCCAACCATTCCATCTTTTATCTGCCATACTTGTAGTAGGCGGCACATGTCCCCTCTCCTGAAACCATGCACGGCCCCACGGGCCGGGAAGGCGTGCAACTTCTTGAAAAAAGCGGGCATGAAGTGGGAAGCGCCATTCCCTTTATAACCTGGCCGCACTTGCATCCGGAAGGCTCTTCCGCTTCGGTTTCTTTTAAGGAAAAACGCTCCCTTGCATCAAACTCCCGAAACTCTTCCTTTATCTTTAGTCCGCTTGCATCCACATCCCCAAGCCCCCGCCACCTGGCCGGCACCGGTTCGAACACCCTGGCCGTGACCTTTCTTGCGCGCCGGTTCCCCTGCCATGTTACTGCCCTGGCGTATGCGTTTTCCACATCGTTTCTTCCCTCTGCCACCTGCCTGGCGAGCATGTATATACCCTGAAGTATATCCACTGGTTCAAAGCCTGCCACAACACAAGGCAACCCGTAGGCCTCCGCTACGGGCACGTAAGCCCTTGCACCTATTATGGTGCTCACGTGTCCGGGGCATAGAAGACCGTCCACCCTGGGGCCAGAATCTGAAAAAAGGGCGTGAAGGGCTGGTGGCATGAGCTTGTGGCTGGAAAAAACACAGAAATTTCTGACCCTGTTTCTTGCAGCCTGGAGGATGGTTGCTGCAACAGAAGGCGTGGTGGTTTCAAAGCCTATTCCCAGGAACACCACTGTTTTTGAACCATCCTTCATGGCCATTTCAAGGGCATCGGCAGGGGAATAGACTACCTGTAGCCCTGCACCCATGGCCCTGGCCTCCGCAAGGCTGCTTCTGCTGCCAGGCACCCTTACCAGGTCTCCAAAAGTGGCCACGGTAACACCGCCCCTGAGTGACAGGGCGATCATCTGGTCGATCTGCGCCGCCGGTGTTACGCAGACAGGACAACCGGGGCCGGAAATCAGGCTTATCTCCCGTGGCAAAAGGCCCTTTATCCCGTACCTGAAGATGGACATGGTATGGGTGCCGCACACCTCCATAAACCGCATGGGACGGTTGGCCACGCCCCTGATCTTTTTAACCAGGGCCTGGACCACCTCCGGGTTCCTGTAAAGATTTGACCCTTTCATTCTTCCCCTGCATCCCGGGCCATCTCCTGGAAAAGCTCCAGGCTCTTTCTGGCATCCTCCGGCGAAAGGGTATGTATGGCAAAACCCGCGTGAACAATCACATAATCGCCCTCTGCCGGGAAGCGGTCTACTATGTCGAGCCTTACCTGCTGGACAACGCCTTCTGCCTCTACCGTTGCCAAGGGAGGGAGAAAAAAATCGTCAGGCTCCCCTTGGACACCGGTAATCTTTGTAACCTTCATTGGAACTGCCAGACACATATCCTTACCTCAATCAGCCTCATCTGAAAAAGCCGGCAAAACCGCCTTTCATTAAAATCCTGACTGTTTGCCGGTCATGCCTTCTATTTCAACCCTTATTACAGAAGTTGCCTTCAACATGTTTTCCGGAAACCGGTATAACTTGCTGGAATAATTGGCCATAATTATTCCTAGTGCCTTGCGCTTTTCATCTGTGTCTTCAATGAACACGGCCTTTCCAAAACCAACCACGCTTTGATATTTCATGCTCCAGTCACACGGCCTTTCCGAATCCACAGGCCCCTCCACAAGGTCCATTTCAAAGCACACGTTTGGATTCTTCTGCATGATTTCAATCTTGCGCCCCTTTAGAGAACCGTGAAAATAAAGAACATTATCATGATAGCCAAAACAAAGAGGCACAACATATGGCCTGTTGCCATCCACCATCGCCAGCCTGCACACGCTGGCCCTTTGGATAATGGACCTGATGACAGACTCATCAGTAATTTCTTTATCCTTCCTTCTCACTGTCTCCGATCCTTTTTTGAGAAACGGTTTGTGCTACCTGGTGTCTTGAAGCGCGCTCTCCATGCATGAAAGACCCTGCAACTACCTGTCCGAGGCATATCCCGCCATCATTGGCAGGCACCATTTCATTAACATACACCCTTAGGCCCTTTTCACGGAAAAAATCATGGAACCCTTCCAGAAGAATCCTGTTCTGAAAGCATCCACCACCAAGGACCACGTCCCGCGTCCCTGTCTCCCGGGAAAGCTCTAATATTGCCCCTCCAAACGAGGCGACCAGAAACGAGTGGAACAAAACCGAGATGTGCCCGGGACTCCTGCCGTCCTTCATGCAGCCTTTTACGGCCCTGATCAACCTGTGCAGCCTCACGTGGAGCAAGCCTCCCGGGCTTCTGGTCCACGGATCCTTTTCTGACAGCCAGGCGGCAAACTGCCCGGTTTCCAGGATGGATCTGCCCTTTAAGGCCTCATGACAGCACGACTCCAAGATCATTGCAGCCTGGGCCTCACAGGTGTTTTCAAGGCACAATCCGCAGAGGGCCGCCACTGCATCGAACAGCCGGCCGCAACTTGAAGTAAGTGGGCTGTTAATGCCCTTTTCCATGATCTCAATGACCATTTTCACGTCCCTGGCCTTCAGCTCTCCGGCAAAACAGTCTTGAACCGGCCCGAGGCCGAACCCTGTGGCATGGAGAACGGAGAGGGCCATCCGCCACGGCTGCCTGGCCGCCTTGTCACCTCCCGGCAAGGGAAAGGGCCTGATACACCCGAGACGCGTGAAACCTGCAAGGCTGCACTCCAGGATCTCTCCACCCCAAATGGTGCCATCGGTGCCAAGGCCGGTGCCGTCGAGTACCAGGGCCAGCACCTTGTGCCTTATTCCGTGTTCTGCCATGACGGAAAGGGCATGGGCAAAATGATGTTGGACCTGGTACAGGGGCAGGCCTGTCTCCATTGCGTACCTGGTGCTCAGATAGTCCGGATGGAGATCAGCAGCCACGAACTCCGGGGTTATCTCGAGAAGCTCCTGCAGATGTGCCATATTCTTCTTGAAAAATTCCATGGTTGAAAGACCTGAAAGGTTCCCGATGTGCTGGCTCAGGAAGACCTCTTTTCCCCTGGAAAGACAGAAGGTGTTCTTGAGTTCTGCCCCCACGGCAAGGCCGGTTAAAAGTCCTTTTTCCACCACCACCGGGGCAGGAACGAACCCTCTTGAACGGCGAATGAACCTTGCCCTTCCCCCCATTATCCTTACGACAGAATCATCCACCCCTGTAAAGATATCCCTGTTGTGAAGCAGGAATCCGTCCACGAAACCTCCAAGACGCTCCATGGCCTCCCTGTTGGATGTACAAAGGGGCTCGCCAACCGGATTGCCGCTGGTCATGACCAGGGCCTCGGGACAGGAACTCCTTGCAAAAAGCAGGTGGTGAAGCGGGGTATATGGAAGCATGACGCCAATTTCATCCAGGCCAGGGGCAACGGACCTGGTTATGGCGGAATCCTTCCTGGAGGGAAGAAGGATGATGGGGGCTTCCGGAGAGGACAGAAGCCTCCTGGAAAGGGAGGAGACATAACAGTACCTGGCTGCCGTTTCCAGGTCTTTCACCATTATCGCAAAGGGTTTAAAAGGCCTTTTCTTCCTGCGCCTCAGGGTCATGACCGCCTGCTTCGATGAGGCATCTGCCGCAATATGAAAGCCTCCAAGACCCTTTAGCGCTATGATCCTTCCGCGCTCCAGGAACTCTGCCGCACGGTCCAGCGGCCTGTGCCCGTAAGTCCCGCACTTGTCATGCCAGGAAAGACGAGGACCGCACTCCGGACAGGCATTCGGCTGGGCGTGAAACCTCCTGTCCCCAGGGTCGTGGTATTCGGCAAGGCATCTTTCGCACATGGCAAAGGCCTTCATGGAAGTATGCACCCTGTCATAGGGCAGGGCCTCTATTATGGTGTATCTTGGACCGCAGTTGGTGCAATTGGTAAAGGCGTAATCAAACCTGCGGTTCTGCCTGTCCATGATGTCCTGAACACATTCATGGCAGGTTGCAGTATCCGGTGATATCTGGGTGTTCACCCGGCCATTTCTATGGCTTTCCGTAATGGAAAAACCTTCTTCTGAAAGCTCTGCGTGGCAGGGGACTGCCTCAAGTGAAAAAATCCTTGACAGAGGCGGCGGTTCTTCCTCTATCTTGCGCATCAGAAGGGTGATATCCTGTTCCCTCCCCCTGACCCGAATAATAACACCGGATGGAGTATTGGCAATGGAGCCGCAAAGGCCCAGATTTCTTGCAAGCCTGTAGACAAAGGGTCTAAAGCCCACCCCCTGCACGATCCCGCTGATCCTTATCTCCGTGCAATCCCTGTCCATCATTTACTCTAGCCGCTTGGCAGTGCCCCTTTCCATAACCCTTTTCAAAGGGCAGATATTTTCGTGACCTGCTTCATGATACCTGGGCCATATCACTTTTATGGCCTTTGCAAGGGTGGGAAAGATGTTTTCCGGTCCTATCTTCCTGTAAAGGGAAGAGCGCTCCATAACCTCGAGTACATGTTCCTTTATACCACTGAAATAGACATGGTAACCTGCGGCCCTGAGCCTGTCCGTAAGGAGGCCCAGGGCCTCCTCCCCTGATGCATCTATAAGGTTTATGCCGTTACATTTAAGTATGATGGCCCTTAGCTCCTTCATTCCCCTGACGGTCTCAAGCACCTTGTCTTCCAGGTAGCCGATATTTGCGAAGAAAAAGGGGCCATCGAACCTTAAGACCGCCACGTGCCTGCAAAGCTCCAGATTGAATTTCTCCGCGTTCCTGTAGTGGCCGTCCCGCCAGAGCGAGAGCACTGCAATGGAGGGACGCATCATCCTGTAGAAAAAGACCGCAAGGCTCAGGACCACGCCCAAAATTACACCCCTGTCCAGATGGGGGGCAAAGGCCAGTGTGGTGGCAAACGTGATGATACAGATCACCCCGTCACTCCTTGACACCTGGAAGGTATGCCTCACGTCCCTGACATTTATGAGCCCGGCCACCGCCACCATGATGACTGCTGCAAGCACGCTCTGGGGCAGATGGTAGAGGAGCGGGGTGAGAAAAAGCATGGCCAGGACCACCACTGCACTGGCAATGACACTGGATATGCCGGTTTTTGCCCCTGACTCGAAATTTACCGCAGACCGCGAGAAGGAACCGGACACTGCAAAGCCCTGGAAGAAGGTGCCTGCCACGTTGGCCAGCCCCTGGCCCACGAGCTCCTGGTTGGCGTCCAGTTTCTGCCCGGATCTTGCCGCCATGACCTTTGCTATCGAGATGGCTTCCATGAAGCCTACAAGGGCTATAACAAATGCGGACGGCAATAGCTTTCTGGCCACATCCGCGTCCCAGTAAGGCAGTGAAAAGGCCGGAAGCCCCCGGGGGATAGTCCCCACCACCGCACCCCCGCCGGCCAGCACCACTGCACCTGGATCAATTGGCCTGTTGCGGACCCTTATGCGCCACACCTTCCAATCGGTATCGGCCCCGTAAGGGACCTTGTAGCGCCGGAAATAGCGAAGCGTGCCATCCGGTTGTTTTACGGCCACGAATTCGTATTCCATGAGCCTGGCCCTGAGATTTACCAGCTTGTTCTTGGCATCCTCGATGAATTCATCTATAACTCCCGCCATTATGTGAAGGGCCAGGATCTTTTCGGGGTCCATCCTGGCTCCGTCCCCGGGTTTCAAAAGGCCCAAAGAGCCGTTTTCAAGGCTTTCAAAACTGCTTTCCCTGCCGGGATGACACCGGCTGCAGGGTCTCTGGACATTCTTCCTGAGGAACTCCACCCTTGGTCTTAACTTGGACCTGGTATGCGTAAAGGTCTCTATGGTCAAGAGCTGGTCATTGAAACTCTTTACAAGTTGCGGAAGTTGCCTGCATTCGATCCTGTCTACCGGCACCTTCCTGTCATGGCCATAGTCAATCGCCCAGGAAATCAGGGTGGTTGCAGATACTGCAATAAGCACGTAGGGAAGCCTGGGCTTCCACCATTTCAGAAACAGCATTATCCCCAATGCCCCAGCGCTGAAGGCTATCGTGGGCCAATAGACGTAATCCAGGGCCGCTTCAAAGGTCCGCCACACCGTCTCGAAATGATGGGGGGCCTTTTCAACGGGAACGCCCAGAAAGCTGCCGAGCTGGCTGGTGGCTATCACGATAGAGGCAGCGTTGGTAAATCCAAGCAGAACGGGATGGGACAGAAGATTCACCACTACTCCGAGCCTCAAAAGCCCCAGGCCGAACTGTATGATGCCCACCAGGAGGGCCAGAAGGACGGCATAGGCTATGTAGCCCTGGCTGCCGGTAACGGCCATGGGTTCCAGGGCCGCGGCTGTCATCATGGATACCACTGCAACCGGCCCGGTGGAGAGCTGGCGACTGGAGCCGAAAAGCACTGCAATTACAGGTGGCAGAAAGGAGGCGTAAAGGCCGTAGTAAGGAGGCAGGCCCGCAAGCTGTGCATACGCCATGGACTGGGGAATTAGAACCAGGGCCACTGTAAGCCCGCTCACCAGATCCTGGCGGAATGCCTCGGCATTGTA
>CAYZJS010000037.1:0-22105 GCA_964478865.1 uncultured Thermodesulfatator sp.
AGCATATCTGGAACGATATGTATGGATCACGCTGATCGTGATAATATGTATATTTGTGGTGGTCTACCTGCTTGAAAAATACAGGAGGCTGTCTTCTTGAAACGCGGACCTTTTCCTGGAAAAAACGGCATGGCCATAAAGGGGCCCGAACGATACCCCCGGAAGCGCCTACTGACCTGGTACAGGCTTTACTGCAATGGATATGGAGGAGTCGTACCGTAATTTTTTGCCGTTTATTGAAAGATGGTCGTCGCCGTCCACCAGGGTGAAAGTCCATATGCCTGCCGAAGGGGGGATAAAAGAAAAAGCCCCGCAGTTGTCCGAGAACATGAAAAAATCCCCCATGTCCCTGTTTTCAAGGATCGGGGCGTCTCCTTGAATGCCTTTGGCAGTGGTTTTGTAGTTTAGAAATTCCACGTGTATCCTGGCATGAGGGATGCTTTTGCCCTTGTCATCCACCACCTGTGCCCGGAAGAGTGCCCCTTTGTATACACTGAAGGGTTGAGTCAGCGGTATTATTTCCGGGGCGTCCTCCAGGACCCTGTTGGGCCAGTCGGTTACAAGGCCGCCGTTGTTCAGGAAGAACTTGCTGATCTTGCAGATGTAAAATCCCAGATGACTTTTCCAGTGGGGCTGGTGTTTTATGACGAAAATGTAATCTCCGGCCCTGGAGAGTGAATCCATTGGTATCCTGTAGCATTCTCCGCTCCCCTCCCTTCCCCTGAATCTTTCCGGGATGGCCTTTTCGGAGATGTCGGTCCGTTTCCCATCGTGGATCAGAAAGATGGATTCAAGGCCCTTGACCGAAGGGGTGTCTTTTTCGTGCAGCCTGATTCCCATTATCCTGCTGCCGTGCCATGGCTCAAAATGCACCACCATGAGGTTCATTGTTCCGTCATCTCCGACCTCGGGAAATATCACTGTGGTATGTGCTGAAGCTGGCAGGGGCAGGGAACCCAGTGCAAGAAGAAAGGCCAAAGTGGAAACAAAAAAGGTTTTCATTGTTATGCCCTCCGGTGGAAAATTTCTTGGTTCTTCCGACAAAAGAGTACCTGAAGGAGACAAGGCCATGAAAGTGGCTATGAACGGGGAAAGGCTATTTTGGGTTCAATGGAATAACAGGAGTTTCCCGCCATGTCCACATCGTTTTTGCCCCATGCATTTGGCCTTGGAGCTTAGCTTTGACCCTTTCTCATATCGCGTGCATCAGGAATACCTGGGCTCCTTTCCCATGCTTTTAACCGGGAGAGGATTCGGTTGGCCGGATGCGGGGGTGCAGTGATGCCGAAGGTGATATGGTCAGGAAATGTCTGTTCTGTATTCCAGGGCGCGCTTTAGGGTTACCTGGTCTGCATATTTGAGGTCAGTACCCATGGGTATGCCGCATGCTATCCTGGAGGCCTTAATACCCTTTTCCGCCAGGATGCCCGACAGGTAGCTGGCAGTCGCCTCACCTGCCGCCGTGCTGCTTGTTGCAATAATGACCTCTTTTACGGATTCTTTTTCTATGCGCAGGAGAAGCTCCCTTATCTTCAGCTGTTCCGGCCCTATGCCCTCCATGGGAGCAAGTACGCCCTGGAGAACGTGGTACAATCCCCGGAAACAGCCGGCCTTTTCTATGGCCAGCACGTCTCCAGGTTCTTCCACCACGCAGATCAGCGAAGTTTCCCTCCTGGGATTGCTGCAGATGGTGCACGGGTCCTGCTCCGAGAAGGTATAGCAGCGGGAACAGAGACCTATCCTTTCATGGAGGAGGGCAATGGAATCTGCAAGTTCCCGGGCCTGCAGCGGAGGCCACCTGAGTATCTGCAGGGCAAAGCGGGTGGCGCTTTTTTCGCCGACCCCGGGCAGCCGCTGCAGGTTTTTCACCAGCCTTTCCAGGGCCGGAGGCATGGTCCCCGCCATTTTCCGCTAAAACAGCCCGGGCATCTTGAGGCCGCCGGTGATCTTTGCCATCTCGGAATCCACCATCTCCTTTGAGCGGGACAGTGCCTCGTTCACCGCAGCCACAACCAGGTCCTGGAGCATTTCAACATCTTCAGGGTCTACCACTTCCTTCTCGATGGAAAGGGAAACAATTTCAGGTTTTCCGTTGGCAACGGCCTTTACCATCCCTCCGCCGACACTCACCTCTATGGTCTTCTTTGCCAGCTCCTCCTGTGTCTTGGCGATCTTGTTCTGGAGGATCTGGGCCTGCCTCATCATTTCCTTCATATTGGGATTCATAGCGTCAAGCTCCTTGGTTTTTCTTTCTGTATCTCCTGTTATTATAAACAGTAACACCACTTATCCTGGCTTGAAAGAGGTTTAACGCCTCCTGCACCAGGGGATTGTTTATCAACTGGTCGCGCCGGTTCTTGCCAGGTGTCCTGCTGCTGTTTCTCCTGGTATTGCCGGTCCCGGCGGCCTTTTTCCCTCCTGTTTTTGTCTTGAAGGTTACTTCCACCGGCCGCCTGAAAAAATCCTGGGCCACCTGGTTTATAAAGGCGACATTATCTCTTTCGCGAAGCATCTCACCGGTAAAGTCGGGGCGGCAGGTTACTTCCACCGAGGATTCACCGGAAACGCTGAAACCGGTGCATGTCTCCAGGGCACTGCCAACGCTGGGCCGCTCTTTCTTCACCTTTTCCACGAATTCGTCCCAGGAATCCTTTATGCTGACAGGTTCCCTGTCTGGAGGCTCCGTGTCTGCGGGCTCGAGGCCGGTGCCTGGCGGGACACCTTCTTCATGCCGGGCCATTTCATCCTGCCCCGGGGGCCTTTCCGCAGGAGGAGCTTGCCCGGTGTTGCCGGCTTCCCGGTAGACCTTGAGCAGGCCTTCGACCTTCTGGAGCAGCTCGTCCAGGCTCGAAAATTCCTTCAGGGTGCAAAGCCTCATGAGCATGACCTCCATGGTCATCCTCGGGTCCGTGCTCCTGTACACGTCCTCCATGCCTGACGAAAGGATCTGCATGGCCTGGAGCACCTGGTGGAATGAACAGTTTTCAAATCTTTCCTTGAGCTTGTCCACCCTGCCACTGTCGAGTTCTATGAGGGATGCGGCCTCGTCCGGTTTCAGCCTTTTAAGTATTGCAAGGTCCCTGAAAAACTTGAGCAGGTCCTCACCAAGCCGGGGCAGGTCCGCACCCATGGCATAAACCCTGTTCAGGGTAGAAAGGACCGCGAAGATATCCGATTCCAGGATGGAAAGGGCCAGCCTTTCAACAGTATCAACCCCGATAACTCCCAGGGCCTCGCATACTTCCTGGTAGCTGGTGGCGCCGAATGCCGCCACCTGGTCAAGAAGGCTAAGGCTGTCT
This sequence comes from uncultured Thermodesulfatator sp., assembly GCA_964478865.1. GTDB lineage: Bacteria > Desulfobacterota > Dissulfuribacteria > Dissulfuribacterales > QOAL01 > QOAL01. The sequence goes on from CAYZJS010000037.1 coordinate 3,300, forward strand.
CTTACGCTGCCTTCCGCCTCCCTGGCAAGGAGGAGTGTGGCCTCCCTGGGAAGGCCCAGGCCCTCCTTTTCCACGATGAGGTCCAGATGGTCCGCCAGCCTTTCCTCCGGAAGGCGCCTGAATTCAAAGTGCTGGCACCTGGAATGTATGGTTGGGGGGATCTTTCGGGGTTCCGTGGTGGCAAAGACAAAATACGCATGCGGCGGGGGTTCCTCAAGGGTCTTCAGCAGGGCGTTGAAGGCCTCCTTGGTCAGCATGTGGACCTCGTCGATTATGTAAATGCGGAAACGGCACTGGGCGGGCTGGAAGCGGATATCCTCCCTGAGCTGCCGGATCTCGTCGATGCCCCGGTTGGACGCACCATCTATTTCGTTTACGTCAACGTTATGGCCTGCCGTGATCTGCCGGCAGATGGAGCATTCGTTGCACGGAACGGGTGAAGGACCTTTTTCGCAGTTCAGTGCCTTTGAAAGGATGCGGGCCACCGAGGTCTTCCCGACCCCGCGGGGCCCGCTGAACAGGAGGGCATGAGCAACACGGTCGCTCTTCAATGCATTCTGAAGTGTCCGGGTTACGTGGCCCTGGCCTATCACGTCCTCAAAGGTCTGGGGTCTCCATTTTCTGGCCAGTACGAGATAAGACATTACACCTGTCAGGCAGTAAAAATGAATAAAAAGATGATAGCCAGGCACCCCTGCGGCACACGAAGGGTCCCACTACCGTTGCTTCCTTCCGGACCTGGCGGGGTTCGCGGGATTTCGTTGCGCAGGACCCGGCTATCAAAAAGGTCGTTGGCAATTGGCGGAGAGGGTGGGATTCGAACCCACGGTACGCTGTTAACGTACACACGATTTCCAATCGTGCCCCTTCGGCCGCTCGGGCACCTCTCCTTCATCATTATAAACAGGGCTAATCTTATACCCTTAATTCCTTCTGTCAGTCAACAAATAAACAGTATCTACTCACAGGGTACTACATCTGCGGCGTACCCTCCGCCTCGTACCTGCAGCATTCTGTGAGGACTTGCAGTAAACACTGTAAGCACTTCAGGAGCCAAAATAAAGATTATTTTTGAGTTGACCGCTCCGGGCAAAATACAAAACTGGCGGAGAGGGTGGGATTCGAACCCACGGTACGCCTATTAAGCGTACAGACGATTTCGAGTCGCCCCCGTTATGACCGCTTCGGTACCTCTCCGTCTCGCAAATGGTCAGAGTGCTTCCCCGGGTTCCGCCGTGTCAAAGGGCAGGCGGTAAAAAGGCCCCGGGAGGGTTGGCTCCGGCACATGCTGTCCGTACCCTGAAGATAGCAAAACTGCATTTCCAAGGCAAGGATCGCTCTCTTGGCCGCCCGCACGTTTTTATTGCCCCGCCCCTGCCCACAGCAGTTCTCCGAGGCCGGAATCCCTCCTGGTCCGGTTTTCCACGCAGGCCCTCAGATCTTCCCAGCTTCCCCATATGATGATTTCCTCCCTGGCCCTGGTGATGGCGGTGTATAGGAGTTCCCGGCCGGGCATGGCCGTCTTTTTGGGAGGCAGGACAAGTATCACCTTCCGGAATTCAGAGCCCTGGCTCCTGTGGACCGTAATCGCCCAGGCAGGATCAAAGGGAGGAAGGCCATAGGGAGAAAAGCCGCGAAGTTCGTTTTCCCCCAGGGTGAACCACACCTTGAGCCTTTGTTCCTCGTCCGGCCATACCACGCCGGTATCCCCGTTGAAAAGCTCCATTACATAACTGTTGCGGTTTATGATCACCGGAAGGCCCTTGAAGACCGTGCCTTCTTCCGGCCTGAACCCCCGGGTGACACGTTCGTGAATGAAGCGGTTTATGGATTCCACCCCTGAAGGGCCCTTCTTCAGCCCGGAGAGGATGCGAAATTCCTCCATACGTGAAATGGCCTCCCGGCAAGAGGCAGCCCCTGCAAGGTTCCTGGCCCAGGGCACGGCTTCCCTTTCCAGGAAGGCGGAAAGATCCTCCTGGCTGGCGGTTATGAACCTTGCCCTGTCAAGCTCAGGATCCCTGAAAATGGCCTGTACCTGCCTGAAATCCCCCTGGTTCACTGCAGTGGCCAGCTCGTCGATACCGCTTCCCGGCCGGAACCTGTAACTGTGGCCAAGGGTGACTATGCAGTCCTTGACGGCGTGGTGGGGGCCGCCTCCTGCCGGGGGCAGGCTTTCGCCGACCATGCCTGCCTGGTCAACGAACCCGGGAGAATAGGAAAAGCGGTGTTCTCCCTGGCAGATATCCTTCATGACGCTTCCTGCCTCAACCGAGGCCAGCTGGTCCCTGTCGCCGATGAGCACCAGCCTTGCCTCCGGGCGGAGGGCATCGAGAAGGTGCACCATCATGGGAAGGTCAATCATTGAGGCCTCGTCCAGTATGACTGCATGGTGCGGCAGGGGATTTTCGCGGTTGAAACGGAAACGCCCCGGTTCCCTGCCGGCCCCCAGGAGCCTGTGAACAGTCAGCGCCTTTTGCGGCATGCTCTTACGGATCTCCTCTTCAATTTCAAGGGCCCTGCTGGCCGAAGCCACGGATTCCGTCAGCCTTGCAGCCGCCTTGCCCGTGGGGGCGCACATGGCGAGAAGGGGTTCCTTCCCGGGTTCCGAGGAAACGAGAAGGGCCATAAGGGCCGTGACAGTCCTTGTCTTTCCGGTTCCAGGGCCGCCGGAAATGACAAGAAGCCTCCTGAAAAGCACGCTGAAGGAAGCGATCTTTTGCCAGTCGGGCCTTGCCGGGCAAGCCGGAAACATCCTCTTCGCCATTTCCGCCGCGGCATGCGCGTTGGCCGGCCTGAGACGTGAGCCGGCAAGTTCCAGGAGCCTTCGGGCTACGAGCCTTTCATAGCTCCAGTAACGATGGAGATAAAGCCTGCCTCCGTCCAGGACAAGGGGCCTGTTTTCCCCGGGCCGGCCCACTGCCCCTGACGAGAGGACACCCCTGATGACAGGGCCGGGTTCCAGGCCAGGCAGGCCCGCCACCTCCGCGGTGCGGACAATATGGTCATCCTCCAGGACAAGGCAGGTGTGGGAATCATCTATCGCCGCACAGGCAAGGTATGCCCCGATAAAGAGTCCTTCGTTTTCCCCCGGCCACAGCCGGGCTATGAACCTGGCAAATTCGGCCCCTGTACGGCTTGCCTCCCCCCGGGCAGCCGCCCGAGTCAGCCTCTTAATTACGGATTCTTCCATGGTCACGCCTTGAAAAAGCCCGGGAACCTTTTTCGGATTTCCCGGGGAGAAATGAACCTTACCCCGTAATCGCTTCCGTGTTCAGGCCTCATGCCCCTTACGAAGAGGTAGAAGATCCCTCCCATGTGCCGGTCCATGTTGTATCCTTCAATGCCTGCTGAAAGGTAACGGTCAAGGGCTGCCGCATAGATGCCGGCCTGGAGCCAGTAGTCGTGTTCGTCCATGGCCCGGTCCAGGCTGTCCCGGCCGTAATCCTCCACCCTGTCTCCCAGCCAGTTGGTTTTGTAGTCAAGGATGTAAAAGGCCTCCTGCCACCTGAATACCAGGTCCATGAAGCCCTTTATCACGCCCTTTTCCAAATGGTATTCCCTTTCCGGAAAGTGGCCCGCCTCTTGGGAAGTAAACGGCCGGATGAATTCCATCTCCCTGGAAATCCAGGACGGTTCAAGGGCTGAAAGGCGTAAGCCGTTTCCAAGGTCAGTGGAAACTACCCATGCGGCCATGTCCGCAAGCACCCTGTCCCACCTGTCCTCCATCCTGAATTCCTCCAGGGCCTTTCTTGCAGGAACTATGAATTCCTCAGCGCTGCCCCTGAAATCGATGGTTTCAAACAGGCGATGAACGCAGTTTCCCGCAACAGGCCCCCTGGGAAACGAGAAGATGTCCGGGGCGGCACTCTCCCCGGTCTCCATGCCCGGCCGGGCCGAGGCGGCTTCAAGGCCTGGGCGGCCCTCATCCTGCCTGGTAAGGGATGAAAAGCTCGTCTGCATCCATACCCTGGGGGCAACAGGGCGCCTCTTTACCTTGAGGGGAGGACAAAGGGCCGGGGCCCTGTCCTGTTCGGCACGTCTGCCTTCCGTCCCCTGCCTCGAGGCAGTGGCCATTTTTTCGTGGTGGTAAAAAATTTTCACCCCGCAGCTGCCGCTGAACCGTCTTTCCAGGGCCTTTCGGGCCTGCTCCTCTTTGCTGGCAGGCTCGTCGGTTCGGCCTGTAAGAATCCTTCCAAGGGTGGAGGAATACAGGGAAGACAGGGAAGAAAAACACATAAACAGCTTGTGCCTGGCCCTGGTCAGTGCCACGTATACCAGCCGGACCCTTTCGGCCTCCTGCTGCCTTTCGATCTCCTCCATCCATCCTGCAGGAAGCCTGCCCGAATGCTCACTGCCGCCCTGCCGTCCGCTTTCCCAGTCCGGGCCTTGGCCAGGTCTTGTCTGAGGAATCTTTTCGGCCACAGGGCAGATGTAGCATTCGTGCTTCGTGCTGTAAAACCTCGGCACCGTCTCCCGTCTTTCCTTGAGCCCGACCTGGTCGATAAACGGCAGGAAAAGGATGGGAAACTCGAGCCCCTTGCTCCGGTGATAGCTCATGACCTTGACCAGGTTTTCATCTGTTTCAAGACGTAACCTTTGCTCATCCGCCTGGTCGTCAGGGTCCCTGATGTTGTCGCTAAGCCACAGAATGAGGTGTTCCATGCCGGAATGGTCCTTTTCGGCCTGGGCCAGCATTTCCGCTATCTGCCTGAGGTTTGTAAGGCGTCTTTCCCCGTCTGGCATGGCCAGAAGGTTTGCAGGCACCCCGAACCGGTGGAAGAGGGATCTCAGCATGGGGTAGACGCCCTTTCTGGCCCATACAGTCCGGAAATCGGAGAAGCTTTCCGCAACTTGCTCCCATGCCTCAGGGTCCTGGCACAGCCTGTAGATCCTGGATGCGGGATATCCCAGGGAAACGGTGCCCAGGGCAGTGCAGATTGCCGTGGTGTCGGAAGGATTTGCCACCGCGTTCAGCATGTAGAGGACTTCCCTGGCCTCGTAAGTATTGAATACGCTTCCAGGGCCCTGGTACACGGAAGGAATCCCGAGGCCGTAAAGTGCTTCCCTGACGGATGCGGCTTCCATGAAGTTTCTTACAAGGACAGCGATATCGCCTGCAGTAACAGGCCTTTTGCCCGAGGAGCCGCTGGTGAAAAACGCCCTGCCCTCCCTGCCAAGGGACAGAATGCGCCGTATCTCAAGGGCAGTAAGGTGCGCCGCATCAAGGGGGGTATCGGCCCCGGGGCCGCCCTCCTGCCTGTCTTCAAAAAGCCATATCTCTGCGGCCCGGCCCCCTTCTTCGCCTTCCAGTACCAGGGTCTCGTCAAAGCCCTTTCGGGGGTATACCTTGTTGAATTCTATGCCCTTGAGCACGAAGGTGTTCCCGTCCCCGCAGCCTTTCCTGAAGATATGGTCCACTGCATCCACAAGGGCCGGGCTTGAACGCCAGTTTACCTCGAGGCTGTAGCGGCGCCTTTCCGGAACCATGTCCCTGGCCTTGAGATAGGTGAAGATATCGGCCCCCCTGAAGCCGTAGATGGCCTGCTTCGGGTCCCCTATGAGGAAAAGTCCGGAACCGCTTGCGGACGAATATATTGCCCTGAAGATCTGCCACTGGACGCTGTCTGTATCCTGGAACTCGTCTATAAGGGCAACGGGGAAGCGGGCTGCCACCTTCCGGGCCAGTATCTCTCCTCCTGCCCCGCTGCAAAGAGCATCTTTGAGCATGATGAGCATGTCGTCGTAGGTCATGACCGAAAGGAGCTTTCTCCTGGCCCTGGCAAAATCCCTGATAAAATCCCTTGCCTGGCAGAGGACGGCAGACCTCATCCGGTCGTTTATTCCCCTGTGAACCCTCGTGATCCAGAAAAGCGGTTCCATGGCCGGGTTCTCCAGCACCCTTTCCATGCCGCCTGGAGGCCCCTGCCTTTTCATGTCCTCGATCCACCCTGCCACGGCCCTTTCAAGGGCGGGCCTGTGGGAACCGATGAGCTCCTGTAATTTTCGGGACTTTTTGCTTTTTGGCCCTGGAAGGAGGCGTTCGAGCAAAAGGGGCAAAAATTCCCAGGAGCCAAGGCACGCCGGGTCAAAGATGCCGAGGTTCAAGGCCCCGGGAGCAATGGGCCGGCCACTATCTGAAAGCCCCTCAACTGCTGTAATGCCTTCTTTTAAAAGCCGGTTCAGTTCCCTTTTAAGCCCCTTTTCAAGCTCCTTTGTGATCTCTTCAGCCGCTTCTGGCCCCTTGGAGAAAGCCCCTTTGAGGTGCTCTTTGAGCTCCCCTATTGCACCGAGGACAATTTCTTTTATATCCCTTTTAAGGGCCACGAGGTTCTGTTCGCCGGCTTCAGCCAGCTGTTTCTGCCTTTTTCTCAGGAGTTTTGCCTCTTCAAGCACCTCTTCCAGGGAGCAGGGATGTATTATTTCAGGAAGGGGGAGCCTCACAACCGGGCCGACAGCCTTGTATATCTGGCCGGGCAGGTCATTCAGGCCAAAAAGCTGGTCCATCCATTCCAGAAGAAGCCTGTCTGCCGTGTAAAAATACCTCCTTACGAATTCCGCACATCCTTCCTGCAATATTTCTTTCTCGGAGGGAAGTATTTCTGCCTGCAACGGGGACGAACTTTCAAAGGCAAACTCCCGCAGCATTCGCTGACAGAAACTGTGAATGGTGAAGACTGCCGCCTCGTCCAGGCACAAAAGGGCCTCTTCCAGCCTGAAAACGAGCTCCTGGTCCGTGGCCAAGCCTTCATCCCTGAGCCTGGTCACGAGTTCAGTTACGAAATCGTCGTCCTGGGCATCGCCTGCCTTCTTTATGATTGAAAGGGCGTTTCTCATTCGCTCCCTAATCTTCAGGCGGAGCTCCTCGGTGGCTGCCCTGGTGTAGGTGACAACCAGGATGTTTCTCACAGGCAGTCCCTTTTCCATGAGGATGCGGAGATACAGGCTGGTTATGGCATGGGTTTTCCCCGTTCCGGCGCTTGCCTCCACCAGGTTGAAGCCATCCAGGGCTATACGTGCAGGCTTCAGGCTCTCCATCTCCACTTTCACCTTCCCCTTTTGAGGTGGGCCAGGAAGGGCTGGCACAGGGTATTTGAAAGCCGGATGAACTCCCGGCCCTTCACCACCTGCCTAAGAAGAGAGGCCTGGCCCCTGTAGACATAGCTTATCCAGTGGTCTTTTATGGCAGATGGATTCTGCCAGCAAAAGAGTTTCTCCGCGGCCTTACCCGAAGCCTCTCTCTCGTCCCGGCCCTTTTGGAAGCGTTTTGCAAAATCCCATGATGCAGCAGGGAAAAAGGGCAGGGGTTTCCGGATGCCCTCCATGAAAAGGCCTGCCAGGGACTCGAGCAGCTCTTCGGCCTCATCCGGATGAAGTGTCCCTATCTCAACCGGGGTTTTAAGGTTGACAAGAATGCTTGAGGCCTCTTCCTCCAGATCTTTGCCGGAAAGCATGAGCATCAGGTGGCGCACCCAGAAGGCCACCTTGTGGGAATCGTTTACGGAAAGCCGGTATTCAAGAAGTCCACCCGTCTTTCCGGTCCTTCCGACGTTCCCTGTAACCCTGATGCCGCCTTCTTCCCAGGGGAGAAAGATGTCCGAGGAAACAGCCTCTCCCGGTATGCCTGAAGGCAGAAACTTCTTTTCGATAAAGGGCAGGAATTCCTTTTCGCATTTACGCTGCCAGAGGATTTTCCCCAGGAGGCCTATTGGTATCTCTCCGGTGGATCTCAGGTGCCGGTACACCCCTTCAATGAAATCCAGGGGCTGATTTCGAAGTTCCTGTATCCCTGTTTCCGCCACGGCGAGAAGCATTTTCAGGAAGATTTCTCCGGCCTCCGAGGAAATGGAAAAGGGTTCCCTGTCTTCAAGGGCCTGATTGGCAATGTAGACATTTATGTTCAGCCTGTTTTTTAGGAAAAATTTCGCGGGGTTTTGGAAAAAGGAGGCCATCTGGCCTGGGGTCATGCTGGCAAATCCTTCCCTTTCCTGTTCTGAAAGGGGGAGGGCCGGGTGGCAGAAAGGCACGGGCTGAACCCTTGAGGCGGGCCGGCCGGTTTGGTCAAAACCCGTCCACTCAGCCGCAAAGGTGAAAAGCCCCCTGCTTGCAGAACCGGTTTCTCTGTACCTGGTGCTGAATGGCTGGAGCGGGTGTTCCACCAGGATGTGGTCTTCCGGGGAGCCCTGGTGTTCCGGCCGGAATTCATCCCGGATGTAGTCCATGAGTTCGCTTACCACGACGGAGGGATTTTGAGGTGCATCATCCCTTTCTCTCCTGCCCACGTAGCTTATCAGCAGCCTTTCCCTGGCGGATATGAGGGTTTCCAGGAAGAGGTAGCGGTCTTCTTCCCTTGGAACCCGGTCTCCAGGCCGCCAGTCTCCGGCCATTAGGTCGAAGGAGGGCACATCGGGCCGCCTTGGAAAATCTGCATCATTCATACCCAGCAGGCAGATAACCCTGAAAGGGATGCTCCGCATGGGCACCAGGCTGGAAAAGAGGACGTTTCCGGAAATATAGGCCCGGGGCGGTGGCGGGCGCTTCAGCTCATCTGAAAGGATGGTGCACATGGTTTCATAGCCGGTACTTTCCACGCCGGCATCCTTCATGCCATCCACGAGCCCTTCGAGCCGTTCCAGAAGGGAGGCAACTCTTTTGTCAGCCGCAGGCTCTCCGGATATGAATGTCTCCAGGATGCTGCCGAAGGCCTCAAGCCACTGGTCAGGGCTGAGGCCGGAGGCGGCTGAAACCTTGCGGTAAAACTCCTCCAGGCTGAAAAAGAAGGCCGAAAGCCCGGCCAGGAGTTCAGCCTGCCCGCCCTCAATGGGAAAATCAACGGGGACAATGGCCTCCCTGCTGGCGGAAAGGGATGCCTTGTCCATGCACATGGTGACAAAGAGCCTGTCAATGCCGAAAATCCAGCTGTTTTGCCTTGCTCCTCCAGCCCCGGACACCGTGCCGATGCCGCGCCTTATATTGGCTTTTTTCACCCACTTCCTGAGAACAGAAAGGCCTTCCTGGTCTATGCCAAACCTCTTCATGACGCAGGGCTGGGAAAGGATATCCATGAGCGCCGGGGCTGTAAAATCCTTCAGGGGTGAGGTGAAGACGGACAGGAAGGCCCTGGTGTGCGGGTCCGTGTTTCCAAGGCCCCGGTCGGCTATGGAAAAGGGAATGAAGCGTTCCTCCGGGGCAGCGCCGAATACCGCCTCCACCAGGGGGGCGTACTCCTCAATGGAAGGGGCCATCACTATAACATCATGGGGGTAAAGGTCCTCTTCCTGGTCAAATAGCCCCACCAGGTAGTCGTGCAGGCATTCCACCTCCCTCAGCCTGCTGTAACAGCTGTGGACAACTATGGACCTGTCGGTTTCATGGAGTATCCTTTTGTCTTCGGGGCCTTTTCGTCCCTGCCTGAGCTCCAGGATATCGTCCTGGATCCTGGCAAGAAGGCTGCCGCCCTGTTCCCTGCCGGCCCTTACGAAAAGTCCCCTGCCTTCTGAAACCGGGTAGCTGTAAAGACGTGCCAGAAATGACCTGCCTGCATGTCCGAGGGATGCCAGAAGCCTGTTGCCCGAGGGAAAAAGCCCTTCAACCGTCTCGGGGTCAAGCCTTCTCTTGAGGGCCGCCCTCTTTCTTTCCGAGACGGTATCCAGCCAGTACCGCCTGCATGGATTCAGGATGAACATGTGCGTGTCCGCCACTCCTGAAAGGGCGGATAGAAGATCCAGGTGAAGGGGAGGCAGGTAGGATATCCCGAACAGGTAAAGCGCACCCGGCACGCCGGAAGCCCCTGAACCCGAGTGAAGCTGCTCTGCCAGCTGCCTGAGGTATGACACCTTTAGCCTGCCCCTGGTCCTTCGGGAAAGGAGCCTCCAGAAGCCCGGCTGCCAGCCGTGTTTTTCTTCCGGGCATCCTTCTTCCCACTGTTGCAGCATGTCCAGGCGGTAGTTGAGGTAACGGTCGAAAAGGTCGGCCAGGAGCCCGGAAAGATGGTAGATTCCCTTTTCTCCCTGCCGCCGGACATAGTCTTCAAGCTCCTGCAGCCCCTCGGTGGATTCTCCGGATGCCACGTCCTGGAGGCACCTGAATACCACCCATCTCAGCCGCTGCCTGGTAAGGGGGGCCGGGTCATCCTCCATGAGCCCTCCTGCAAGGTCCCATGCAAAGGAGCCGGTGAGCCTGAACTGCACGTTCGCACAGATGCCCTGTTCCTGTGCGATATGGATGGAAAGCCACTGGGCCATCTCGAAGTTGTTCACCAGGATGACGTCAGGCTCAAGGCTGAAGTTCTGCCTGCGCCTTTTCTGCAGCAGCTCCCCCAGGCCGGTTGCAAGTTCCTCCAGCCTGTTGCCCTGGTGAATGTGTATGTAGCCTGTCATCTGCCTCGCCTAAAGACTAACCGCCTGTTCCTGACCGGCCCCCTGTGCCGGGCGGAAAATATGCACGCGCTCCAGGCACGCTGCGCCTTTCCATGCCCATGCATCCAGCCCGGAGGAAGAAAGCCCTTTTTGCCCTATGCAGTGTTTCCCGTGGAACATAAAAAAACAAAAGCATTCTTTCGTTGTTTATCGGGAGTCTTTCCCGCTCTTTGCAAAAAGGTTATAGACCAGGGCGATTACCATACCGCCGATGGCACCGTCAAAAAAGGCCCAAATCCCTCCTATCAGGCCTCCTGTAAACCCGGGTTCATATCCCAGATAGACTGAACCCATTACCCTGACAAACCCGTCGCACCAGCCGGTTGGAGCAACCCATCCGGCCAGAAGGACTCCCAGGGCCCAGGTAATCCCCAGGGCCAATGCCAGTGCCTTAACATCAAGTTTTTTCATCTCGGCCTCCAGGCGGATCAGGTTTGATTCCTGTTATTCCAAAAAGAAAACCCTGTGAGGAGTCACGTTTTTTCCTCAACTTTCGTTGTTGTATAACCTACTTGAAAAACCTTGATTTGGCCACGGACAGGCATGGACCTACATGGACAAAGAACCTCAATTCATGCCCGGGCTGGCATGAATGAAATCCGGGGCACGATTAAAAAAGCGGCTGGCCCCTTGAGAGTTCGCCATGCCCTGAAAGGCTGGCAGGGCCGATATTACTTACATAACGACTCGCACCAGAAGGGTTCGATTGTCAAGGTCCCGGAAACTTCCTGGATGGAATAGCTCATGATGTTTGTCAATGATTCAAGCATCTCCAGTCCCTGGTTGGTGAGCTGGGGGCCGGTGATATTTTCCATTCCTATTGTCCCCACCGTCCGGCTTTTGAGCTTCGAGTTGTCCCATGGCTCTCCGAGGCGGGGTCCCGAGAACTGGTTTGCAGGCAGATTCTTTTCCCTGGCCGGTCCAAGGGCCGTGTACCATACGGGATTTCCCGTTGAATCGTACACGTACCAGGCAATAGCGATCTCCTCGTTTTCACCTATTTCTCCCATTGGGAAAAATACCACTCCCTGACCTGGTTTTTCCGGGTCCCACCAGAGCCAGCCGGGACATATGGCAAGGGAAAAGCGGACCAGGTCAAGGCGCCCGGCATGGTTCCTTACATTAAATGTCATGGTAATGCTCGAGTCGGTATTGAAATCAAAGGTGGCGCTTCCTTCCCTGAAGGAATGGATGCTTGAAACATCCCACGGGCCGCCAAGGGGCGGACCGGTAAAAGAATACAGATCCACCGTGGCGCTGTTTCCCGCCAGGGTGCCCCAAAAGGTGATCCAGAAAGGCAGGCCGTTCTCATCGTAGAGATACCAGGCACCGCAAATGCAGTTGCCTTCTTCCAGGTGTTCTATGTAAACTCCCGTGCCCTCCTTTGCCGGGTCCCACCACATTCCTGTATGGTTTGCAGCAAAAGCAGTGGTTGACCAGGCCAGGAAGACCAATGAAAAGGCAGAAAGTCCGCTGAATGTGTTTTTCATCTCGCCACCTCCCCATGATCTGCCGTCAAGGGTTCAAGCCCACATGATCCGGCTGTTGAACACCTTCAGAGCCTTCAAGTTAAAAATTGAACAGGGTATAAATTTCATATATAAATATTATGATACCATTAGATGGTTTTTGTCAATATGAAGGGGGGAGGGTTTGACATTTTATGTTGTTTAAATTACGCTAGAAGCATAATTTTGAACTAATAATTTCAGAGGCACATGTATCAGAACCCATTCGTGGTCCAACGGCCCATCAAGTATGGTGAGCCCTTTTGTGACAGGAAAAAGGAAGTAGAGCAGCTGCAGGGGGCGGCTTCCAGGTCCGAGGCCGTGTGTATCCTTTCTATAAGGCGTTTTGGAAAGACCTCCCTGGTCAACCAGGTCCTCGGCCGCCTCGAGGAGCAGGGCTGGCTTACCATGCGCCTTGATCTTTCCAGGTGCTTTTCCGTTGATTCCCTGGCCAGGGAACTGGAAAGGGGCCTGTATTCGGCACAGGGGAGATGGAGGCGGATAATCCGGGAGCTGAAGACCGTATCCCGCCTGAGGCCACAGCTTTCCTTCGACCCCGTCACCAGCCAGCCGGCCCTTGGTTTTGATTTTTCGCGCCCCACAGATGAGTTGGAAAGGCTCAGGAATATCCTTGAAGAACTGGTATCTGTCCCGGAACGCGCCGGAAAGGGCGTGCGGCTTTGCATGGTGCTTGACGAATTCCAGAATATCAGGCGGATAGATCCCAGGGGGCGGCTCGAGTGGCTTTTTCGCTCCGCCTTCCAGGAAAGAGGCATGGAATTTGTGCCTTTTTTGCTGGGTTCTGAAAAACACCTGCTGGAGATGATGATTTACCAGGAGTCGTCCGCCTTTTTCAAGAGCGTGACCCCCATGGGGCTGGACGTGCTGCCAGAGGGCGAGGTGGCAGATTTTGTCAGGGAGCAGTTCATGGCCAGCCTTGGCATCGGCCTCCAGGATAAAAGGATAAGGGGTGTCTACAGGCTTTTCGGCGGCCATCCCTATGCCATAAACTGGTTCTGGTCTGAGCTGTGGGCCCTGGAGGAACGCTCAAAAAAGGCCGAGCCTCTGGACACATGGGTAGATGTGGCAGTCAGGATAATCCTTAACCAGCGCGACTACTACGAGGCCCTGAACAGCCGCCTGCCTCTGGGTGCAAGGAAGGTGCTCCTTGCCATTTCGGAAAATGAACCTGTAAAAAAGGTGTTTTCAAGGGACTTCATGGTAAAATCCTGCCGCATGGCCCAGGGCAGCCTTCAGAGCGCCATAAAGATCCTTTCCGAGGAGGACAAGATCAGGAAGACCAGGGACGGTTATGTAATAAACGATCCCCTTGAAAGGCTTGTGATCAGAATCAAGGACCTGGACGAGGATCAGCTGATGGAATTCGTGAGGGCCAGGATAAACCGGGCCTGATTTTGGAGATACAAGAAGATTTAAGATGAATTTTACGGCAATAGATTTCGAGACGGCAAATCATTACAGGCACAGCGCCTGTGCAATAGGCCTGGTGCGGGTTGAAGGCAGCCGGATAGTTGAAAGGAAGGTCTCGCTCATAAGGCCGCCTGACAAATGGTTCAGGTTCACCCACATCCACGGCATCACCTGGGATGATGTCAGGGATGCGCCGACCTTCAGGGATATCTGGCCTGATATCGAGCCCCTGATCACCGCTGGCGAGTTCCTGGCAGCCCACAATGCGCCCTTCGACCGGTCGGTGCTTTTTAATACCTGCAAGTATTACCAGATCGAGCCGCCCCCCGTAAGCTTCAGGTGCACCATGCAGCTTGCAAGAAAGGAGCTTGGTATATATCCCACCAGGCTGCCTGACGTGTGCAGGAGGCTTGGCATCGAGCTTGACAACCACCACGAGGCCCTGGCGGACGCCCTGGCCTGTGCAAGGATAGTGCTCCATGCCTGCAGGTGACGGGTAGGGTAACGTCGTTACCATGAAAGATGGCAATTTTTTTGAGGTGGCCTGGAGGAATGTCGCCGGGCCTGCCGGGGCTCTTTCAGGCCTCGACCGGGGTAATGCTTAGAAGGATGGCCCCGGAGTTGTTCCAGTACATGAAGGGCAGATCGTTTGCGAAACAATAAAGATGTCCCGTCTTGCCAGGCGTGATAACGGCTCCGGTGCCGTTATCGAGGTCTTTCAGCATGCCGCCTATGTCCATGGCGGTTCCCAGGTCCTTGTCCACGGTGCCTATAAGTGAAAACCAGTCCGCCTCCGGGATACGCCGCCAGCTTTCTGCCAGGCAAAGCAGCGGCCGCAGGAGCCACGGAACCTTGCTGCTGGCACTGCCGTAACCCCTGGCGTCGGTTTCAATAAAGGCATCCTTCCAGGTCCCCCTGACATGCAGGCGGTAAGCCCTGCCCTTTTCCAGCCTGGTGTGCCCTGCCTGGTTCCATTTGCACCTGGCCTTTATCTCCGCAATATGTCCCACAGTGCCCCGGCCCCCTTTCGCCATTTTTACCACGCCATCACTTGTAGACGACAGTGTGGATGTCAGGAATGTTTTCAGGATGGTACAGGTTTTCAGGGTTTTCCATGCGTTCAAATACGGTGTGGTGGATCTTTGCATTTGCAGGAATCTTTCTCACCGCCTTTATGTAGACCCTTCCGAGCCCGCTTCGCGAATCGTACAGCTTGCCGTGCGGGTTCGGGAGCATGAGCACCCTTCTGCCATAGTCATCCCAGAAAAGCAGGCCTGCATCCGTGGAGCGGTCTATCATCCACCGGAGCGTGATGTCTGAAAGTCCGGTTCTCCTGTAACCGCCGCCCACGTTGGAGTGGACCCCTGCAAACCAGACCTGTTCCATTGTCTGGCCCTGGGGGATGTTCGATTCATCCCAGATCTCCGGCTTGAAGACCTTTCTCTGGTCGTCTATTGATAGGGCCTGGTAGCCGTATCTTACCTCCCTGTGCAGCCTGGCGTCGTGGAAGCCGTACCAGCGTGCGGAAAACGGATTCAGGGACTTCACTGCGGCAAAAGGCACCCCCAGGGCGCTTACCGTATCCCACACGCCTATGAAATACACTGCCGGCGGCCTGCCATCTCCGCCTTCCTGCCAGCAATACTTGCGGATAAACCTTTCGGCCTCTTCCTGGTTGTCTTTTCCCTTGTAGATCTTGAATGCCCGGTTGATTCGGGCCCTGTTGATGCGTTTCAGGATGCCGGTCTTGTGGATCATGCCGGCCAGGCTCCTGACAGTAAAGGCGCCCCGGCTGAAGCCGAAAAGGTATATCCTGTCCCCGGGGCGGTAGAAATCTATTAGGAATTCGTAACACTGCCTGATATTGGCGGATATCCCAACGCCGAATGCAGCTCCCGTGATCTTGAAGATGTCGGTCCCCACCCCTGGATCGTAAAAGGCAACCTGGCGCACGGTTCGTCTCTCCACCGCCTGGTACAGCTTTAACACGTTGGTCGGATAACCCTTGTCGCTCTCGTTACAGGTCCCGTCGGAAAATATGACTATATTTTTGCTCATGGTTTCTCCTGTGCACTGCCTGCATGCTCTTCAAAGGGTGTGCTCACGGCACCGGAAACAACCAGAGGCAATCTCTGGAAACCCTCCTTTTGCCTAGTGACGGCGTTGACCCCGAAAAACAGTCCCCGAAATATCAAAAAAATGTCTCCGGCCATTTTTTTCGCGTGCCCTGTGCTTGAACAGAATCCCCGATTTTTAGAGATAGCTCAAATGGTATTTTATGAAATAATTCTATGTCAAACCTGCTTGCGTGGCAATTGTTTTCTTTTGCCTGCAGAAAGAAACGCACCAAGGAAAAGGGCACCATGCTCACAAGGGAAGAAAAAAACACCCGGATTATCCGGCGCTGCTATCTCATGCGGCAGGGCGGCAGACTTCGTATGGAACAGGTGACGGATTTGCCGTGGAATGCGCCTTAACCATCAAGACCCCTCCCCGGGGCACAATCCTTTTAGGGGGCAGCTGTTGCATTTCGGCGCCACAGGCCTGCAAATGCTCTGTCCGAAAGAGACAAGAATGGAGTTTATCTTGGACCAAAGTTTTTCGGGAACAAGCCGTTTTAGTTCCTGTTCAGTCTCTGTCGGACTTTTTGTTTCGACCCAGCCCCACATATTCGCAAGCCTGTGAACGTGGGTATCCACACAGATGGCATGTTTGCCAAAGGCCCTGGAGAGGACGAGGTTTGCTGTTTTTCGGCCGACTCCCGGCAAGGCCAATAACTCCTT
The DNA here is from genome assembly GCA_964478865.1 of uncultured Thermodesulfatator sp. Lineage (GTDB taxonomy): Bacteria > Desulfobacterota > Dissulfuribacteria > Dissulfuribacterales > QOAL01 > QOAL01. The sequence continues at coordinate 19,437 of CAYZJS010000037.1, forward strand.
CATGGTGTCAGGGACGCGGCCGCCAAATGGCTCAAGGGCCCCGGGCAGGGCAGCAAGGAACTTTGCCTTGTTTTTGTAGAATCCAACAGGATAAATCAGCCTTTCAATTTCCCCGGCATTTAGGCGGGCAAGCCCATGTACGCTGTCGGCCCTGGAAAAAAGCCGCCTGGCCGCCTTGGAAGTGACTTCGTCCCTTGTCCGAGACGACAAAATGGTGGCTACGAGGATCTTGAAGGGATCCCTGGTTTGTACCCTTTCAAATTCCATCAAAGGCGTTTGAGCGCCCTTGATCTCCTGGGATAATATCTCCAGGACCTCCGATATGTTTTTCACATCAACGGGCACTTTTCTTTTCTGGCTCACGTTAAACCCCGGCTATTTTTTCGGGGTATCTAAAAAGATCGGAAATTTTATTCAAGGGCGAAGTGCGAAGTAACCGGAACCTGCCCAAAAAAGGCGGTCAAGCAGGCCGGCATGGGTATTTGCCTTCCTCCTCTTTACAAGTTATAAAACTTGTTTTATATAAATAAAAGTTCTCGGGCTTGTGGATTTGGGGGCATCTTTCATGAAAATAGAAATGGGCAGGCTCTACGCTGTTGTCACTGGAGACATAATAGGTTCTTCAAGGATGGCTTCGCCTGACAGAAAGAGGCTTTTAGGCGTGATGCAAGGGGCATCAAGTGCCCTGCGTTCCTTTCTAAGGGACGCGGTTCCCCTTGAAGTGGATATATTTCGGGGAGATAGCTGGCAGTTACTGGTTGCTAGACCGGAAAAGGCCCTCAATGCAGCCCTCTACTTCCGGGCATTTTTGATGGCCAAGATGGCACCGAAAAGGGTTGATACCAGGCTTGCCATTGGAGTCGGGAGCGTTGATTTTGTACCAGGGGATCGGGTCTCAAAAGGAGACGGCGAGGCCTTTCGCCTGTCCGGAAGGGCCCTGGAAACCCTCAAAGGTTATTATCGAATGACCTTTGCCTTTCCTGAAGGAACCGATGAACAGGTCAGCCTGGCAGTCAAGACCGTTGTCTGTTTGATGGATGCCTTGGTCATGAAGTGGACACCCAAACAGGCCCAGGCAGTTTTGGCTGCCCTGGAAGGAAAAAACCAGGAAGAAATAGGCAGGGGCTGGCCCGATGGTCCCATTTCTCAGCAGGCCGTTGCCCAGCATTTGACAAAAGCCGGCTGGCATTCTTTGCTTCATGGTATTTCCTTTGTGGAAAAGGAACTTGTAAGGATTTGCTAAAAACAAGCCGTAAAACTTAAAAACTTCAAAACAAGTTTAAAGCCTTGTTAAATCGGGCTGCCTTGACAGATGCTTTCACATATTTTTTCGATAAAGATCTTTATAAGTCTTCTCGCAGCACACGTGGCAGGAGATTTTCTTTTCCAAACAAGAAAAGACGTCCTCAACAAGGACCGGATCCCCGTGCTTGTAAAGCATGCCGCCACTGTAAGTGCCATCAGCTATGTTTTGTGTGGCTTTTGGAAAAACTGGCAGCTTCCAGTCCTGATTTTCGTTAGCCATGCACTGATTGATGGCATCAAGGTGCTCTGGACAAGGAGGGTAAGGGGCCATGAATTGCCCGTCTTTTTTATGGATCAGGCGGTGCATGTCCTGGTTATCTGGTCACTGGCTCTTTATGCAGGAGAGAAGGGCCCGGGATGGTGGGCCCATTTTATTGGAGATGGATATTTCAGGTTCCTGGTTTATGTTTTTGGACTGGTGTTGGCTGCCAGGGCAGGGGCCATTGTACTGGAGATGGCCGTAAGGCCCTATCTTATGCAGCTAAAAGAGGCCGGTCTTGAGCCTGTTAAAGGTTTGTTCAATGGTGGACGCACAATAGGACAGCTGGAGCGCGCCTTGATTTTTTTGTTCATCCTGGCCGGACAGCCCGGGGCAATAGGTTTTTTGATTGCCGCAAAATCAATACTGCGCTTCGGAGAAATCAAAGACCGGGAAAACCGCATGGAGGCAGAATATATAATAATAGGCACCTTGATGAGCTTCCTTTTTGGCCTTTTTGTAGCCTACGGCGCCAAAGGTCTTTTGGATTGCATTTCCTGAACAGAAAAAGTCGAAGACTGTCACGGTTTCCCACAGGTGGAATAATCGGCGGGTCCTGGCACGCAGGTTTTACTGGTTCGTCCACCTCAAACCATGCCCGTGTACTGAAATAATGTCCATGTATTCTTCCCTGGAAATCATGGTGCTCACCTCCTGTTCAAAGAAGGTATATAGGACCTCTGGCATAACTCCAAGCTCATCTTTGAAGTTGATGAAAATTATTATGTAAAATCAACGAGATGCTGGCGCGTTGGCAGCTCTTGGCACCACCTTTCTGAAACCAACACTCTAAATCTACAATGAATCAACAAAACACCCCGAATAACCCCACTTTGGTGGATGAAAACAGGACTTTTAGGTGTATGACCCGAGGCCAACTGTTAAATGTGAGTTGGGGAATGCCGCTTTGAAGGGTCCGGGAATCCAACCAGAGGGTTACTCGTGCTTTTTGTTTCCCGAGGACAAAACCGCCAGGGTCGCTACCTTTTCCCTCTTCTTGCCCGTTTCGTTTAATTTGCCTTTTGTGGCCCTTGGTTCAGCCGGAGCTTGTCCTGGTTTCAGGTAAAAGAGGGTTCCTTTTTCTTTCGCAACCTGCTCCCTTATT
>CAYZJS010000038.1:0-25293 GCA_964478865.1 uncultured Thermodesulfatator sp.
TTACGCTTTGAAATTCAATTTCTACTTCAGGTCTTCAAATGCACCCTTCTTGATCTTAACAGCTCTTGCTTCCGGATTCGAATAGTACTCTGCCAGTATTGCAAGTACCTCGGGCCTTGAGAATTCAGGCGGAACCTCATCGATTTTGCCTTCACTCATGAGGCGGCGGAACTTGGTGCCGCTGACCACAACCCTGTCTTCCTTGTCGTGGGGGCAGGTCTTGAGTGAAGCCATGCCTCCGCACTTGTGACACCAGAATGTCCAGTCAATCTTGAGGGGCTGGAGCTCGAGTGCGCCATCCCACAGCTTGTCGTAGATTTCCTGGGCCTCGAACAGGCCGTAAAAGTCGCCAACACCTGCATGGTCACGGCCGATGATCAGGTGAGAACATCCGTGGTTCTGGCGGAAAATTCCGTGGAGAAGTGCTTCCTTGGGGCCGCCGTAGCGCATCTCAAGCGGATAAACGCCCAGCACCGTGCGCTCCATATTGTAGTAGTTGTCCAGGAGTGCCTTGTAGCACCTCATCCTCCAGTCTCCGGGGATGTCGCCGGGTTTCAGCTTGCCGACCAGGGCGTGAATGAATACGCCATCAAGAACTTCCTGGGCTATCTTTGTCAGGAACTCGTGGGAGCGGTGAATGGGATTCCTGGTCTGGAATGCCGCAACAGTGCTCCAGCCCCTGTCTTCGAAGATCTTCCTGGATACTTCAGGATGCATGTAGGCATCGCCGTACTGCTGCTTGAAATCCTTCTCGGACAAGGTCTTAATCGGACCGCCCACGTAGTATTTACCGGAATTCAGGACCTGCTGTACGCCTGGGTGGTCTTCCTCTGCCACTTCCCAGAACTTCTCAGAATCCGGGCCGTCACCCTTGAAGCAAAGCTCGCATTCCTTCCTCTTGTCCGGCTCCCAGATATCCTGGATTTCCATGGTTGCCATGAGTTCGCCGGTCTCGCTGTCATGAAGGGCTACCTTGTCACCTACATCAATGGTCTTCCTGGTATCTTCATCAACCGACAGGGTAACAGGCAGAGGCCACATTGTGCCCGGGTCCACCTTGCGCAGTTTCATGTCCTCTACTACGCCGTCATAATCTTCCCTTACCATGAAGCCGTTCAGCGGGGTAAACGCGCCCATGCCCAGCATGAGGATATCGCCTGATTCTCTGGATGAGATATTCAGCCTCTTATAGTCTTTTGCGCGCCCAATTTCGTCTTCTCTTTCAGCACCTTTCAAGAGAAGCGGCATGAGCTTCTTTTGTGAACCGTGTGGATTAACTAAAGCCATTGCCCTAAATCTCCTTTCTTAATAATTTTTTTGATTTTTCGAGCCTACTACCCGGGTTATCTAAATGAATTCTCATTCATTAAGGTTTAAAATGAATCTGCGCTCAGAAATGACACATATCTTATATTCCCTGCAGCGAAAATTGTCAAGAGGAATAATTAATCAATCGCTCTTAAAAAGGTTTAAAAAATGGTGCCGAAGGGGGGAGTCGAACCCCCACGGGCGGTTGCCCACTACCCCCTCAAGATAGCGTGTCTACCAATTCCACCACTTCGGCACATGGATGGATATTTTACTTGTTTGGCTTTGCAGCCGGTTTTTCACCTGCTGCGGAACCCGCTCCTGCTGGTGGCGGCTTTGAATCCGGAGCGGCATTGGAGGCCGAAGATGAACCGGCCTTTTCTGGCTGAGGCGCGGCCTGACCGTTATGACCCTGAACCTTTGCTTCGGTGTTGGCTACCGGAGCGGCGGGTTGCTGCTGGGCGGCCACAGGGGCCTTCCCGGCCTCCTGGTCAGCACCAGGCGCTGCAGGCATGGACGGCATCTGTGCCGGTACCACCGGCGCCTGCTGCACCTTTCGCATAACCGACTCCCCCCTGGAATGAATGGACAGGTACGTCAGGGAAAGGGAAGTCAGCATGAATACCACGGCACTAACCGTGGTCACCTTGCTTAGCAGGGTGGCAGGCCCTGTGCTGCCGAAAACGGCCTCACTGGAGCCGAATACCGCGCCAATTTCAGCGCCTTTGCCCTGCTGCAGCAGCACCGTGATTACCAGCACGGTACAAGTGATTACGTGGACGACCACTAAAAACGTATACATTAACTTGATTACCTATTCAGTTTTCCTCAAATTTTACGATCCTGGCAAAACTTTCCGGCTCCAGGGAGGCACCGCCTACCAGAGCTCCGTCCACGTCTTCAAGTTCCATTATCTGCCTGACGTTTCCGGGTTTGACCGAGCCACCATACAATATTCTTGTTTGTTCTGCAACAGATTCTCCAGAACGTTTGGCCAGGGCCTGGCGCACAAAAGCATGTGCCTCCTGAATCTGTTCCACAGATGCAGTCTTACCAGTACCAATGGCCCAAACGGGCTCGTATGCTATTGAAATATATTTAAAATCTTCGGCAGCAACAAGCTCCAGCCCCGAGGACAACTGCCGGGAAAGGACCTCGGCTGTCCGGTCTTCATCCCTCTCTTCCAGTGTCTCTCCGATACAAAGGATCACATGAAGCCTGTGATCCACGCCAGACTTCACCTTTTTTGAGATGAGCTCATGGCCCTCTCCGAATATGTGTCTTCGTTCCGAGTGGCCTATTATCACGATGCCAGCCCCGGCAGAACGGATCATCAATGGGGAAATCTCGCCGGTAAAGGCACCCTGTTCCTCGAAATACATGTTCTGGGCTGCAATTTCCACCCTGGTGCCGGACGTAAGCCTGCATGCATCCCTCAAGCCCACGAAGGATGGGGCTATGACTATCTGTCTGCCGGCAGTATCTTTAATCATGGGCAGAAATGAGGAAAAAAAGTCCTCCATCTCCTCAATTGTCTTATACATCTTCCAGTTTGCCGCCAGAATCGGGGTCCTGTCATTCATGATTTTTCCTGTCTCCCGTTTATTTGCTTCCGCACTCTTCAAGGGCCTTGAAACCTGGAAGGTCCTTGCCTTCCAGCAGCATCAAAAATGCACCTCCACCAGTGGACATATAGGAGACATTATCCGCCTCCCCTGCCCTGTGGATTGCAAGATCCGTGTCCCCTCCTCCAATTATGCTCAGGGCCGGGCTTGCGCCGACTGCATGGGCAAGCTCCATGGTCCCCCTGGAAAAAGGCTCTATCTCAAAGGCCCCCATGGGTCCGTTCCATACGATTGTAGCAGAATCTGAAACCGCCGCCTTGAAGGCTTCCAGTGTATCAGGGCCGATGTCAACTATCATCATGTCATCCGGGACTTTGTCCGCCTTTACCACCTGCACCCGTGCATCTGCAGAAAGACTTTCGGCAACCACGCAGTCCGTGGGAAGCAGGAAATCTGTTCCGGACTTTCGTGCCTGCTCCATTATCGCCTTGGCCGTTTCCACAAGATCGGGCTCAGTGAGCGATTTTCCCACCTTCAACCCCCAGGCCAAAAGGAACGTATTGGCCATGGCCCCTCCTATTATCAGCTTGTCCACCCTGGGGAGGATGTTTTCAATGGCACCAAGCTTGCTCGACACCTTGGCCCCTCCGAGGATTGCAAGAAGGGGACGCTCGGGATCCTTCATGGCCTTTTCAAAATAGGTGATCTCGTTCTTGAGAAGGAAACCTGCCCCGCACACCTCTACAAAGGAGGGCACACCCACCACCGAGGCATGGGCCCTGTGGGAGACCGCAAAGGCATCATTTACATACACATCTGCAAGAGAGGCCAGGGCCCTTGCAAAACCGGGATCGTTGGCCTGTTCCTCCTTGTGGTATCTCAAATTTTCAAGAAGAAGCACCTGGCCTGGCCCAAGGGCTCCGGCCATCTTTTCCACCTCCGGCCCTATGCAGTCTGGGGCCATATCGACCTTGAGGTCAATGAGCCTTGAGAGCCTTTCTGCAACCGGGGCCAGGCTCATCTCGGGAACCCTTTTCCCCTTGGGCCTTCCAAGGTGTGAAGCCACTATCAGTGAGGCACCTTTTTCCAACGAATACCTTATTGAAGGAAGTGCTGCCCTTATCCTGTGATCATCGGTTATCCTGCACTGTTCATCCAGGGGGACATTAAAATCCACCCGCAGGAATACCCTACTTTTTGAGACATCGATTTCATCAATATACTTGATCATGGCCACCTCCCTACCAAAGACGCGACATTACTAACGGCTATGTCTGCCATGCATGTAACCCACAGTATAGGCAGCTGCCATTACGGATACCATTCCAAACATGATTGTTAACATACTTAACATATCCATGGCCATCCCCCCGTTAGCTAAAGATTTCCTGTAAAAGATTTTTCTACATCATCGAGTCGGCAATGGAGGTAGTCCTTTCTCCCAGGAGATTGGTGTAGCTGCCAAGCTCGTTGTCATACCAGCCGTAAACCACCATCTTGGTAATGGGTATGGTAATGGTATCGCATATAATGGTGGTGGACTTGTCCAGCCCCCGGCATGCCTTTCTGGGATCTATCTGGATGGTGGCTGTGCGCGTATGGGTCTCGGTTCCCTCGATAATGGCGGCCGCAGCCGGCATGCCTATGATGTCGCTTGAAACATGCTGCTCTTCGGTAAACATAAGCCTGCCCTTCATTGGACCCTCGGCTGCCTTTTTGTAGATACCGTTTATAAGCTCCCTGTTTATGGGGTTTTCAAGGCTCTCGTCCTGGATGGTCATGACAAGTACGATCAGGGAGCCGGTATTGGTGGGAATGCGGACCGATTCTGCAATGAAACCGATATTTTTCATCTCCGGAATCACCAGCCCCAGGGCCTTTGCCGCCCCCGTGGTGGTGAGTATGATGTTGTTGAAAATGCTCCTGTTCTTCCTGAGGTCCTTGGCCCCGGTTTTGGGCAGCCTGTCCAGCACCTGCTGGCTGCCCGTGGCCGCATGAACCGTCACCATGGAAGCAGAGAGGATATTGGTGGCGCCGAAATGATCCAGTATGGGCTTTACCATGAAGGAAAGACAGGTGGTGGTACAGGATGCCGCCGAGATGAGCTTGTGTCTTTCAGGGATGTAATCATCCTCGTTTATGCCCATGACTGTTGTTACTGCGTCATCCGGCATTTCAGCCGCCTTGTCCCCTATCTTGAAGGGAGCAGAAAGGATTACCTTTTCAGCACCTGCCTCGAGATGCCCCCTGAGGCTGCCCCTTGCATGATCTCCTGAAACAGTGGGGTCCCTGAAAACACCCGTGGTATCCACCACCAGCCGGATGCCGTGCCCCTGCCAGTCGATTCCCTTCGGATCCCGGCTTTCCCTGAGAATAGTTACCGGCACGCCATCAACAGTCATGGTGCCTTTGGCCTCATCCAGATTTTCTATCACCCTCGGGCACTTGTGCCCGTAAAGGTAGGCGCCAAGTCTGCCGTAGGTGCTGTCCCTTTCTATGGAGGCCGCTATGTCCTGAAGCCCTCGGCCTACCTGCCGGCCTATATTGACGACTATCTCGGAAAAGGTCCTGTTGCTGACGTGATACCACAGGCTCAGCTTGCCTATGCGTCCAAGACCGTTTATGCCAAGTTTCATTGGGCGGGTTTCATTGGTGGAAACAGACATGTGGGCACCTCCAATTTTTTATTTTTTAAAATTTTACGTCCTTGGGACCTATGGGCAATCGACGAGCGCCGGGCCCCAGAGGATTCATTACTACATGTAAAACAGTGGCCTAAAACAATACCCTTGTTATATTTATTACTCTATTATCACCAGCCTTATGTGTCCATACGCCGGCTGCATCTTTTACACCAGGGATGCATCCTCCTCCATTCTCGTCTCGTGGCGGCCAAGGTAGACAAAACCGTTCCGGCCGTCGATACTTACATAATCGCCTGACCGGATAACGTGGCCCTGTACCTCGGCCTTACCCTCAAGCTCGTACACCTTCATCTGCTCACACCCCACAACACAGGTCTTGTCAAGCCTGAATGCCACTATGGAGGCATGGGAGGTCTGGCCGCCCTTGGCAGTAAGTATCCCGTCTGCTGCGGAAATACCCCTGATATCATCGGGCACGGTATCGGAACGCACCAGTATCAGCTTGGTATCCGGCTCCCTTTGTCTTATTTCTTCTATTTCCTCCAGGGTGAAGACGGCCTTTCCGCTGAGCGCTCCGCCGCTTACTCCTATCCCCCTGGAAACATAACTTCTTTCCAGCTCCTCGGACGGGACGAACACGCTCACCCTGCGCCTCCTCTTGGTGACCATGTCTCTGGTCTGGAGGATGTAGAGCTGGGAGCCTTCCTCTCCCTCAAAGGTGAACTCTATCTCCTGTGGAGTCCATTTCTTGTCGAAGATCAAATACTTCACCCAGTCAAGCAGGGCCCTGTAGATGTCCGGAAAGCGTTTTTCCATGCTCTCTTCAAGAGGCACTCCAATGGATTCGCTCTGTTCCACGGAGATGGGGTTGGTAGCCACCAGGCCGCTTACGATATCCTCGCCCTGGTTTCCCACGGTATAGTCTCCCCACAGGCTGATCCGGTCCAGTTTCTTGTGCGGGTTGGCAGTAAACACAACACCGGTACCGGAAGAGGATGAAAGGTTTCCGAAGGCCATGGCCTGGACGATTACTGCAGTTCCCCAGTGGTCGGATATCTCCATTATCTCCCGGTAGGCCTTTGCCTTTTCAGACTTCCAGGACTGGAGCACCAGCCTGATGGAGGCAAGCAGCTGCTCAAAGGGGTCATCCTCCACGGGTATCCCCCTTTCAATCACTGCCTCCCGGTAATTGAGGGCCAGTTCCTTCATTTGGTCTCCGCTGAATTCGCGCTTTTTCCTCACGCCACATTTGAGCTTCTGGGCCTCCATGAGGGAGCTGAAGACCTCCCTTTCAAGCCCGTGGGACATGGCCCATGACTGTATGAACCGCCGGTAGTTGTCCCAGGCAAACCAGGCGTTTCCGGTCTTTTCTGCCAGCCCATGGGTGATCTCCGGGTTTATGCCGACGTTTATGATGGTGGACATCATTCCCGGCATGGAAATGGCCGCCCCGCTCCGGACTGAAAGCAGAAGGGGGTTGTCCCTATGGCCAAAACTCGATCCGCATCTTTCCTCAATCTCCCTTATCCCGTGGCGCACCTGCCGCCTGAAATTGCGGTATGCGCCAGGAAGCTTGTAAAAGAGCGAGTAGTACCTGAAGACCTCCGTGGTCACCACTATTGCAGGTGGAACCGGCAGGCCTTCCTGGGCAAGCAGCAGCAGGTTGTAGCCCTTGTTGCCGAGCTGTATCAGGTTCCCGGTGGACTTGTCCGGCTTGTATATGGAACAAAGGTCCTGGCCAGGGTCGTAGCTCAGCAGCATGTCCAGCTCCCTGGGCTCGAGGAATTCCCTCTGTTCCCGGAGCACCTGGTAAAGCCTTGCAATGAAGTTGTCAAGGTGTTGAAGGCCGAAGGTGGAGGAGATAAGCCCTCTCAGGAACGACTCCGAAACGTGATGGACCACGTCGGTAAGGGATGCGCCTTCGTGCATGGCAGCCTTGTACTTGGGAAGTATCTTGTCAGGCCAGAGCTGACGTATGATCTCGTTCAGGTTGTCCTCGTGAGGGCTCAGGTAATAGACATATATCATGTCCTTAACACCTTCTGAAAGGCCCTTTACTATGTCAAGGTACTGGGTGAAGGAAAATCGCCTCACTCCCAGGGACTTTTCCAGGAGGGTCAGGTAAGTGGAAAATTTCTTGGAATACACCCCGTTAAGCTGGACTGCGCGCCAGAGGAGTTTAAGGTGCCTTAAAATGGTGACGAAGGTTGCCCTGGTGATAAAGGGCACCTCGATTTCCGCTATCAGCCGCTCGAAAAAGATATTGCCGAGGTTTTCCAGGCGGAAGGTCAGCCCCAGGGCATCGAACTTCTTTTCGTGGTATCTCCCGTACATGGACGGGATATCGGCGGCAATGTGCCTCTTGTGGTAGATGCTTTCCTGGACCTCGAACCTCTCCCTGGAAAGTATGATGGATTTCAGGTTTTCCAGTTCGTCCAGAATCACCTTCAGGGCATGTTCGCTATTGGTGGAATCTATGATCTCTATCACCTTGTCCAGGCCTTCAAAGCCCAGTTTCTTTGCCTCTTCCAGGTGATAGCGAATCTCCTGGACACCGAGGTGGTATTTCATGTATTCCAGGCGATACATCTTCACCAGCAGTTCCACGCGCCTTTTTTCGTGGGGCGGCACGTCCGGCACCTGGTCTATGATATCCCTGATCCTCTTTTCCGGAACGTTCAGCAGAACGTCCAGCTTCCTGGCAAACGGTTCCATGCCAAGACTGGAAGCCAGGTATCTTGTGATCTTGTGCACGTGGTCAACGTAAGGCCCGGATGTGGGAATCTGCCCCAGGATCTCCGGTGCAAGGTAGGGCTCAAGCCCGGACTTTTCCCTGGAATACCAGAAACAGAATATCGCCTCGATGAAATCAACGATGAGGTTGTTGCTCTCCACGTGGCTCTGTTTCCTGAGAAAGTGTATGAGCAGGTCCTTTCTCCGGGAAATCTCGTCCAGCTCAGTGGACACATCCCTCAAAAGGCCCTCGGCACCTATCTCGTTGAAATAGACCGGGATGGTCCTGGCAAATTCCTTTACCAGGTTGTAGATGGGCTCTATGTCGCTGTTCAGCAGCCTGGTGATGTCCCTCTGGAAGAGATCCGTATCCTTGATGCAGGTTCCGCCCAGCTGAAGGTTTATGGTTAGGGCGGAAAGAAGGGTGCTGCAGACCTTGGGCTTCAGACACACCAGGTCAAGCCAGGCCCTTATGTTCTGGAGATGTGCAGGATTGCTGAGAACGTGCCACTCTATGTCAACGCCCTGGATGCCCGGGGTCTGGAAACCGAACCTGACCACCTCTTCCAGGAAGAGCTCTATCAGCCTTGTGTTCTCCCTCTGGAGGATCTCGCGTCCAAGTGCGTTTATACACTGCAGGGCCGTCCGGGGGAACTGCCCGACCTGCTGTTTCAGGAGCGTGAAGCTCCTGGGCAGGACCTTTCTTAATTCATAAAAGTCCGCAGTTTTCACCAGGCACAGGAGGTTCTTGTTCAGCTGGCGCAGTATCTCCTCGTGTATGAGGTTCAGCCCCTCCATCTCGACCATGTGAAAAAGGAACAGGAGATAGATGGATATCCCCTCCACCTCCCTGCCCTTGTCGTCTTCAAAGGAAAGCCTGCATGGCATCTGGCCCAGTTCCTGGGCGATTTCCTTGTATTTGCGGACAATGTCCATGTAACCGGGAAGCTCGGCCAGGGCCAGCACAGCTCGCCTGCCCTTTTTCCCGGACGCTATGGCGTGTACCCGTTCTATGAGGTCCTCGAAGTAGTCATGGCTTACCGGGTCCAGCAACCCCATTATCCTCTGGTAATCAGAGGGATCGATACGAAGGCCGTAATTCCTGAGACTCTGTTTCAGCCATTTCTGGGGCCCCTCGATGCCGAGCCAGTACTCGTAGGATGTAAGGCGCACCTTGAGCATGAGCTCCTTGCACCAGTGCCAGAGGTCCTGGTGTTCCCCGTTTTCAGGCACCCTGTCGGCAAGCCTTTTCATGAGCCTTGCCAGGGGATGAAAGCTTGTGGCAATGGCTGCGACTATCTCCCTGTCCACCTGGTTCAGGGCCTTGAATATGTCTGAAAAGACGGGAAGGAGCTTCTGCAGGGTCGGCTCATCCGTAACCTGGATGATCTTTTCCATGTATGCCAAAAGGCCGTCTGCCGCTGCAAGTTTCTGCTTTTTCCGGGGGGCCTTTTCGATGAGGTCCAGAAAGGTTTCAAGCAGGACCCTGCAGGCCTCGGTCCCTTCGGGAGAACGGATGTAGGTATTGAAATTCTTGAGGGCGAAGGACCGGAGATCCCCCACCAGGGCGCTCCAGTTCTTGAAGGGATGATGGAGCTCGAAAAGCAGGCTGTCCGCGGCCCTCAAAACACCCTTGTAATCAGACACTGCCTTTCTAAGTACTTGGTATTTCTCGGCAATATGGAGTTTTTTTACCTCTGTCTCCTTGAGATTGACCTTCAGGGCCGTGGACTGCTCGAGTATCTGCGCCATTTTCAGACTGCCTTGTTTTCTTCCATGTAGAGAATGAGGTCCAGGAGCCTGTTGGAATAACCCCATTCGTTGTCATACCACGACATGACCTTGATGAGCCTGTCTTCAACCACCCTGGTGCACTGCGCATCCACTATGGAAGAATGCGGATTCATGAGAAAATCGCTGGAGACAAGGGGTTCTTCCGTATAGCCAAGAAACTTGTTGGCCCCTGCCTTGAGTGCCTCATTCACCTCGGGCACCGTGGCGCTCTTTTCCACGTGAACCACCAGGTCCACCAGGGAGACATCCGGGGTGGGCACCCTTACGGCAAGGCCGTCGAACTTGCCCTGGAGCTCGGGAATCACCTTGCTCACGGCTGCCGCGGCACCGGTCTTGGTGGGAATCATGTTTACGGCTGCCGCCCTGGCCCGCCTGAGATCACTGTGGGGGAAGTCAAGAAGCCGCTGGTCATTCGTGTATGCATGGACAGTGGTTACAAGCCCGCTAATTATGCCGAACCTGTCCATTATGACCTTGGCCACTGGGGCCAGGCAGTTTGTGGTGCAGGATGCATTGGAAATGATATTGTGCCTGACCGGGTCGTAGTCATCCTCGTTGACACCCATTACGATGGTGATGTCCTCACCCTTTGCCGGGGCACTGATGATGACCTTCTGGGCACCGGCCTCTATGTGGCCCTGGGCAAGGGTTGCCTCCCTGAAACGTCCGGTTGCCTCGATCACGTATTCCACGCCAAAATCACCCCAGGGAATCTTTGCAGGCTCCCTTATGGCGGTACAGTGAATCTGTTCCCCGTCAACCAGGAAGCCGTCCTCATCCCACTTTACGTCTGCGTTGAACTGCCCCATAACGGAATCATATTTCAGCAGGTGGGCAAGCACGCTGTTTTCAGTAAGATCGTTCACTGCCACGATTTCAATGTCCTTGAACTCCGGATACATCTTTGAAGCCCTGAAAACATTCCTGCCTATTCTTCCAAAACCGTTTACTCCAACCTTGATAGCCATGGCCATCCTCCTTCTTGAGAGTCTTCTATGTTTAATTACGTCTTGATCCAATATTAAAATCTAAACAACTTTCAGCCAAATGCATCTCCATGACCGAAAAAATTTTTTTATTTTTCCCTGAATTATCAGTGAAACTAAAGCCGAACCTCCTGTAAAATTTTATGGCCCCTGCATTTTCCCCATGAACGTCAAGCGCAACCCGTGAAGCCCCCCTGGTGACTCCGAGCCGCATACTCAGGGACAGCAGCCAGCGGCCCAGCCCCCTGCGCCTGAATTTTTCCTCTACGGCAAGATTCAGGATATAGACTTCGGGCCTGATTATCCGAAAACAGATATAACCCCTTATGTCTGAAACGGCCCTTCCGGCGCAGGCGACCCAGAAGAGAGAGGAAGAACCTGCCGACAGCTCTGAATAAATTCCGCTCTTTGACCAGGGACGCAGGTGGGCCTTGCTTTCAATACTGCTGATGGCATCGAGGTCAGAAGGATATGCCCTTCTGACGAAGATGCCCCTGCACCCTTCAGGGCGGATATATGTCAGGGTCTGGCCTGACTCCATGGTATTTGATGAGATTATTTTTTCAGAATCTGGGCGGCCTGATTTATGCTCTTTTGTGCATACTCCACAATGGATGCCGCAGTTTCATAAAGGTCCATGGAACCGTCCCGGCACTGGGAAAGCCTTATGAGCATGGGAAGGTTGGCGCCGGTTATCACCTCGACTCTTCCCTCTTCAAGGAAACTAAGGCACATGTTGGCAGGAGTGCCTCCAAACATGTCTGCCAAAAGCAGCACACCATCCCCCTGGTCCACCTTTTTTATGGCCCGTTTTATCTCGTCTTGCATCTCTTCCACGGACCTTGAGGGATCGATTGAAAGGGCCAGCAGGTTTTCCTGGTCTCCAACTATGAAATTCGTGGTTTGGACCAGCTCTTGTGCCAGGTTTCCGTGTGCAGCTACTACGACTCCGATCATTTATGGTTATCCTTCCCTGTCCAGATCTCTGTGGGTGACAATAACCTCCTGACCCTGGCGTGTAAACAGTTCACCCAGCCATCTTGCCACTGACACGCTCCTGTGCCTTCCGCCGGTGCAGCCTATACCGATTACCAGGTAGACCTTCCCCTCCTCCTGGTAAAGGGGAATGAGAAAGGAGAACAGGTCCTCCAGGCGCCGGACAAATTCCCTGGTATTTTCCTTTTCGAAGACAAAATCGTATACAGGATCTTCAAGACCGCTCAACGGGCGAAGCTCAGGAACAAAATAGGGATTTGGCAGGAACCTTACATCGAAAACAAGCCCTGCATCGGCCGGGACCCCGTATTTGAACCCGAAGGATACCACGTGAATCAGGGGCTTTTCGAGATCTTCCCTTGAAGAATAGAGATCCAGCACCATGCGCCTGAGCTGGTGCACGTTTTTCCTGGAGGTATCAATAAAATTGTCCGCGTATTCCCTGAGGCCCCTGAGCCTTCGTCTTTCTTCCTGTATGGCAGACTTGATATCACCCTTTTTCTGAAGCGGATGCTTGCGCCTTGTCTGGCTGAATCTTTGAACCAGCACGTTGTCCGACGCCCCGAGGAAAAGCACCTCCAGGTGATAGCCCTGATCCTTTACCTGCCTGAATATGGAACCGTACTGGTCCAGAAAGCCCTTCTCCCTGACATCCATGACCAGGGCGATTCTGGTTGGGATCTCCGCACTTTTCTCGCTCAGAGAGAGAAACTCCGGCAACAAGGTGATGGGCAGATTGTCCACGCAGTAGTAGCCCATGTCCTCGAAGGCCTTTAGGGCGGTACTCTTGCCTGAACCGGACATGCCGGTTATCACCACCACCTGGATCTTCTTTTTCAAGCTGTTGTTGTCTCGGGCCATGGACAGGGGATTCAGGCCAGGATGTCCTGGATCAGAGATGATTTTCTGCCTCTCCGATTATCTGTTTTATCTCCATTGCATCTGCGGCATTTCTTATTCTTTCCACCACGCCTTCCATCTTCAGGACCCTTGAAACCCGGGCCAGGATCTTTAGATAGGTGGTGGTGGCATCGTCCGGGGCCAGGAGCAGCACTATGATATAGACGGGCATGGAATCAGAGGCATCAAAGGGCACTCCATCCTTGCACCTTGCAACGAGAATGCAAAGTTTCTGGAGCCCGGGAATCTTTCCATGAGGAATTGCAATCCCCTGCCCGATACCGGTACTGCCAAGTTCTTCCCGCTCGTTGAGGATGTCATAGACCAGTCCGGCATCCACCCCCTCTGCCAGCTTCACAGCCTCTTCGGCAAGTTTTTTCAGGACCTCTTCCTTGGAAGAGGCCTGGAAATCAGGGTCAATGCCCCGGGCACAAAGGTGATTTAATATCCTCACGAATCAAGGTTCCAGCAGTCCCAGACCACCATCCTTGCGCCAGTAAATCACGTTTACCCTGTTCGTATCCGCATTCAGGAATGCAAGAAAACCGCTGCCGCTTATCTGGAGCTGATCGGCGGCCTCCTCGATGGACATGGGTTTGGGATTAATCTTTGTTATGGTTATTACCGGTTCCTGGCCAGCCTCTTCAGCCGGGATCTCCGCACCGTGACTTTCCGCTCCACTGCTGCCGGAATGCCTCCTGCTCTTTATCTTCTCTCGAAACTTTTTCAGCTGTCTTTCTATCTTGTCGAGAACCAGGTCTATTGCGGCCCTGAGGTCATCGTGCTCCTGCTTTGCCGCAGCCCTGATCCCGTCTCCGGATACCACCACCTCCGCGGTATTCCTGAACTTCTCGGCCGACAGTACAACGTGGATATTCATTGGCGAGTCGCTGTATTTCATCAATCGGGAGTATCTCTCCCTGACATACTCTTTCAGATCTTCAGACGGCTTTGTATGACGGAAAGTCACGTTTATCTGCATATACATCCTCCATGTATCGAAATAAAAGACATCAGACCTTTGGGCGCTTTCTCCGGCTGGATGGCAGGATACCCATCAAGTCCCTGTACTTTGCAACGGTACGGCGGGCTATCTTGATATTGTCCCTTGCCAGTATTTCAACAATCTGTTTGTCACTGTAAGGTTTTACAGGATCCTCGGTTTCTATGAGCCGTTTTATCTTTTCCTTGACACTCTGGGAGGCCACGTCCCTGGAACCGTCTCTCCTGGGGAGCCCGGTACTGAAAAAGTACTTGAGTTCAAATATCCCCTGGGGAGTATGAACATACTTGTTGGAAGTAACCCGGCTGATGGTGGACTCGTGCATACCCACGTCCTCGGCGACATCCCGGAGCACCAGGGGCTTCAAGTAGGCAATGCCCTTGTCCAGGAAGTCCCGCTGAAATTTGACAATGGACTGGGTTACCTTGAATATCGTCTTTTTCCGCTGGTGGATACTCTTTATGAGCCAGATGGCGGACTTCATCTTTTCCTGGATGAACTCTTTTGCCTGGTCAGGGGCCTTGCCGTTTTTCACAGCCTCCTTGTAAAAAGGGCTGATCCTCAGGTTGGGCATCTCCTCCTCGTTGAGCGACACCACATATTCATCATCCACCTTGTAGACATAGATATCAGGCACCACATACTGGGTGGCCTCCGAACTGAAGGCACGGCCGGGCCTGGGTTCGAGGCTTTTTATGACCTCTATTGCCTGGACCACCTCCTCTGCACTCCTGCCCGTTGCCTTTGCTATCTGCTGGTAGTTGTGAAGTTCCACCTGGTGAAGGTGTTCGGAGACAAGCTCCTGGACCAGTGGATCGGTAAGGCCGAGATGTCGGATCTGTATGAGCAGGCATTCCCTGAGATCCCTGGCAGCCACGCCCACGGGATCGAACTCCTGGAGCCTGGACAAGACGGCCTCGACCTCGTCCTCCCGGGCTGAACTGGCCTGGGCGATCTCTTCAACCGTGGCCTTGAGATACCCGTCCCTGTCGAGATTGCCTATGATGTGCTGGGCTATGCCACGCTGCCTGTCATCCATGTCGGAAAGCTGAAGCTGCCAGATCAGATGATCGGGCAGGTCGGAACCCGAGGCAACGATGTTTTCGTAGTTCGGGGCCTCTTTTTCCTCGAAAGAATAGGAAGGAAGCGCACGCCTGTATTCGTCGTCCCACACCTCCTGCCAGTTTGTTTCCTTCACCGCCTCCTTTTCCCAGGGGATCTTGGCATCATCAGAGGCGGCAAGATCAGGCACGGTATCCTCGGGCCATTCCGTTTCTTCCCTGGCTCCGGATTCCCTTGACCCGTCTGACGACTGTTCAAGTTCCCCGGTACTGATCTCTTCCAGTACTGGGTTTGCCTCCAATTCCTGATTTATGGTTTCTATTAGTTCCAGGCGGGATAGCTGCAGCAGTTTTATGGCCTGCTGCAACTGGGGGGTCATTACAAGTTGTTGAGTAAGCTTGAGATTTTGTCGAAGTTCAAGGGCCATAACTACCTAAAGTGAAAAGCCTTCTCCCAAATAAATTTTTCGCGCAATGCGGCTTGATGCAATCTTTTCAGGGTTGCCATGTTCAATTACCTTCCCTGAACTTACAATATATGCGCTGTCACACACAGTCAAGGTTTCCCGCACGTTGTGATCCGAGAGGAAAATTCCAATTTTCTTGGCCTTAAGCCCCCTGATAATCTCCTGGATATCAGCCACTGCCAGGGGATCAACCCCTGCAAAGGGCTCATCCAGCAATATGAATTTCGGGTCAGTGGCAAGGGCCCGGGCCACCTCCACCCGCCTTCTTTCACCTCCTGAAAGAGACTCGGCCTTCTGCCCGGCCAGGGCCTTGAGGCCCATTTCCTCGAGAAGGCGGTTGACTCCATCTTCCTGCTCCTGCCTGGTGAGCTTCCGGTTCTCGAAGACTATCCTTATGTTGTCCGAGACGGTAAGCTTCCTGAAGACAGATGGTTCCTGGGGAAGATAGGTTATTCCGAGCCTTGCCCTCTTGTGCATGGGAAGATCCGTAATATCCTGGCCATCCAAAAGGACCCTGCCGTCATCCGGGCGTATGAGCCCTGCTATCATGTAAAATGTGGTGGTCTTTCCTGCACCATTTGGGCCGAGAAGACCGACTATTGAACCGTTTTCGAGCTCGAGGTCCACGCCGTCCACGACCCTTCTCTTCTTGTAGACCTTCACCAGCCCCCTGGCTTCAAGGACGCTTTTTTGCGCAACCGTTTCCATCAATCCGAGTAGACCACCGCCTCAACCCTGTCTTTTCCGGAACTTTCCACCACGCTCCTGTTTTCGTTCACAAACAGGGTGACCTTGTCTCCCTTGATGGTATTCTTGCCGTCCCAGATCCTGGCATCTTTTATGAGCACTATCTTTTCCTGGGGCTTGTAGTAGACCGCTTCCCTGGCGGTAGCCCGGCGCTTGCCCTGGACTATCCGGAGGTGCCCCCTTGCAACGATCTTTTTCAGCTTCCTCTTGTTCTTTGCCCCTTGCTGGCCCGAACCGGCCTTCTGACCGGTTTTTTTGGCATAGTAGACCTCCAGCAAATCGGAATAGATGGTAAGGTTGCCCTTTTTTGCCACGACGTTTCCGGAAAACACGACTGTCCCCTTCTGGTCCTTGACCTCCATCTTGTCACTGGTAATCCTTATGGCCTCGGACTGTTTCTTTCCCGTCTTCTTATCGGCTGAAAATGACGAAAAAGGAAGGCCAAGGATTAAAAGCACGGTAAATACAGACGTTAATATCAAAAAGGGCGTGATTTTACGCATATCGGCAATCTCCTTTTCACTTCGTGCCGGATTTATCCCCGGAAATCAGGGCTTCCGGAGAGGCAAGTGTCAGCCGCCTCTCATTGACATAGTATATCATGGATGTGCCTTTGAGTCTGCTTCCGCTGGCATCCACCATTTCTGCCTGGTCCGGGGCAGTTATAGTCATGCTTTCAGGGTCGTATATGAGCCTGTTGGAATAGAGGACATAATCCCTGAAACCGTCCACTACCACGTCACCTGCCACCTGGAGCCTGCCGTGATCAAAATCGTAATGACCTTCTCTGGCGGAAATGCGCACTGAATCAGGACTGTGGGGCATGAATACAATCTTCACACCTTCGAACCGGCACTCCTTCTTCTTCTCGTAAAACCTGGCCGTATCGGCCTCGACCAGCCACTGGGAGGCCTTTTTCCTGGAGTCCCTGCGGTATCTCACGTCGTAAAGAACCAGATCCGCCTTCAGCTTCTGGAAATCGGGAGACCTGAAAAATTCCCTGTCGGTATCCTCCTGCCAGAAGCTGAACACCGTGACGGCCAGCAAGACCGTAAGCACCGACCATAAAATTTGCTTTTTACCCACGGACCGTGAAAAAGTCAGATTGACGGGCCAAGAAACCTGTCAAAACACCGGGCCCACTCTTTTTTGGCCTTGAGAATAAGCTCGCAGACCTCCCTTACGGCCCCTGACCCACCCGGCTTGGCCGTGACATAATCCACATAATCAGACATGCTGGAGGCCGCATTCTGTACTGTAACAGAAAGGCCCGCCGACTTCAAAACAGGCAGGTCCACCAGGTCGTCTCCAATGGCAGCCACCTTTTCGGCAGGGATTCCCTGCTCCTTGAGTATCTGCCTGAAACATGCAAGCTTGTCCCTGACGTTCTGGTAAAGGAGATCCACGCCGAGTTCCCTGGCCCGCCTTTCAAGTGCCGGGCCCTTTCTGGCGCTTATAATCGCAACCCTGACACCGCATCCGGACAAGAGCTTTATGCCAAGGCCGTCATGCACGTGAAAGGACATCACCTGCTGGCCATCCGTGGTGTAGGTGATGCGTCCATCTGTCATGACGCCATCCACGTCCAGCACCAGAAGCTCGATACCCGCTGCCTTGGACATGAGGAGATCCTTGTGCAGGTGCCCCATCAGACTATCTCGGCAATCCTGGAAAGCTGTGCCAGGAGGCCGTCCACCTGGTGAAGGGGAAGGCTGTTGGGGCCATCACACCTGGCCTTGTCCGGGTCAGGATAGACCTCCATGAACACGCCGCTGGCCCCGGCGGCCACGGCGGCCCTTGCAAGATGGGGCACAAACTGCCGCTGGCCCCCAGAGCAGCCTTCCCCACCTCCAGGCAGCTGAACACTGTGGGTGGCATCAAAAACCACCGGAAAGCCCAGGTCCGCCATTATGGGGATGGAGCGCATGTCCACCACAAGATTGTTATAACCGAAGGACACTCCTCTCTCAGTAAGGAGCAGCTTGTCGTTCCCGGTAGAAAGGACCTTTTTCACCGCATGCACCATGTCCCACGGGGCCATGAACTGCCCCTTTTTTATATTGATGACCCTGCCTGTCTTGCCGGCGGCCAGCAGGAGATCGGTCTGCCTGCAGAGAAACGCCGGGATCTGGATGCAATCCAGTACCACTGCGGCCTGTTCCGCCTGGAAGGGATCGTGAATATCAGACAGTACCGGGCAGCCCAGCTCTTTCTTTACCGCTGCCATGATCTCAAGCCCGCGCTCCATACCAGGCCCCCGGTAGGACTTTACAGATGTCCTGTTGGCCTTGTCGTATGAAGCCTTGAATACAAAGGAAAAACCATGCCTTCTTGCGGCCTCCTTCATGAATCTTCCGATATGGAGAGCGATTTCCAGGTCTTCCAGGACACAGGGGCCTGCTATCAGGAGGGGCGGGCAACCCTGACCCACGTGAAAATCACCGATTTCTACACTTTTCATATGAAAAACCCGGTTTCGGCTTTCAGGAAGAACCTCCGTAACGCTTCTTGAGCCCGGCATTTATAAAAGAGACAAAGAGGGGATGAGGGACCAGTGGCTTTGACTTGAACTCTGGATGGAACTGGCAGCCAAGAAACCAGGGGTGCTCCTTTAGCTCCACTATTTCAACGAGTTCTCCATTGGGGCTCAGGCCCGAGAGCACCAAGCCTGCCTCCTGAAGGACATCCCTGTAGGAATTGTTGAATTCGTAGCGGTGCCTGTGCCTTTCGGAGATCTCCTCCACCCCGTAGGCGTCAAAGGCCCTTGTGCCGTCCACAAGCCTGCACGGGTAAGCCCCGAGCCTCATTGTACCGCCTTTCTGGCTGTGTTCGTCCCGCTTCTGAATGGTATCAGTCCGGTAATCATACCATTCCTTCATGAGGTAGATCACGGGATCCGGCGTATTCGGTGAAAATTCCGTGCTGTCTGCCATGGAAAGGCCGGCCCTGTTCCTGGCAAACTCAATGACGGCAAGCTGCATTCCAAGGCATATGCCGAAGAAGGGCAGGCCGTTTTCCCTGGCGTAATTGATGGCCTCGAGCTTTCCCGGAATCCCCCGGCTTCCAAATCCTCCAGGCACTATCAGTCCGTCCACTTCGCCCAGCCTTGCGGCAAGTTCGTCTCCACGGACCTCATCAGAGTTGATAAAGTCTATCTCCACTGCGGCATTGTTGGCCACACCGCCGTGGAACAGGGCCTCGTTCAGGCTCTTGTACGACTCCCTGAGGTTAACATACTTGCCTACCATGGCGATCTTGACGGCATACTGGGGCTGCTCGATCCTGGCCATGAGGTCTTCCCATGCGTTCAGTACAGGTGCCCTTGTCCACATATTGAGGCATTCGACGATCCGCTCGTCAAGGCCCTCCTTGTGAAACCTGAGAGGCACCTCATAGATGCATTTTACGTCCTTTGCAGTAATGACCCTGTCTTCCTTGACGTCGCAGAAGAGTGCGATCTTGGACTTAATCTCCGGAGACAGGTCCATCTCCGTCCTGCAAAGGAGTATCTCCGGATGGATTCCGATGGAGCGTAGTTCCTTGACACTGTGCTGGGTAGGCTTGGTTTTCAGTTCGCCTGCAGCCTTTATATAGGGCACATACGTAACATGGATATAAAGGGTGTTTTCCTTGCCAAGATCCCCCCTGAGCTGCCTTATGGCCTCTATGAAGGGCAGGCCCTCTATATCACCGATGGTGCCGCCTATCTCGACTATGGCAATGTCCGCCTCGCCGTTCAGCTGCATGATGGCCTGCTTTATCTCGTCGGTGACATGGGGGATAACCTGGACCGTGCCTCCCAGGTAATCACCGGCACGTTCCTTGGAGATAACGCTGTAATATATCCGGCCAGAGGTGTAATTATGCCTCTGGCCGAACTTTACGCTGGTGTATCTTTCGTAATGGCCAAGATCCAGGTCTGTTTCTGCCCCGTCATCGGTTACAAACACCTCTCCATGCTGGAAAGGATTCATTGTGCCAGGGTCCACATTTATATACGGGTCCAGCTTCTGAATGGTGACCGAAAGGCCCCTGGCCTCCAGAAGCGCACCGATGGATGCCGCGGCCAGGCCCTTTCCCAGGGAAGAAAGAACGCCTCCTGTAACAAAGATGAATTTTGTATTCATGGCTGCCCTTTTGAAAGATTTAACATACGGGGTTTCTAGGATCCTCTAGTCATAGAAGAACATGGGCTCTACCAGGGTTATTCCACCATGGTCAAGCACCTCCAGGGCCTTTTCCACCATTTCAGAGGGGACCTTGAAGATGAGAACGGCCTTCTTGCCGCCGCCCACAAAGGCGTAAGTGTAGTCCACGTTGATATCGTTTTCCGTAAGCAGCTTCACAACACCGTAGAACCCCCCGGGCTCGTCCGGAACCTCCACGGCAAACACATCCTGCTCCTTCACGGTAAACCCGGAGGACGAAAGAACGCTTCTTGCCTTTTCCGGATTGTTTACCACCAGGCGCAGAATGCCAAATTCCGCAGATTCGGCAAGTGCCAGGGCCCTGATGTTTATGGACGCATCCTTCAGGGCCTCGGTAACCTCCAGTAGCCTGCCTTTCCTGTTTTCAAGAAAGATGGACAGCTGCTTGATTCCGTATTTTTTGATCATGATCTTAACCCCTCTGCCTCTCTTTTATCTATTATCCTCTTGGCCTTGCCCATGCTCCTTTCAAGGGTCTTGGGCTCCACCAGCTTAACCCTGACATTGATATAGAGATCGTTCAGCATTTCCTGCTGAAGCCTGGCCTTGAGGGTTTCCAGGGCCCCGATGCCGTCTGCAAAGGTCCTGTCATCCACTTCCACCCAGACCTCCAGCTTGTCCAGGACGCCCTTCTTGTCAAGTACAATCACGTAGTTCGGTGTAATGCCCTCCAGCTTGGTCAGCACGTGTTCCACCTGGGAGGGGAATACGTTCACGCCGTTCACGATGAGCATGTCGTCGGCCCTTCCCTTGACGGATTCCATTACGGTGATCGTCCTTCCGCACTTGCACGGTTCCCTGTGAAGGACGGTTATGTCCTTGGTGCGGTAGCGGATTATGGGAAGCGCCTGCTTGGTCACTGTTGTAAATACGAGCTCTCCCTCCTCTCCGTCAGGCAGGACCTCTCCGGTCTCGGTATCTATTACTTCCGGTATGAAGTGGTCCTCGAACACGTGAAGGTTTCCATAGGGACAGCCCGATGCCACACCCGGCCCTATTATCTCGGAAAGACCGTAGGCCTCGATATAGACCAGGCCCCACGCATCCCTCAAGGCATTCCTGAGGCCCTCGCTGGCAGGCTCGGCACCGAAGAACCCTGCCCTGATCTTGAAATCCTTCTTGAGGTCGTAGCCTTCATCCTTGGCGACTTCTGCCAGATGCAGTGCAAAGGAAGGGGTGGAGCACAAAACAGTAGCGCCGAAATCCTTCATGAGCAGGAGCTGTCTCTTGGTAAAACCGCCGCTTGAAGGCACTACTGCAGCACCCACCTCCTCGGCCCCGTAATGGAAGCCAAGACCTCCGGTGAAAAGGCCATAACCGTATGCATTATGGACAACATCCCCCGGCCCCACGTTCATCATCGACATGGTACGGGCCATGACCTCCCTCCAGACCCCCATGTCGTGAACGGTGTATCCGACAACAGTGGGCTTTCCCGTGGTGCCAGAAGACGAATGTATCCTGACAACTTGATCCATGGGCACTGTGAAAAGGCCAAAGGGATAATGATCCCTGAGATCCTGCTTCGTTGTAAAGGGCAGGTTCTTGAGATCAGCTACGGAATTGACATGGGCGGGTTTTAGACCCAGCTCGTCAAATTTCTTCTTGTAAAACGGTACCAGGTGATAGACCCTTTCAACCGTATCCCTCAAACGCTTTGCCTGTAGTTTTTCAAGCTCCTCCCTGGGAGCACCTTCGATGGGATTCCACATGGTTTACCGCTCCTCCCTGCAGTTTAGGAAATGAAATCTCGGAATTTTCAGATAGACCTTTAACACAACAAAAAATTTGTTCAAGCCCGCTTCAAAAAACCGGGCGCCTGAAATCATGCCCGGCAAACAAGCAGCCAGCCCCCCGGGCATCAATGCGCCGGCAAAATCTACTTCTCTATCCCGGCCCTTGCCTTGACCCCGGCGGAAAAATAATGCTTGATCATCTTGCATTCGCTTACCAGGTCTGCCACATCCCTTATCCCTTCCGGGGCATTCCGGCCTGTAAGCACCAGCTCGACTCCCGGGGGCCTTTTTTCTATGAAACGAAGCATGTCCTCCAGGGAAATGAGACCGATGTGCAGTGCAACATTTGCCTCATCAAGTATGACCAGGTCATATTTACCTGATAACATCTGTTGTTCCATGTCCAGAAGGCCCTGGCGTGCCCTCTGAAAGTCATCACTCCCGGGCCTGCCTCTGACGAACTTCCCGGACCCTAGCTGGACTATCCTGATCTGGTCTCCGAAACACTTCAGGGCCTTGATCTCGCTAAAATCCCCTTTTTTAAGAAACTGGGCAAAGAGCACCTTCATTCCGGCCCCGATTGCCCTTACCGCAAGCCCTATGGCAGCCGTAGTCTTGCCCTTGCCGTCACCTGTGTATACCTGGAGATAGCCCTTTTCCATGATCTCTCCTGCACCTGAAGCTAGTGTAAAAATACAGGCCGCGCCGGATTCTCAGTGCTTCCCTGACTTTCCGGGATTTCCGGATTCCATTTCGCTAAAAATAGAAAAAGGCGCCCTTATAACATTGAACAGGAGCTTTTCAAATACATCTGCCACGGCCTTTGCAGGCATTGTTCTTATCTGAGGGTCATCCCACGGGCCTGAAACCTTTACCGGGATGGTGATAAGAGACCTGTGTTTGCCACCGATGATGGCCCCTATTATCGGGACAGAAGTGATGATCCTGTCAACTGTTTTCAGGGGGGCGACAAATACAATGAGGTCAAGGATTCCATCCTGCAGATCCACGTTTCCGGCACCGTAAAGATTCAGTCCCCTGCCCTTGATGACTGCATGATCCAGGTGGATGACCCCTTTTTCCACCCGGGATTTCAATATGATCTCATCATAGGGGAAACCTCCTTCTATAAGGCCGATTCCAGGCTCTGCGGAAAAAAGGTCCACGAGATTGACCACCCCCAATATCCTGGAAAGCAGTCCAAACTTCTTGATGTTCCCCTTACTGGCGTGCAGCCACAGGCTGCCTACTGCCTCGGGGATTCCATCAGGGCTGGTCAGTTCCATCTTGGCTGAAAACGGACCAGTAAGCACCCTTTGCCTAACCCCCGTGCAGGCAAGAAACTTCTCGAACGGGACCTCCGCATCCTTTCCCGTTCCAAGGGTCAGGGCCCTGTGTTGCCCGCCGTTTTCATCTATTTTTACCGAGGCCCTGAGAAAGAGACCGCAAAAGCTTTGCGCGAATATCCTGACATCCCTGAACCTGCCGAGTTCAAACTTTCCAAACCCGTTTACGCCATTTACAGGCACGATTCTTGGCTCACGGGATGAACCTGCTATCTTCAGCCTGGAATTGAGATCCAGTTCCACGGTATCAAAGTCAAAGGCGATTTCTCCGCCCACATCGAGGTTCCAATGGGAGAAAAAGGGACTGGCAGGAGATTTTTGTTTTGTGCCGGTATCCTCTTCCGGGCCTAAAAAGAGCCTGAGGCTCTTGTCTGACAGTTTTTCTCCATAGAGATCCAGGTAGGCTGCGACCTCATGTCCGGACAGGGAGAGATCTCCCGTCACATCAATTAAATCCTCGAAAACACCGAAATCCGCCTGCAGAAGCACCCTTCCTTCCGTGGACTGCGTTGCATCGAGAACCAGATTTCTCAGAAAAAGCGGCTTTTGAAGCCCCCAGGGCCAAAAAAGCCCGGTGGCACGAAGGCTGCCCCTGCAGGAGTGAAAACCCTTTGCGTCCCCGGCCTTGTAGTCAAGGGAAAGGTCTCCGTAAAGGCTTCCCCTCAGGAGATCATTTTTCCTCAGGCACATGTCCAGGACCCTTCCCGTGGCAGTCCCCTTCCAGGCCAGGGAAAATCTCTTGTCCTTTCCCTGGTCCAGCAGCAGGCTGAATGTCCCTTCCTGGCTCCCTGAAATGACATGGATCTTTCTGATGTCCAGCAGTTCGTCCCTGATTTCTATATCCAGGTCTGCCCGGGCTGCTTTTTTCTTCCAGGAAAGGCGTCCCGAGACATGTTGGTGGTCGGGGCCCAGCAGTTCTATCCTGAAATTTTTCAGGTAAACGGGGACCCTTGGAAAATATTCTGAGGGAACCCAGCCATGCCTTTCCACCCAGGAGGCTACCTTGTGATTTATCCCTCCGCTAAATTCCAGGCTTCCCCTCCAGCCCTGGAACTTCAGGTGCTTCAGGTTTACCCAGGCATAAACCTTGGATCCAGCCAGGTTACCCTGGCATTTCTTTCCGGAAAATGCCTGTTCATTTAGGAGGAAAGCCCCTTTTTTCAGGGTCAGGGGGCCGGGGAGCAGGCTGGTTTCAACGCGGAGGTCCAGCGGACGAAACGAGATTGAATAGCTGGCATCTTGAACATCATCAAGAAAGAGCTTGGCCCTGCATTTCCCCACTGAAATACTGCCGGTGCTGCGCAGGCCATATCCCTGTATGAGTTTCTCAAGAGCGGGAAACCGGGAGCATTCCGCCAGGATCGCAGAGGCATCCAGGGTACCGGAAAAGCCTTCCACCACAAGCCTGTTTCTGCCCTTCCAGGAAAACCTGCCTGTCAACTGATCAACCCTGTGCTTTCCGGCCCGCCCTGCCAGGTTCTTCCAGCCAAGGGTGTCGAATGCATAACTAATGCTGCCGCCTTCTATCCTGACGGGCCAGTTGAGCTGCTTATAGAAAAACTGGCCTTTAACGGAATAAACGTCCACGAAGGCATCGATATCACGCTCGTCATCCCCGAGCATGAATCTTCCCTGTGCCCGGCCCTTTATATCCGCGACCTTTTCAAGCTGTTCGTTCAGGGCCTCCTCGTTTACGAATTTTCGAAGTGCCCATTTTACATCCCTCAGATCGGCATCAAGATCGATATCCAGTTCCAGCTCATGTTGGCCGTCTGCCAGTCCGTAGACAAAAAGGCCA
>CAYZJS010000039.1:0-8356 GCA_964478865.1 uncultured Thermodesulfatator sp.
AGCCACGTTTTCCCCTGCAAGGGCATTTATGAGTGCCGATTTGCCCGTTGAGATTTCCCCCAGTAGCACTATGTCTATCCTGCCCCTTTCAAGCTTTTCAATCAGGTCCCTCAGTTTGCCTATTTCCCGGGAAAAGGAAAGCCTTTCTCTTGCAGTGGCCCGGTCAAGGTCCCCGAGTGTCTTGTAAAGGGAGGCAAGGGCGTCTTTTGAAAGATCGAAGTCTTTATTCCCGGTGTTATTCTCTGCGGTCATGAACCCTGTTCCGCCTTGTCTGCCGCCGTCTTGAATCTCCTCAGGCCTTCTGCCGCAAGAGTGGCGAGCCGGCTGGGGGAGGTTAGCTTTTTCCACTCCTCCATGGCCTTGGTCCCGATATCCACTTCTTCTTCATCCTCTTTCCTGGCCCGGAAATAATCCACCATGACCAGGCCGATCCACCTGGTGACAACTGCCTGGACCAGACCCTGCAGGGCCCCGCCGCTAAGGGTTCCGGCAGCGGGCACGCCCTTGAGCCCGGAGGCGACCACCTGGGCCACGGCAGGCGCCAGGGCCGAGGCCCCCAGAGAGGCATAGAGGTTTTTCAGGAGCTGGTTAAGGAGCTCCCTGGCATCTGAAATCTCTATTTTCCTTTCGAATACCGCGGCTATGTCCAGTATCATCTTGAGGCTGAACCCGAGCCCCGAGGCAACATCAAGGATGGGCGTGGGGCTGGCGGCAGCAGCCAGGGCGGCCTTCCAGGTATATGAATCAACTATTGCCCTGGCCCTTGAAACAAGGATCTTGCGGATCCGCTCCTCGGTATCCTTTTTGAGCATCCTGGACTGGAGTAAGAGGCTGCATAGGACGATCTGCCTCCGTTCCCCGTCTATCAGCCGGGTCATCCTTTCCACGAGCGCACTTATATCCGGAGGAACGATCTCTGTTTCCCTGGTTTCCGTACCGTCAGGGCTGACCCTGGTTATGGAACGTTCCACTTCTGCTGCCTGAACGGTTACCAGGTCTTCCGGCTCCACCAGGCCCCTTAGCTGGCTCCCGAGTTTCCGGACCAGAATCTCAAGATCTTCATCAGAAAACCAGTCCTGCTTGTTGAGGCAGACAATAACCCTCTTCTCCATTCTCCTGAGCCGGGAAACGGCCTCGTATTCAAAGTCCTTCAGGGGGCCGTCCAGGACAAACAGGACGAGATCCGCAGAAGAGGCGGCCTGCCTTGCGATTTCCCCTGTCTCCTGTCCTCCCGCCTCGGCCAGGCCCGGCATATCCACCAGCTTTACCCTGTCTCCGCCGGGAAGATCTATCTCCTGCACGGCCCTTGTCGTTCCGCCTGAGACATGGGTGTCGAAAACATGCCTGCCGGCCAGGACGTTTAGGAGGGAGGATTTTCCAGAGGAAACCGTGCCTGCCGCTGCAATTTCCAGCACGGTGTTTTCAAGTTTACGCTGGATGCGGCCGGCTCCCTCCTGGATGGCCAGGGCGAAATCCTCTCCCCTTGGGGATTTTTCCGCCGCACTCGTGGCCTCCTGGATGTTTCTCTCGATTTCTTTCAGTTTTTCATCTTCTGGGATGGAAAAAACCGGTGCCGGGGCGCTCTTTCTCCTCTTCGTGCCTCTCCTGGTATTTCGAACCACCACCCAGACGGTCCAGGCCATGGCGGCTGAAAGCAGCAGCAGCCCCAGGGCCGTAGCCGCAAGGAAAAGGCAACCCCAGGTGTCCCCGTGGGACCTTGCGGCTTCATACTGCTCCAGAAACCGCCCGGGAAAGCTGAAAAGTGCATATCCCAGAAGGCCCAGCAGGGCAGCAAGGGCACCCTGTTTAATTTCTTTTTTCACGCTTCTATCCCGATATATCAGGGAATTTTTTCCGGGTCTTGTTACAGCCAGACCGGATTTTCTTGGTTAACCCAAAGATAATGACAGAAATTCATGACACAATATGGGAAGACGCCTCCCAGAGGATAAAACCCTGGACATCAAAGATGTCTTTCCTTCGGGGCTTGATAAAAAAGCTTTCCACCGGATAATTTTCCACTGCGAATTTGGAGGAGATTCTTTCTGTCTCCCGGTCAAGCTCCTCCGCCAGCAGGGTGATGGCTTCTTCTGCGCGCGTTAGCGCCTCTTCGGCCCTTTGAACGTCTTCTCTTTCCCTTAGCATTTTGCCTGCGCTTCTTATACCTCTTCCGGCCCTGGAGGCATTTGAGGCCGAAAGTGTCCTGCGGCCGAAAAGGGCCCCGAGTATGGCCACGCCAAAGGAAACGGCTGTATCCACGCCCCTGGAGGCAACATCCCCCTTTTCCTTTTCCAGCCGGCTCCTGGCCCTTGCCAGCCGGTCTTCAAGCACCCTGTAGCGCCTCTGGTATCTTGTTTCCAGCTTGTCCAGGGCCTCCTGTTTCTTTTCACCAAGGACACCTGCGACCATGGACCTGAAATCTTCCAGGGATTGTCCCGGTCGGGATTCAAGCCTCAGGGCTTGCACCCTGAAAAGCTCCAGGCGGCAACCCTGGTACAGAAAGTCCGACCACGACTTCAAGAATGGGGCAAGGGACCGGGCCGACAGCAGGGCCGCTGGCAGCTCCAGGAAGGAAGCACCGGCAGGCGGTGAAGGAGAAAGGTCCGTCACATCCACCTCAAGCGGCTCTGAATCGGCCCACTCCGGCCGCGAAAAGCCTTGCTCAAGGGCCACCATGGCCGAGTGTTCGTTCAGCTGGTCAATGCCCCTTCGTGCGTCAAAGAACCTTACCCTGGCAGTTACTGCCAGATACGGCTTCATCAAAAACCCTTCCACCGGGACAGGGGGAACCAGAAACAGCTGTTTTATGTTCCTGTTGAGGATGGGCCTGGCTGCAGAACCGGAGGGTCGGCTGCCTTGAGAGGGCACCGCACTTAAAGGCCGTTTCCGGCCCTGCCAGGCCTCTTCCTGCCCGGGAACTTCCGGAGCGGCCTCATTCCCCTCTGGTTTTGCAAGCCTCTTTATGTTTTCAAGGGTCAGGGGGCCCCTGAGGTAAGACATGACCCACCTGGTTCTCAAAAACAGGTGCCTGTCAAGGTGAACGGAACGAAGGAGAAAGGTGCGCCCGGGAAGAGAGGAGAGACTCTTTCTCAACCTTGATTCGTCCAGGGAGCCCTTTGATGCCGTCTTCAGGCCACCCAGCACCTTGTCCTGGTCCTGCCTGGTCTGAAGCCTTCCTATGAACCAGGTGCCTATGTTCGAAAGCCCCTTGTAATCAAGATCTACCGGGTTCTGGGTGGAGAGAATGATGCCTGCGCCGTATGCCCTTGCCTGCTTCAGCAGCAGGAGCATGGGGCGCTTGCTGGGTGGAGAGGCAACAGGAGGAAAGTAACCGGAAATTTCATCCATGTAAAGGAGGCACCTGACAGAAGGACTGCCCTGCTGCATCCGGAGCCAGCCCAGGAACCTGTTGAGCAGAACGGTGACAAAGAACATCCTCTCGGGCTCGCTGAGGTGTGAAATGGAAAAGATCGAAATCTGGGGCCGCCCATCACGTGAATAGAGAATCTTTGCTATATCCAGCGGTTCACCGCTGAGCCAGGCCGAAAAACCCGGGCTTGCCAGTACCGTGTTAAACGCCATGGCAAGCTTCATGCGGTCTTCAGAAGGGTAAATGGTCTCAAGGGGCAGAACACCGAGCTTTTGGAAAGGTGGATTTATGATGCTTCCAATCAGGGATTCCAGGCTGAGTCCCTGGCCCCTCCTCCAAAAATGAAGAAAAATGGACGAAATAAGCAGATTCTCCCTGCTTTTCAAGGGATCCGCCTCTATTCCTGCCAGGGCCAGGAGCCCTGAGACAGTGGAACTTACCAGGCTGTTCAGGGTATCCACATCGGCAAGGACCTCCTCGTCCGGAGGCTCGAATCCACCAAGGATGGATACCTGTTCCCCTGCCGCACTTCCTGGTGTGAATATTCGCCGCCTCGACCTTGCCACGAACCTGGCTATCCTTTCCGAGCCCTGCCACCACTTTTCAAGGCCTTGTTTCCAGGCCTTGGCTGTATTTCTGGCGTATTCTTCCCTGGTCATCCCTTTTTGGGAGGCTGCCGATTCGTCTATCCACGGAAGGAAGTCTCCAGGGGAAAGATCCGGGAAGGCCAGCATCAGGTTTCCCATGTCTCCCTTTGGATCTATCACTATCACAGGGATGGAATCCATGGCAGCCTCTTCGATAAGAGCAATACCAAGGCCGGTCTTTCCACTGCCTGTCATCCCTATGATGGCGGCATGGGTGGTGAGATTCCTGTTCTTAAAAAGCATGGGCTCCTGGTACAGGCGGCCTGATTCCATGTCCAGTT
This sequence comes from uncultured Thermodesulfatator sp., assembly GCA_964478865.1. Classification (GTDB taxonomy): domain Bacteria; phylum Desulfobacterota; class Dissulfuribacteria; order Dissulfuribacterales; family QOAL01; genus QOAL01. Next base: position 4,299 of record CAYZJS010000039.1, read on the forward strand.
CGCGCCCCAGAAAAAACGTGTCCAGTTTTTCAAAATCAAAACCCGGATTCATCTTTGCCTCCCGGAAAGTACTTTGGTTACCTGCAACAACCGGCAAGAATTACACTTGCACTTTCATTATTGCATGAAATCCACATAGACAACAGCATGGAAATCCATAAAAATATGCCATTTATACAAAAAAACACCGTTTTGGGAAAAAATTTTTAAAATTTTTAGTGAACCGTCATTCATTTTGTGCTAAACTTCGTTAGTGAAAATATTACCGTGAAGGAGGCGTGTTCCTTTCCGGGGCTTGGTTATACACTTTCTTCCTGGAAAATCGGGGATTTTTCCGGGCTGGATGTTGCAAGGCGGGAGGTTTTGCATTTAAAATCACAAACAATAGATAACCCCTTAGGAGGACAATAAAAGTGAAAGAACAACGGTCCACCAAACCAGATTACGTCACTGATGAGGAAAGAAGGGAGTTTTTAAAGCTCGGCCTGAAGATTACCGGGGTCATGGCCGGAGGAACGGTTCTGTCCCTGATGCCGCTTTCTGAACAGGAAGTTAGAGCAGAGCTTACATTGCCGGGCTACGACAACACTCCCTACAAGCCGCACTACTGCATGGTGATACGCCAGAATGATTGTGTAGACTGCGAAAAGTGCAAGGAGGCCTGTATCAAGACAAACCACGTACCGGAGTACGGATTCAGGACCACCATTCTCGAAAGGGAAGCCACTGATGACGAGGGAAACAAGTTTCCCGTTTTCATGCCCGTGCTGTGTAACCACTGCCTCAATCCCCCGTGCGTGAGGGTCTGCCCCACGAGGGCCACGACAAAAGACCCCAAGACGGGCATTGTTGTCATGCACGTGGAAAAATGCATCGGCTGTAAAACATGTATGGCTGCATGTCCCTACAATGCCAGATATTACAACGAAGAAAAGAAGGCCATTGACAAATGTAATTTCTGCTGGGATACCAGGCTGTCCAAGGGTGAGAAACTGACTGCTTGCGCTGCAGCATGTCCGGCTCACGTGCGTGTTTTTGGTGACCTGTCCGACCACAACAGCGAGGTCTGGAAGCTTATACATCAGCCTGACAAGGCAGTCTGGGTCCTTAGGCCGGAAACAGGGGCCAAACCATGCATTTTCTACATGAATGACTAATTCGAGGGGGGACTAACATGTTTAAAAAAGGATTACTATATGCATTAATGGGTACAGTGGCTTTGGTCATGTTTCTGTCCGTTGGACAGGTGATGGGCCAGGATGACGAAGACTATCCGCAGGAACCCATAATTTTCACTAAGCCGGTCAAGGCCGTTATCTTCGACCACAAAAACCACATCGATAACGGGCTGGACTGTGATTCCTGCCATGACGATCCCTTTGAAATGGCCGCAGGCACTGCTGAAGAAAACGATGATTTTAACATGAAGTCCCTGTACCAGGGGAAATACTGTGGTACCTGTCATGACGGGGAAAGCGCCTTTGCCTCAAATACCAGGTGCACCCTTTGTCATATTGGAGTAAAGGGTTATAACAAGCTCATGGGTACATCCGGAGAGGGCCACGGGGAAGGCCATCACTGATAACGTTTAAAACCAGTCCCCTTGAAGGAAAAACCAGGGCCTCAGGTCTTTTTCTCGCCTGCAGGCCCTGTCTGTATGGAGAATCATGGAAAACCTGCTATTGCTCTTTTTGTTTTTGATTGTATGGATATTCATCAACAGGTGGCTGTTGCCGAAGCTGGGGATTCCCTCCTGAGGCACACAGTCGTGTAATGTCGGGGACCGGCATAAAATCAACAGGAATCAGAAAAACCTCTCCGAGACAAAGTCCTGCAATAAATCATCTTCATAAATTGGCCCTTCAGCTGTTTCTGCTGGATCATGCCCTAGAAAAAAGCCTCGGGCTTTCAGGTTCTGAAAGGGGCTAATGGACTTTTTTGGACAAATTTCTGTTTTTCCGCCACAGGGAGATAACCTGTCAACCCGACAACAAGAAGTCAGGAACGGCCCCGCATCTGCTTCTATGGGGCCACCAGATACTGTACTTACATCCAAGACTATGTTATTTCCTGTATAACTTTGATAAAGGGGTCTAATCTTGGCTTTAGTCTTAAAAGAACTGTCAGGGTCAAAAAAATCGCTGAAAGAAGTAATGGACTTTTTTCAGCCGGATTTTCTCAAGATCGAAACCACCCTGAAAAGACACTTTGCTTCTCATATATCCTTTGTTAACCAGGTGAGCAGCCATATCCTTTTTGCAGGCGGCAAGAGGCTCAGACCCCTCCTTACCGTGTGTGCTGCCCGTCTCTGTGGTTACCAGGGTGAGGATGTATACGATCTTTCGGCAGTTCCCGAATATCTCCACGCGGCAAGCCTTCTTCACGACGACGTTGTGGATGCCGGAGAAATGAGAAGGGGAAAAACCCCTGCATACAAGATCTGGGGAAATAACGCCGCTGTGCTGGTAGGAGACTTCCTCTATGCCAGGGCCATAGAACTTGCTACCCGCTTTGAAGACATACGCATCGCCCGTTCCATTTCCAAGACCGTTGCCCTCATGTCTGAAGGCGAGATTATTCAACTTTTGCATGCCAAGGTACCGAGTTTTGATGAAGATACCTACCTGGATGTCATATACAGAAAAACAGCGGCATTGATCTCAACATCATGCCGTATTGGTGCGCTCATGGCAGGCGGCTCCCTGGAGCAGGTGGAAGCCCTGAGTAATTACGGCCTGTACCTGGGACAGGCATTCCAGATGGTGGATGATGTCCTGGATTTTACCGCAGATTCCAGTGAATTCGGCAAGCTGACGGGAACCGATCTTGCCGAGGGAAAACTTACCCTGCCCATAGTGGTCGCACTGGACAAGGCATCCAGGAAAAAGAGGGACAGGTTGATGAGCCTTCTTTGCCAGGGTTTTACCTCTTCATCAGACTTCGTATGGGTGAAGGAGCTTCTGATGGAAACAGGTGGAATACACTACACCATCAAAAAGGCCAGGGATCTCGTGGAATCGGCCTGTGAAAGCCTCGATATGTTTTCTGATTCTCAAATTAAGACCAACATGATAATTATTGCATTGTACGTGCTTGAAAGGAAAAAGTAGGTTCGGGGGACGGCGGGCTGCACAACCGTTTCTTCCCCGGTTACGAAAAGGGTTCGTAAATACTTTCTGGAGGAAGCTGGAGAAAAGAATCGGATCAATAGTTTCAGGATCATTTCATGGAGAAGAGACAGATCCCGGGTATTCCAAAAAAACTTACTCCCCTGATCAGACATGCTTAAAGGACCGGACAGGAATGAAAAAGGGTTGGCTCCGAGAAGGTCTTCCCTTTTTTTCATGTTCGCCTTTCTGTTATTCTTCCTCTTTCCGGCATTTGCACCTGCTACCGAGGAAACCCCGCAGCCGGAAATAAAAAATATCCAGCTAAACAGCTGCCAGGACAAGCTGTGCGTGAGCTTTGAACTGGCAGGAGGTCTAACGCCCGGAATAGAAAAGATTCTCCAGAGCGGGATACCAATCAAATACCTGTTCGAAATATCCCTGAAAAAAAAGCGCCTTCTGTGGGACAACGAACTAAAGCACCTGGAGCTTGCAAGAACCATAGTACTGGACAACATTCGGGACGAATATGTCCTGTCATTTTACTATCCGTCCACCAGGATCATTACCGTATCCAGCCTCCACGATGCCCTGGAATACCTCTTCAGCGTGAGAAATCTACCAATCGTTTCTCTTGAAAGACTGTCAAAGGGCGAGAGGTATTTCCTGGAGATAAAGGCCAGTGCCAAGAAGGGTGAATCCTCCATGCCCTTCGGCCGCCTGGTGAAACTGTTTTCTTCCTTCGGTTTTTCCACAGACTCGTATGAAATTGAATTTCGATATTAGGGAAAAAAGGGGCAGGGAACGCCTCCTGATTATCGCAACGGGCCTTTTGTTGCTGGTCTTTTTTCTCATCGAGTTCAGGCTGGTATCAACCATCAAGCCCCTTCCAAAGTATACCAACGTACTTGTTTTTGTAGTCATAAACATCAACCTGCTGCTGATCCTGGT
>CAYZJS010000040.1:0-11998 GCA_964478865.1 uncultured Thermodesulfatator sp.
CTCCAGGGAAAAATCTGCTTATCACCACCGACACCATGTGCGAAAATGTACATTTCAGTCTTTCCTACTTTTCACCATGGCAACTCGGGGCCAAGCTTGCCTCTGTAAATTTAAGCGATATTGCCGCCATGGCAGGCACGCCCAGGTGGGCGGTTTTAAATGCCGAAGTACCCAAAAAACTTTCAAATATAGCCGGCCCTTTTTGGGATGAATTTCTCCGTGGACTGATCTCCAAGCTCCTGAGCTTTGGTACCGTCCTGATCGGTGGAGACACGATCAGGTCCTCCTCAGACAAGCTTTCCCTTACCCTCACGCTCCTTGGTGAAATCGACCCAGGCGGTGCCATATACCGTTCAGAGGCCAGGGAAGGAGACCTGGTTTACTGTTCTGGCTATACCGGAGAAGCTGCCTGTGGCCTGGAGATCCTTGAAAATTCTTCAATATCGCCTGCTATTCCGGGAGCCGTCAGAAAAAGGCTTACAAAGAGGCATCTTTCCCCGGAACCAAGGATAGAATTGGGCAAGGCCCTTGCCCGCACCGGAATAAACAGCCTCATCGATACCTCTGACGGCATCGCATCAGACCTTGCCCACGTGGCTCAAGAAAGCAGGCTAAGGGCTGTGGTGTTCCAGGAGCTTTTGCCCGTCTCCCGGTCCATCAGGGTGTTCTGCAAAGCCCTTGCCAGGGGAAAAGGGCTTGTCTTGCCGGAGCGCCCTCAGGAATATGCCCTTTTTGGCGGCGAAGATTTTGAACTCATTTGGACCGTCAGCCCGCCAAACAGGAAAGCCGTGGAAAGGGTGGCAGCGGAGATACTCGGTTACCCTCCCCTGCTCATAGGATTTATGGAAGGGGGAAGCGGCTGTTTCCTTGACATGGGCGGCTCAAGGCTTGATATTTCTTTTAAGGGTTATGAACATTGAAGGCGTTTCTCCTTGCAATTTCGTCAGGCTGGAACCGCTATTTCTCGGTCGCAGGGAACCGATTTGGCTGGTCCTGGAATTAGAGCAGGGGGTGATTACCAGGGTTAGGCTTTCCATGGAAAGGCCGGAGGGCCAGGAAAGCAGGCCCCGGTACGCCAAGTTGTTTGAAGACATCCTGTTGGGGAAAGATCTACAGGAAACAGGGATAGACTTTCAAATACAGGGGACAGCCTTTCAAAAAAGGTTGTGGGCTGAAACCTGCCGGATTCCTTCCGGCTCTCTGATCTCCTACAAGGAACTTGCCAGCAGGATATCTTGCCGCTCGGCAAGGGCGGTGGGACAGGCGCTCAGGAAAAATCCCCTTCCCATCATCATCCCCTGCCACAGGGTAATAGGCAGTGACGGGAAGCTTACGGGCTTTTCCTGCGGCCTTGAAATAAAGAAGATTCTCATAGAATTTGAAAGGCAAACAGGGGGAAGCCGTTATGAAGATAGGAATATTCAGCGACAGCCATGACCATGTGTGGAACCTCAGACGTGCGGTAGAACAGGCAAGGGAGGCAGGAGTTCAGGAGATCATCCACTGCGGCGATCTTGTCTCTCCTTTTTTGATGGAAGAATTCGATGAATTTCCGGGCCGGATCCATCTCATCTACGGCAACAACATGGGAGACCCTGAACTCCTGAACATGAGGATCCAGGAAAGGAAGGAAAGGGTTACCTTCCACGGCTGGCTGGGAGAGCTGAAATACGGACAAACAGGTGTAGCTTTCATTCACGACCCCAGGCTGGCTTCAAAGCTTGCACGTTCGGGGGAGTACCGGCTGGTTTGCTTCGGCCATACCCACCTGTGGCATGTTGAAAAAATCAATAAGTGCGTACTGCTTAATCCAGGGGCAATACTTGGCAACAAGGAACCGGCCGGCTGGGCCCTGGTGGATACCGTCACCCTGGACATAGAACACGTCCTCCTTGGACAGTAAGATGCCGCCTGCCTGTTTGACAACCGCATCCGCCGGTAAGGTCAGGATACTTGGTATCGACACAGGCGGGACATTTACTGACCTGGTGTTCATGGAAAGTGGCGGCAATCTCCGCCGCTGGAAGGTACTTTCCACGCCTTCAGATCCCTCCCGGGCGATCATCCAGGGCCTCAGGGAACTGCTCGGAGATTTCAAACCGGAGGAACTGGAAATAGTACACGGCACAACGGTGGGGACAAATGCCTTTCTGGAGAGGAAGGGGGCCAGGACCTGCCTTGTCACCACCAAGGGATTCGAAGACATACTGTTCATCGGCCGCCAGGACAGGCCTTCCCTTTACGATTTCATGGTCGAAAGACCAAGGCCTGTAGTGGACCGCCGGGACATCTTCGGTGTTTCAGAGCGCACACTTTTTGATGGCAAGATCCTGGCAAGACCTGACCGAAACGACCTGGAGCATGCAGCTGAATATTGCAGCCAACAGGGAATCAGGAGCATTGCCGTCTGCCTGCTCCACTCATATGCAAATCCTGAAAATGAAAGAGACATTTCCTCATTTTTAAGAGAAAGGGGCTTTTCCACCTATCCTTCCTGGGAGATCATGCCCGAATTCAGGGAATACGAACGCACCAGCACCACGGTCTTGAATGCGTACCTTGGCCCGGTAATAGGAGGCTATGTCAGGCACCTTGAAGAATCCCTTCCCGGAGCCAGGATTTATATCCAGCAGTCCAACGGGGGCTGTAGGCCTTCCGGAGACATAGGCGGTTTTGCCGTTACCACCCTGCTTTCAGGTCCTGCAGGCGGGGTGGCAGCGGCACTTGAGCTGGGAAGATCCCTTGGATTTGACAATATCATAACCTTTGATATGGGAGGGACCTCCACGGACGTGTCCCTGTGCCCGGGTGATTTTACATATACCAGGGAATACAAGATTGAAGGGTTCCCGGTGAGCCTGCCCATGATTGACATCCACACCGTGGGCGCCGGCGGCGGGTCCATAGCCTGGATAGACCGGGGAGGCCTCATGAAGGTGGGGCCGGAAAGTGCCGGCGCAGATCCGGGGCCGGTATGTTACGGCAAGGGTGAACGCCTTACCGTAACCGATGCGAACCTGTTCCTTGGACGACTCAGGGCCGGAGATTTCCTCGGGGGAAGGATGAGGCTCAAGAAGGAAAGGGTCAAGAAGTTCATGGGCAGCTTTGCCAGCAAACTGGGCATGACCCCTGAAGAAACCGCCCTTGGCATCATCCGGATTATAAACATAAACATGGTCCAGGCCATAAGGGCGGTATCCCTGGAGCGGGGGTTTGATCCAAGGGATTTCACCCTGGTCAGCTTTGGCGGGGCTGCCGGACTTCACTGCATGGCTCTGGCAGAAGAACTCGGCATGGAAAAGGTGCTGATTCCCGGGTTGGCCGGGGTCTTTTCTGCCCAGGGCATGGCTGCGGCAGACCTGGTCTTCGAAGGCTCCTCCGCCCTATTTCTTTCAACCGATGGCGATACCGGTCCAAGGCTGGAAAGCGCCTTTGAAAAACTTTACAGGAAACTCAAGGGGCTTATCCCGTCCTTCAAAGGACGAAAGCCTGAATTCGAGGTAAAGAGGTTTGTGGACGTGCGTTACAGGGGACAGTCCTTTGAAATCACCCTGCCCTATGGCTCCGGGTGGGAGACGAAATTCCATCTGCACCACAGGAGACTTTACGGATACGACATGCCAGGAACCGTCCTTGAGATCACCGCCATCAGGTGCCGTCTGAAGATAAAGAGAAATACCGGGTTTCACGCCTCCCTCAGGGATAAAATCCATGCCGAACCCGCATCCTCCGGCAGGCCCGGAAGGCTGGAAGAGGCATCTGTCCTGTTTGACAGGGGGGAAAAAAGGGTACCGGTAATAAGCAAGAAGCACCTTTGTGACAAAGACAACATCCGTGGCCCCTTGCTGATGACAGATGAGTTTACCACGCTTCTGGTCCCGCAGGGGTGGACAATCAGGCAGATGTCGGGTCATATCCTGGCACAGAGAAAATGAATCAAGACCATTTAAAGGCCGTGGGATTACTTCAGGATCCAGGCAGTCAAAACACCATAAATAACCTCCTGGATGCTGTTAATAGCGGCATTATCATACTGGACAAGCATGAAAACATGGTCTTTTTCAATTCCAGGGCCCGAAAGCTTCTTGGCATCGAGAAGGGGCAACTGGGCAACCGGCATATTTCCCAGATTTTCATGCCCGACGACAGGAAAATACTGGTGCCTAATATCCTTTCGGCCTCCAGGAATGCAGGGGAATTTGAAGGTGAGTTTCTCCTTCGAAGGATGCCGAACAGCTCCTTTATGGCCTTATTTTCGTGCCATTACTGGAAGCAGGGCAGTGATGCAATCTATATCATCACCTTCAATGACATATCCGCCCTCAAAAAGGTGGAAAGGATGCTGGAACAATCCGAGCGCATGGTCTATCTCGGCAGGATGCTCGATGACATAAGCCATCAAATCCGGAATCCTGTACTGGCGATAGGGGGCTTTTCAAGGCGCCTTTTGAAAACAAGACTCGAGAAGCCGGAATACGTGAACGTGATCCTGGACGAATCCAGGAGGCTTGAAATGCTCCTGGATGTACTTACCGAGTTCATTCAGCTGCCAAAGCCAAGGTTTTCCGCTGAATCCAGTGAAAAGATATGGGAGATCTCTACCAGGCTTGCACGTGAAATAACAGCTCAATTCGACGTGGAGCTTCGCACAAAAGGCCCGGAAAAGATCCCCGGTTCCCTGGTGATTACCGACACCATCCTCTTCAGGCGGGCCCTTGAGCCAGTAGTTGTGAATGCATGCGAAGTCTTCTTGGAATCCGACAGAAAGCCAGTGGTAACACTGAAGTTTTCTGCCCCCTTAAACCGAGCTGGGGGCATGCAGATAGAAATATCAGACCTTGGTCCTGGAATCCGCCCTCCGCTGCTTTCCAGGATATTTCATCCCTTTTTCAGCACAAAGACAGGACACCTTGGCATGGGGCTTACCTTTACCAGGCAAATCATGGAGGAGCTTGGTGGAAGTGTTGAAACGGCCTCAAGCGTGAATCAGGGAACCACCGTCACTATGAGGCTTCCCGGCGACAGGAGACGCCCCATAAGGACAACGCCCCTGGAGGAAACAGCTCAAGGGGCGCCGGACATGGAACCTTCTGATTAGAAAAATTGCAGGCCGGTCCTGTTACAGCCTTTCAACTATCTGGTTGAGTGACTTCCTGACGGGATGATCCTCGGAAAGCTCTGTCAGTGCCTTTCCTGCATCTCCGGATTGGGCTATTTGCCTGTCCAGGGGAATGGAGCCCAGGTATTTTATGCCTGTTTCCCTGGCAAGGTTTTCGCCATTGCCGCTGCCGAAGATATCAACTGTATCTCCACATGTGGGGCATACGAATCCACTCATGTTTTCAATGATGCCTGCCACCGGGTTTCCCACCTTTTCACAGAAGGTTATGGAACGCCTTACATCGTCTATGGAAACCGCCTGCGGAGTGGTGACTATCACTGCTTTTGCATCATTTCCAAGTATCTGGAGGACGGAAAGGGGTTCATCCCCGGTGCCGGGCGGGCAGTCCACCACCAGGTAATCAAGGTTCCCCCATGCCACCTCCTCTATGAACTGCTTGATGAGGCTTCCCTTAACAGGCCCACGCCAGATCACCGCCTCGTTATCATCTGGCAGGAGAAATCCAAGGGAGATCACCTTGAGATTGTCAGTCCACTTAACGGGAATCAGCCACGGTTCCTTGATCTTTGCCCTCTTGCCCCTTAACCCCATTATTCTTGGTATGCTGGGTCCGTGTACATCAACGTCAAGGAGTCCAACGCTTTTGCCCTTTTCCGCCAGTGCTATTGCAAGATTTGCTGCAACCGTACTCTTCCCGACTCCTCCCTTTCCAGAGAGTATGACCAGCTTGTTTTTTATGTGGTCCAGGCATGCCTTGTCACCGGAGCCCCTGGATTTACAGTCTGAAATATTGCAGCTGCTGCACTTGTTTTCCTTCTGGTTGTCCTTATTTTTTGCCATCTTTTCTCTCCTGAAAAATTTACATTTGGGCTTCCCAAGGGCTTCGTACCTTGCCTGGGAAAATTTGCTGGTGAATATAGAGTGCCAAATGCCCAAAATGTCAAGAAAAGAAAATCGTCCCCTTGAATCTTTACCTTTGCCTTTCATGGGGATAAATTGCGGTTTCAAATCACAATCAAGAGAGGAGGCAAAATCAGGTGGCATCGAACTTTGATTCGCAGATACAGGCCCTCACACAGATCAAGGACAAGATAGACCCCCCCCAGCGGGTAAAAGACGAGGCTTTCATCAAGGACTACGAATCCGTTTACGCCTATTCCATAAGGGACCCGGAAGGTTTCTGGGGGCAGATAGCCCAGGAACTGGAATGGTTTGCTCCCTGGACAAGGGTACGAGAAATCGACCTTCCGAATCACAGGTGGTTCATTGATGGCAAGACCAACATCACCATGAATGCCCTGGACCGCCATGCCGATTCGTGGAGGAGGAACAAGGTGGCCTTCATATGGCTTTCCGAGGAGGGAAAGGAGCTGACTGCCACCTATGGGCAGCTGCGCGACAGGGTGAACCAGTTTGCAAATGGACTGAAATCAAAGGGAATAAAAAAGGGAGACCGGGTAATCATATACATGCCCCTCACCATCGAGGGTGCCATTGCCATGCTGGCATGTGCAAGGATCGGGGCAATTCACTCGGTGGTGTATGCAGGCATGGGTTCCGGCGCCCTTCGTTCCCGGATAGAAGACTCCCGGGCAAAGGCGGTAATATGTGCAGACGTTGGCTACAGGCGCGGCAAGGTGGTGAGGCTGAAGGCAGTGGTTGACGATGCCCTGCACGACCTGGACTACGTGGACAGCGTCATAGTGTTAAGGCGCCAGGAACCGAAGATAGAGCTCAACGAATGGGAGGACGACTACTGGGAACTTCTTAATTCCCAGAGCCACCACTGCGCCCCCGAGGTTATGGATTCAGAAGACCCTCTTTTCATCCTCTATACTTCCGGCACCACTGGAAAACCCAAGGGTGTCGTTCACGTCCACGGCGGTTTCATGGTGGGCACCTACTACCTCACCAGGGCGTTTTTCGACGTCAAGGACAAGGACGTGTACTGGTCTACCTCGGACATAGGCTGGATAGTAGGGCATTCCTACATAGTCTATGGCCCCCTCGTGGCAGGGGCCACCGTGCTCATGCGGGAAGGTGCACCCGATTACCCGCATCCTGGCGTGGTATGGGAAAAGGTGCAGAAGTACGGGGTATCCACCATGTTCACTGCCCCTACTGCCCTTCGCATGTTCATGAGGTTCGGGAAGGAACACATTGAAAAGTTCGATCGTTCCACCCTTCGGATCATCGCCTGTGCAGGCGAGCCCCTGAACCCCGAGGCCTGGCATTTCGCCCAGGAGGTTATTCTCGATAACAACGGCCATTGTATTGACAATTTCTGGCAGACGGAGGTCGCCTCTCCCATACTTGGAACAATGCCGGCCATGGCCAACAAGCCTGGCAGGTGCGGAAAGCCCATGCCAGGTGTGGTTGCAGACGTGGTGGATGAAAAGGGCAATCCCGTGGAGGCCGGAAAGGGCGGAAACCTTGTCCTGAGGCAGCCGCTTCCCTACATGATGAGGACCATCTACGGAGACCCGCAAAGGTACGAAGAGGTCTGGAACGTGATCCCTGGATGTTACTTCACCGGGGATGTGGCCGTATGCGATGAAGACGGCTACTTTTCCGTCCTGGGCCGCTCGGACGATGTCCTGAACATCGCAGGCCACAGGATCGGCACTGCAGACGTTGAAAACGCTCTGGTCAGCCACTCGGCAGTTGCAGAGGCTGCGGCCATCGGACTTCCAGATCCAATAAAGGGCGAGAATATCAAGGTGTTCGTGGTATTAAGGGCCGGAAAGGAACCGTCCGAAGGGCTCAGAAAGGCCATAGTTCGCCACGTTCGCCATGAACTCGGCCCCATTGCCACGCCTAAGGAAGTTGAATTTACAGAAAAGCTTCCAAAGACCAGGTCTGGAAAGATCATGAGAAGGCTTCTCAAGGCCCAGGAACTGGGCCTTGATCTCGGTGACACCTCCACCCTGGAAGATTAGAAGAGGAGAAACATGCGCATGCTTCCCACAAAGGCAGTCATACCGGTAGCGGGTCTGGGCACCAGGTTCCTTCCTGCCACCAAGGTCATTCCCAAGGAAATGCTCACGGTGGTTGACAGGCCCACCATCCAGTACATTGTTGAAGAGGTGGTGGCCTCGGGCATAAAGGAGGTAGTGCTGGTTACCGCCTCGGGCAAGTCTGCCATTGAGGACCATTTCGACTATTCCTTCGAGCTGGAAACATTCCTTGCACAGAAGGGGAAACTTGACCTGTTGAATGAGGTCCGCCACATCTCAAGGCTCATCGAAGTGGTATCTGTGAGGCAGTAAGAGCCCCTTGGCCTGGGCCATGCCGTACATGTTACAGAGCAGGTCATAGGGGAACAGCCCTTTGTGGTCTGCCTCGGAGATGACCTGGTGGAGTCGGAAGAACCCTGCGTCTACCAGATGCTCAGGGTCTTTGAAAAATACCAGGAGGCCGTGGTTGCCGTCCAGGAGGTCCCGGAGTCAGACGTACACCGCTATGGTATTGCCGAGGGAGAAGAGGTGGAGCCTGGAGTGATCAGGGTGGACAGGATAATCGAAAAGCCGGAGCCCGGAGTCACGGAATCAAGGCTTGCAGTTATCGGCAGGTATATCCTCAGGCCGGAAATTTACGATTGCCTGGCCCGCACCCTTCCCGGTATCGGAGGAGAGATCCAGTTGACCGATGCCCTGGATACCCTTCGGAAGGAGCGCGGCCTTTATGCATACCAGTTCAAGGGAAGGCGCTTTGATGCCGGCGACAAGCTTGGTTACCTCCAGGCCACGGTACACCTGGCGCTGGATCATCCGGAACTCGGACCTGCCTTCAGGAAATATTTAAAAGAGACGGCAAAGCGCCTGTAGGGCTTCCATGACAGATGAAAAAGATCCCGGCATAGGGTCCCGAGGCACAGCTCTCCTGAGCTGCCTGGTCCCTATTCACCTTAAGGGCACCCTCACCTACAGGTGGCCTTTTGATCAGCCTGTTCCTCCAAGGGGCACCCGCCTTCTTCTTCCCCTGGGCAAAAGGCGCATAACCGGGATACTTTGGGGCCGGGAAGAAAGTTTCCCTGATAAGAAGAGGCTGAAGGATGTCTTGGAAGTCCTGGAAGAAAAGCCCCTCATACCCGAGGGGCTTTTGGATTTTATAGAATGGGCCGCCTCTTACTACTATTATCCACTTGGACCTGCAGTCTCAGAGGCCCTGCCGGCAGGTTTCCTTTCCGCAACGACCAGGGGCCTCGAGAGGGCCCTTTCAAGGGGCATAGGCCCCGGGCGCTCCAGGTTTGAAATCCCTGACTGGGAGAATGTTAGCATCGAGGATCTAAGCCCTGAACAGGAAAAGGCCCTTGAGCAGATTTCCACAGCCCTGTACTCCGGCAGCTTCAGTCCCCTGCTCCTGTTCGGCATCACGGGCAGTGGAAAGACCGAGGTATATCTTCGGGCCGTAAAAAGATGCCTTGAGCTTGGAAAAACCGCCCTTATTCTAGTACCTGAGATATCCATGACAGGCCAGATAGCCGGCTGGTTCAGCTCCAGGTTCAGGCACGGCCTCAGCCTCATTCACAGCGGGCTTACCAGGGAACAGCGAAGGGACCAGTGGTGGAAGATCCGGACAGGAGAATCAAGGATAGTAGTAGGTGCCCGCTCGGCCATTTTTGCCCCCCTTTCCAACATTGGGCTCATAATAGTGGACGAGGAGCATGACAGTTCCTACAAGCAGGGAGACAAGTTCAGGTACAACGCCCGGGATCTTGCCCTGGTCCGGGGGCGGATGGAGGGGGCCACGGTCATCCTGGGTTCAGGGACACCTTCTGTTGCCAGCTATTACAATGCCCTCCAGGGCAAATACCAGCTCATAGAGATGAAGCACAGGGTGGGAAAGGCACGGCTACCGTCGGTTGAGATAGTGGATCGCAGGCAGAAGAAGTGCGTAAACAAGAAGGGGAAAGGAAAGACACTGGCCGAAGAGATGGAATGGCTGTCCGAACCACTGCGCCATGCCATAGAAGACACCTTGAAAAGGGGCAGGCAGGTACTTCTTTTTCTTAACCGGAGGGGATTTGCCACCTACGTGTTCTGCCCGGAATGCGGCCACGTGTTCAAGTGCGGCTCGTGCGACGTGATACTTGCATGGCACAGGAAAAACAAGGCGCTGATCAGGGCCAGCGACATGGAAAAGTTCAAAGGCCCCGGGCTTTTGTGCTGTCATTACTGCGGCCAGACATATCCTGCCCTTCCTGCCTGTGACAAGTGCGGTGGTCAGGCTGTAAGGGCATCGGGTTTCGGAACGGAAAAGGTGGCGCATGAATTTCTGCATCGCTTTCCGGGGACTACGGTTGCACGCCTTGACAGGGATACGGTAACCAAAAGGAAAAAGATGGAGGGCCTTTTAAGGGCGTTCAGAAAAGGAGAAATAGACTGTCTAGTGGGCACTCAGATGATCACCAAGGGCCACGATTTTCCGAACTTGGCACTTGTTGGTGTCCTTTGCCCCGACCTGGCCCTGAACGTGCCAGAATATCTTTCAGCGGAAAGGACCTTTCAGCTGGTCTCCCAGGTGGCGGGGCGGGCCGGCAGAAGTTCCGTGCCAGGCAAGGTGGTCATACAGACCTTTATGCCTGAACACTACAGCATAGTCTGTGCCACCCGGCACGATTTTGCCGGCTTTTACGACATGGAAACCGGCCTCAGGAAAAGACTCGGATATCCGCCCTTTGGAAAAATCATCAATATCCGCTTTTCCGGCACCAAAAAGGCCGTGGTAGAACAGGCGGCCCAAAAGGTGTTTTCCTTTGCCCGAAAGAAAATATCCGGTTCGGATGATGTAACCCTTTTGGGGCCGGTTCAGAGCCCCAAGGCCCGCATAAAATCCAGGTACAGGTATCAGCTCCTTGCAAAGGGCAGCATGAATCCCGTCAGGCAGCTTTGTTCCGAGATTGACAGGAGGCTGGAAACTCTGGTACCCAGTAATGTCAGGGTGGAAATGGACGTGGACCCGTTAAATTTCATGTAGAAAGAACCGGTGAACTGACGTGAGCAAAAACCAGGAAAATCCGCATCCCAAGGACAAAATTGAATCTGAAAAAGGAAAGAAGGCAGAATTCAGCTGGGAAGACAAGAAATTCATAGCAGCCATGACGGTGGTTGCCATTGGCTTCAGTCTTAAAACAGGAGAGTTTCCGGGCTGCGTCATAGAATCGGTCAAGCAGATCCTGGGCGCTTTCATCTACGGTTTTGGAGTGGTTTTCCTTTTTATAGGAATGACCAAAAAGACCTTCAAATATAATCCCACCAAGGTCCAGATCGTCAGATGGGCAGTGGCCCTTGCTGCCATATTTTCATTTACAAATCTTCTTCATCAGGCCTTCCTGGTATTTACCGGCCAGCTCCCCCCGCCCAAATAAAAAAGCGGGAACCTTGTGGTTAACCCGCCTTTCTATACAATCCTGGAAAAACCTGTCTTATTTTCCGGTAGCCTCGTGAGCCGCGCTTTCACCAGCGTGCTTCAACTCCTCCAAGGCCTTCTGGTGCTTTTCGACATCGCCCTTAACGGCCTCCACCTCGTGTACGGCCTCTCCCTTGGTTTCCACGGCCTTTTCCACAGCCTTGGTATCAGGTGCAGTTGTGTTTCCGGCGAGTTCGTCGATCTTAGTGTTGGCAGTATCTCCTGCCTTTTGAACTCCCTCGTTGACCATGCCTTTTGCATGCTCCTTTGCTATTGACTTCATGCCTGACATCAGGCCGGAATCAGTGGCAAAAGCAGGTGTGGAAATGGCAATTCCCATGGCAAAAAATGCCGAAATAACAATCAGTGCAGTCTTTTTCATTTTCTTCTCCTTTTTTTGAAAATTAAACTGGACAAAATATATATGAATAATGAAATCTGGTCAATTAAAAATAATTGCACGAC
>CAYZJS010000041.1:0-23670 GCA_964478865.1 uncultured Thermodesulfatator sp.
CCAGCCTGGAGAAATGCGATTTTTCTTCCGCTGCCATGAATTCTTCCACGTTTGTCAAGGTTCCTGCTGGTTCTTCCTCATTTGCCGGCGCGGACTTGAGCGGCTCGTGCCTTGCAGATGCCTGTAATTTCAGCAACTGCGATTTTTCCAGGACTCGAGCTGTGGACGTAAACTTCAGGGCAAGCGACATGTCCAGGGTCAGTTTCAGACAGGCAGACGTTTCCGGCGCTGATTTCGGCCAGTGCATGATGCAGCAGGCGGATTTTTCCCTGGCTGTTGCAATAGGCACAAGTTTTAACAAGGCGGATCTTACAGGTGCCACGTTCCGGGGAGCCAATCTCATGAATGCAGTTATGCAGCAGGCGGTTCTTCACGAGACAGACCTGACTGATTCAAATCTCTTCAGCACCAATTTCATAAAGGCCAGGTTCCGCAATACGGACATCACTCTGGCAAATACAAAGAGGGCGTTCATGGAGCCTTGGATTAAGGCATGAAAGATCTGGAACAACTTACGGCAGAACTCAAAAAACCGGGCAGGCCTCCAATGCACCTCGAGAAAGAGGAGCTGGAAAGCCTGGTGCATGCCGGTGAATTGATCATGAATATCGAATGCTCCGGCACGGATCTTTCCAATGCAAGGCTCAGCGGCGGGATATTCCAGCACGCAAATTTTGACGCTGCCCGTCTTGACAGTGCTGATCTCACCCAGTCTGTTTTTGAAAAATGCTCATTTTCCAATGCCAGCCTGGCCCAAACAACCTTGGACAAGGCTACATTCAGCAACACCGAGCTTAAACATGCTGACCTTTCCGGAGCAAGCCTCCTCAGTTCGACATTTTTCCAAGCTGATTTTACCAGTGTATCCCTGGCCGGAGCAAAATTGTCTAGTGCCAATATAACCAATTGCGTGATGCAGGGGGCGGACCTGGCCGGAGCAGACCTCGGCAAGGCCGTCCTGGCCGAGAGCAATCTGGAAGATGCCAACCTGGAAGAATGCAACCTCGAGCTTGCATGTTTTTATGAGTCAAGATTGAAGGGGGCCAGTCTGAAGGGTGCCCTTATCCGCCAGGCTTTCATGAAGGGCGTAGGACTTTCCGGCTCCGATTTCCAGGGCATGGACCTTTCCATGAGCCAGTTTATCGGGTCAGATCTAAAAAATGTGAATTTTTCAGGTGCTAACGTCACCCAGACCAGCTTCATGGAAGCCGACCTTTCGGGAGCCTTGATGGAAAGAATCAACGGTCAGTATGCCATCTTTCTAAAGGCGATTCTCGTAAATGCGTCTTTGACCGGCGCTTACCTGAAGCAGGCCTGTTTTGAAAGGGCGGACCTGACCCTGGCCAGGCTTGACGGATGTGATGCTGAATCCGCAATATTCGTTGGCTCCAGTTGCGTGCAGTCCAGTTTCATAGGCAGCAACCTGACCTACTGCGATTTTTCCCATGCAAGACTCGAAAGGTGCGTTTTGAAAGGAGCAACCCTTTTCAGAACCAATTTTCACAGAATAGAGGAACAGGACGTGGACTGGACCGATACGAAAAAGTCGCAGGCCCTTTTCACCGACCCTGACAGGGCAGAGGCGGAGGACTGGAAATCAAGGATAGAAACCGGATAGCCCTCCCTTGGGGGCCGTCATTAAACTTGGGGAGAAAAATGGAAAACATTGCACTACTCAGGAAAGGTTCCAGGGTTTACCAGGAATACGGCATCGTATCAGGACAGGAAAAGGATACCTTCACGGTCCGTACCGGGTCTGGCAGCTATCCTGCCAGAAAATCGGTTTCCTGCCTCGTGGAACCGGCAGCACGTGACAAGGTGCTGGTCTGTTTCCGGGAGACGGGCAGTGCATATATCCTGGCAGTGCTTGAAAGACAGGCTGGCAGGTGCTGTGAGCTGAGCGTTGAAGGGGATATCAGGCTGCTCTCCAGGTCCGGCTCGCTTCATCTCGAGGCCTCCGATGGGCTGGAACTGAAATCCATGGAGGCCATCAGCATGTCGTCAGAAGGGCTGAATGCGCGGTTCAGGCGGGCGTCCGTGGTGATAGATGTGCTCTCCTTTGCCGGCGGGCTTGTACATAATGCAGTCCAAAGCATCAAGACCGTGGCAACGCTATGCGAATCCTTTTTTGACAGGGTGCACATTCATGCAGGGAACAGTTTCAGGACTATTGAAGAGACAGAGACTGTCAAGGCCGGAAGCATACACCAGGTGGCGCGGAAACTGATGACGCTCCGCGCCAGATTTGCCGTTCTTTCCGCCAAGAAGGATGTGAAAATCGACGGCAAGCACATACACATGGGTTGAAGATGGAGGATTGAAAAATGTTTGCCAATAGCCAGATGATGGGAATGGACATGGCGTTTCCGGATGTATGCCTTACCCCTGCGCCGCCTTCGCCTTCTCCCATTCCCGTGCCTTACCCAAATATGGCAATGGGTCCCACTGCCAATCCGGGAACAGCCAGCACAAAGGTGTTTATAATGATGATGCCGGCGCATACCCTGAAGACCATGGTGCCAATGACCCAGGGAGATAATCCCGGCGTTGCCACCGGAGTGGCATCTGCTACGGTCATGGGACCATCAAGGCACCTGACAGGGGCCTTTAGTGTGCTGATAGAGGGCATGCCAGCTTCAAGGCTTACGAGCAGCACTATTCAGAACAGTACCAATGCCCCGGGCATGAGAATCGTGCCAAGTCAGACAAATGTGCTGTTGCTGGCGCCATGAAGCGAATTTCGAGATCAGGCCGCATGATTGTTACCATGGGACCATGCCGACAACACAGCGCATCCGTGTCTAATGTAACGGTTTAAGGATTCTCATGTCCCTACTTGTACGCATAATAAGCGGCTCAGCTGACAAGGGAGAATATAAATTTGAACAGGGTTTTACCCTGGGACGCCATCACAGCTCTGACATCCGGTTTCATGACAGCGCTGTAAGCAGGTTCCACGCAGAAGTTACATTTGATGGCCAGTGGTGGTGGATAAAAGACCTGCACAGCAGAAACGGAACCTACCTCAATGGCAACAGGATATCCTTTGAAAGGCTACCCGGTGACGCCAAGGTTCAACTTGGCCCCCTGGGACCGGAACTGGAACTGCATGTCAGACAGGAGGACGAGAAGATATCTCCTCCTGACAGGGACCGGGTCTCTGAAACCCAGATTATCCGGCACTTTTTCGAGGGATCAGGAGACGAAGACGCAGGTGAAAAGACCCTGATGTTTCGCAGGGCCTTCCAGAGGGCCTACAGGAAGAAGTCGAGGAAGTACATGGCCCTGGCAGTGGTAAGCATTCTTCTCCTTTTGGGTTCCGCCGGGGTGATCTACTACCAGAAAAACAGGCTCAACAGGCTCAAGGCCACGGCACTTGACATCTTCTACTCCATGAAGGTCCTGGAGCTTGACATTGGACACCTTGAGGACCTTGTCTCAAGGCAGGCTGGGGCAAGACAGGTAGCTGCCCTCAGGGAAAAGAAGCATAAATTCCGTGAGCTTGAACAGGCCTATGACAGGTTTGTGGAAGACCTGGGGGTTTACAAGGGGCTTGCACCTGGCGAACGGATCATACTGAAGGTGGCCAGGATCTTTGGCGAGTGCGAGGTCAACGTACCAGAGGGTTTTTCCAGTGAAGTCAAGAGATATATCGGCAAATGGAAGGCCACGGGGAGGCTGAAAAGGGGTATGCAGAGGGCAATCAGCAAGGGATATGACCGGATGGTTGCCGAAATCTTCAGCGAATACGGTGTCACCCCCTATTTCCTGTTCCTTGGCCTCCAGGAAAGCGGGTTCAACGAACGGGCGGTCGGGCCGAGAACGAAATACGGCTATGCCAAGGGACCCTGGCAGTTCATTCCGTCCACTGCCAAGGAATACGGACTCAAACTTGGCCCCCTTTACAAGAAAAGGGCATATGATCCGCTTGACCAGCGTTTTGATTTCGCCAAGGCCACGGAAGCTGCGGCAAGGTACATCAGGGACATTTACAACACAGAGGCCCAGGCCTCCGGGCTCCTGGTGATGGCATCCTATAACTGGGGACACAACCGGGTCAGGCGAATAATCAAGAAAATGCCCAGAGACCCTCGAAGGAGGAACTTCTGGAATTTACTGAAGTACACCTCTATACCAAAGGAAACCTATGACTATATTTTTTACATATTTTCTGCAGCGGTGATATGTGAAGATCCGCAGCTGTTCGGGTTCGACATGCAATGCGGTTCGGTGGCTGGAACGGCTAATTCACCGGACGAAATCGATGGTGCTTAAATGGTGAAGGCCAGGCTGTATTTCAGGGACGATCCTTCAAGAAAGTTCGAACTGGAAGGAGGACAAATCTGCATAGGGCGGTCACCCGACTGCGATATCGTTATTTCCGACCCTTATGTTTCCAGGCGCCAGCTACTGGCAACAATATCCTCCCAAGGGGCCGTCCTTAAAAACATAGGAAGCAACCCTGCAAGAATAGCAGGCCGGGAAATCCCGCCTGGCAAATCAGCAACACTGCACAACCTGGATGAAATCAGAATAGGCAAGACAGTCCTGGTAGCTTCCGTGGAGGAGCCTTCCAGGAAACAGGGGTCCTCCGGGCAGACACCAATTGTCCAGGAAGAGCAGACGGTGCTCCTGTCAACGCCAAGCAAGGCCAGGGGGCCCAGCATCGTAGTTTCAGGACCGTCAGGAGACCGAACCGTGGAACTGGCCCGCTCTCCCATGACCATAGGCCGCGCAGGAGAAGCAGACATATGTCTCTCTGACCGGACGGTTTCCAGGCATCACGCAGTTATAGAGCGCCGCAGTGACGGTTTTTATATAAAAGGTGTCAGCACCGTCAACCCTGTGGTTGTAAACGGCCGGAAAGTCAAGGAGGCCAGGCTTTATTCCGGCGACCAGATCCGGATCGGGGTCTTTTCGCTGGCCTTCCTGTCCGATGACAGCAGAGACCTGCGCCCTGCCAGGCATGGCTCTTCCGGTACTTCCCATGGGCGTCTTTTTGTCCTGTGGGCCGTTGCAGCCCTGCTTATTCTGGCGGCAGGCTCCTATCTCTTTTACTTTCAGGTTTACAGGCCCTGGAGCATTCGAAAAGGCCTGAAGGAGGCAAGCCTCAGCATGCAACAGGGCGACAGCGCCAAGGCCGAAAGGCTTCTCAAGGAGATGCTGTCCAAGGGGCTTCCGGAGGAATACTCCTCAAGGGCCAGAAGACTTCTGGCACGCTCCATCCTTGCCCAGGCTGAAAGGCTTTTTACAGCAGGAGAGACGGAAGGGGCACAGGCCCTGCTCATATCTTTTTTAAAGAAATACGGAACCGGCCCGGACACGCTGGTGGTCTGGGATAGGCTGGACCAGTACAGGTTAGGCGCTGCAAGGGCACTTGAAAAGGACGGAAAATTCCTGGCTGCCATGAAGAAATATTCACTTGTGGAAAAAGACAGTCCTTACTATGAAGAGGCCCAGAAACGGATCGGCCGGATATGGCTGGAATTCCAGAAGGAAAAGCTGAAAAAGCAGACAATCTACCAGTTGATGCAAAAGGCAGAACAGGCATTCAGGGATGGGCACTATCTGACTCCTGTCAATCAAAATGCATTTGCAGCATACCAGGCCATCCTTTCCATGGACCCCTCAAACCGACTGGCCAGAAAGAGGATCCGGGAAATCATGGACATCTTCATGAAAAAGGGCCAGGAGGCCCTGGCCCAGAAAGATTACCAGGAGGCCCTTGGCTATTTTGAGCGCTGCCTCCTTATAGATCCTGAAAGCAAAAGGGCTAGGAAACTGGCGGCAGAATGCCAAACGCACCTGTCTGCCAGCGGCCATGCCTCGGCTACTGAAAGGCAGAAGGAACGGGTGAAAAAACTCTTGAAAGAATCCGGGACCGAGTCGTCATGGATCATGAAATACCTGTTCGACGAAAAGGGGAAGGATACAGAAACACCTTGGTGATTCCAGCACACAAATACCTGGCCCTGCTCATGGCCGTATTGCTGCCACTGCTGGCATCCTGTGCACGGGAACCCCACCCGGTGCTCTCCAGTGTACCAGATAGCCAGTTGCCCAGGAGGGTTGCCATCCTGCCTTTTTCAAACCATACCCATTCCACCCAGGCGGGAGCAGCGGTAAGAAAGATGTTCTACAATTTCTTCAGTTCGCTGAATTACATCGATATGGAGCCCAGCGAGCTGGATGCCATCCTCCGGCGTTCCAGCATGTACGACGACCTGGTTGAAGGCAGACCCGTGGACACGGGGAGGTTATGCCAGGTCACCGGGGCAGATGCACTGATCTTCGGAGACGTCACAACTTTTGGAAAGATATACGCCGTGCTGTACTCTGAGGTCCGGGCAGGACTCAAGGCGCGCATGTTAGCCTGCCCAAGCGGCAGGCTTGTTTGGGAATACGAACATACCTCCCGAATAGGCGAGGGAGGCCTGTCCATAAGCCCCCTTGGTCTGGCTTCAACTGCTGCAAAGGTGCTCCTGAACATGAGGCAGACTGTGGGGATGCGCGTGATCGCTGATCTGTGCATGCAGATGACCTCCACCATTCCAAATCCGCCCGGAATCGCCAGTGCCGGGCCAGGGATCAAGGTACTAGTCCACAACGGAGCCAACCGGCTCATGAAACCCGGAGACAGGCTGAAAGTGGTCATGATTGGCCAGCCAGGCATGTCGGCATCCTGGGACGTATATCCTGGCAGGAAAGGACTGACCATGGAGGAAAGAGAACCCGGTGTCTACACCGGAGAATACCTGGTCCGAAAGAAAGACAGGATAAGGTCCGGCCAGATCATCGGCTATCTCAAGTCCCCGGACGGCGGGATGAGCAGATGGCTGGACGTGCTTGGAACAGTGACCATGGCCAGCCCCACAATTCTCCCATCCAAGGTAGAAGGAAGGCTTGTACTTGACAGCCATTCAGGTCCGTATGTGGTCCAGGATACCCTTGTAGTAGCCAGCGGGGACAGGCTTGTAATGGGGCCAGGAACTGATATCTGGGTGCAGGGGCTCGGAATAGTGGTCAGGGGAAGCCTTGAAGTAAAAGGCAACTCGAAAGGGCCTGTGCATATCAGGGGCCAGGCCGACTCGGAATGGAAGGGTATGATCATCGACTCACCGTCAGGCAGTATCGACCTCAGTTATCTTGCCGTTACCGGGGCAAACAGGGGGATAGCTGCCAAAAATGCCCAGCTGTCCATGGATCACTGTGACATAACCGGAAACACCTGGGGCATAGTCTTGGATGGGTCCCGGGCCACATTGACGGACTCCACCATCAGTCGATCAGCCAAGACGGGTATAAGCATCCGGAAATCCAGGGCAGTGATAACCGGTTCGGCGATAGTGGAAAATGCATCCGGCGGCATCCTGGTAAAGGAATCCAGGATGGACATGCACGGCTGTGACGTATTCAACAATGGTAAATGGAATCTCAAGGTAATGGATGGTAATTCCGAGGTGGATGCGAGACGGAACTGGTGGGGCAGACCCGATGTCAGCAACAGCTCTGCCGGCATAGTCGGAAATGCCGATTTCTTGCCGGCCCTGGATAATGGCAGCCGGGCCGAGGAAACCGCTGGGAGGTGAACAAATGAAGAGAGTCTGGTTGACTGCAATTTCCAGGGATGAGCTAGGGGTGCAGCAGCTCATGAAAAGATTGAAAGGCTATGGCCTGGAAGTCGACGGCCATTTCTGGGAGAATGATCTGAAAAAGATGGCCTGGATGGGGCCCAGGGAGGAACTGCTGTCTGACAACACCGCGGCCTGGTTGCTATACCTGAAGCATGGTGACCTCGATGACGAGGATGTCAGATACGGCCTTTCCTTGCTGGCCCTCACCGTAACTGCCGGCAGGGGACTCGATTTTCCCATGTTCGTCCTCCTTGACGGGGCAGAGACAACCCTTCCGGAACTTCCCACTCCGCTTGCCGGCTTTGAATCAATGGAAGCTAACAATCCTGCAGCAATGGCAAGGGTAGTGGCGGCAGTACATAAACCCCCTGCCCATGATATGCCAGAGCGTAGATACAGGATAGACGTATATGGAAATCCGCAGATAGGGCAATGGTTCGAGACAGGACCCGGAAACGGAAGCTGGCACGGGGCCATGTTCGGGGTGTCTGGCGGCGATATAACCTTTCATGCAGTTGGATCAAGGGGCAGGCTTCCCGAGCGCTCGGTGCTCAATTATCCAGTTCAGGGCATGGATATCGAGATGGGAAACCAGAAATTCCTTGCATGGGGAGTCCAAAACGATATCACGGAAAATGATTCTTACTTCGTCAAGGTGGACGGCTGGCCCGACACCGTGATATTCGGTCCGTATTCCCAGGAGGACCAGGCCGAGGCCTATGTGCTCAGGCTGAAATAGCCTGCCCCGATGTATTTGCTTCCCCCTGCCTCAACTCGATCCTTATGGGAAGCATGACATTGCCCCGGGCATTGATGAGCATTCTCGCTCCGTGGTCTGCCATCACCTTGTATGCCATGGTCAGAAAAAGGCCGAAGCGCCAGGGCGCACCAAGGATTTCCCGGCTGAATGGTTCCACAAGCCTTTCGTCCTCACCCGGTTTGCCAAAGGTTATTTCCAGGCCGCCTCCTGCCTCAGGCCTGGCCAGGGTTATGTGAATGGACCTGTCTTCAGGGGGCCTTTCCACAAGTTCCCTGAGGATGAAACATATCCCCTTTGAAAAAAGGCCTTCATCAATAAATGCCAGGCTGTTGTCTGCGGAAACAGACAGCTTCCACGTGATGCCCTTGCCGGCGAATTCCGGCTTCATGCTCTCAAGACACCTTTCAATAACCGGCGCCAGGTCTGTGAGCTCCGGCCTTGGGGGCTTGAGGTTAACAAAGGAGTCCACTTCCCGGACAACGTTGTCTATCCCTTCCAGGGCCTTCATTACAGCACGGACTTTTTCAGCATCTGCCCCGCCCTCCCGGACTTTCAGCCTCCTGAGGAGGCCGCCTGCTATCATCACGGGGTTTCTGATCTCGTGTGCTACGACCTGTGCAAGCCGGGCGAAGGCAGCCAGCCGTTCCATGTCTATGAGGCGAGCCTCTGTCTGGCGCAGGTGGGACAGCGTATCATGATATCTTTTTTCTATCTCCTGTCTGAGCCTTGCATTTTCCATTATGGGGCCGGTGATGAATGCAGCGGCCCTTAAAAATTCCAGGTCTTCGTCGGTAAAAGCACCTGCCGTCTTCCTCTCGAGATAGATCAGTCCGAATATCTTTTTCTTGAAACGAAGGGGTGCCGCGAGTGCTGAACGCACCTGCATGGCCATGATGCTTTCTTCCATGGAAAAGGTACTGTCGGAAAGTGCATCCCGGAGAAGCAGCGCTTGCCCTGAAAGAAGCACCTTCCTCGCGATGCTGCGGCTCAGGGGCAGGCCGTTTATGCCCCCGGGATACCGCACTGAAAAAAGGCCGGAATCATCTATGACCACAAGAAAATACCTGTCGAATACCATCACTTCCCCAAGGGAACTGAAGAAGGCATCCATGAGCCCGTCCAGGTCCGCACTTTCGGATATGCCCACGGCTATCTCATATATTGCCTGAAGCCTTCTGGCATCAACGTGCCATTTTTCTTCCATGTGGGTTGCATGCAGAATGACCGTCTCGGTTCCAAGGTGAGCCTCGTCTCCGTCTACCTGAAGCCTGGAACCTCCCAGGGTCAAGATATCTCCTGCCCTGGCTATTGCCGCTCCCGATACTCGTTCGCCGTTCAGGTACAGCCCGTTTGAACTTTCAAGGTCCGTCACCTTGAAGGCATTGTCCCAAGCCTCTATTCTGGCATGCATCCTTGACACGCCTGGATCTTTCAGTCTTATGTCTGCATTGCTGCTCCTGCCTATTGTTGCAGGCAAGGGGGCCTGGTACAGCTCTCCCGTCTCGAGATCCCGAAGCGTTACCTGGCTGTTTTTGTTATCCGCCACTGCTCCTACCGCGCCTAACTGCAAACTCCATGAATATTGGCTCAGGGTGTGACAGCAGGTCCCTGGGTGGATGGATCTCCAGAAATATCGCGTAATCTCCTTTCTCCGTCTCACTGGCCTGGAGCTTTATGGCGAACGGGCCGTGCACCTGCCTATCATCCAGGAAGGTGCTGACAGCCCGCGTTGCCAATTCTTCCACGGCCCCAAGGGACAGGGGCCCCTGCTCCGCCGCATATTCTGCTATCCGCTCGCTCAACTGAATGGTAAAACGGGAGATCCTGGAGACCATGAGCTGGTAGGCCATGCTGTGGCCGAAAACAGACCTGTCAACTGGCAAAAACAGTGAATCATCGTTATAGAGGCTGAAAACCGGGCTGATACCACACCTTGCCATCTGCTCAAGCCTGTCTGCATTCAGGTAAATCCTCGTTGCAAGGAACCTGTCTCTGCCGTCTTTCTTCAGCGGAAGATCATCGAGGTGTATTATGCCGCGCCTGTGGAAACAAGTGGGCCAGCCGAAGGCCTCGATGCTCCTGCCACACAGGGCACCAAATGCCCATACCGCATCACCCCACAGAAACCGGCCCCGGCTGAATGCGATTTCCGGCATGCCCCTGGGGGAATCCAAGGGCTCCCTCAGGAGGAATTCGTTGAACAGGGCCATCAGCCATCTGGACGAAGACTCCCTTCTGAGGTGCTGCCACTTGCCGTAAAAAGGTTCTTCCATATAATTGCCCAGAAAGGGCAGACTGTCCAGTGCCTCCCAGGAATCCACATGAAAAAATCCGGGTTCAAGTGATATGGCCAGGGGCACGAGGTTTTCCTCTGCCATCCCTGCAAGCTTTTCCAGGAGTTCAAGACAGTAAGGACTTGCATCCACGGGATTGTCCACAAGGACAAGATCTGGCAAAGCATGGCTATTGCATCCTGACAAACAGGTTTCCAGGGCCTGGGCCAGGACCGTTCTGTCGGCTGAAAGCAGCTCCACTGTGAAATCATCAGCCCACCTGCCCTGCTTTACAAGAAACCAAAGCCCCCTCCAGGCTTCTTCCATCTGCCTGAAATCACGGTCAGTGTAGATGGCCTCTAACAGCTCCTTCAAGATGCCCAGAACCTGCCTTGCAGGAGAAAGCGCCTGCGATTTAGAAGGCCCGCTGGAGGACGCCTGCAAGGGACCTGTATCTGGCAGGGAAACCTTTGAAAGTATGTCATCGACTATGGAGGATGTTGATGCATGGACAAGTCCAGGAGCGCCTGGCCGATGGACCTTGAAATCTATGGGCAGATACGGCCACCGGCCCTTCAGGGCGGATTCCAGTTCTTCCGGCTGCATCTGCAGGGTGTCCGGGGACTGGAGAAATTCCAGGGCACGGACCACTTCTGAAAGGAAACTGCATTTTTTTATCAATTCCCCGGGCATGAAATCCCTGAGCGCACCAAATTCCACCTGGATCTCGGCATCTCTTATCCGGGGGATGGAAATCCTCTTGAAAAATACGGGTCTAAGCGCCTGGAATGCCCGATCCATGGAGTATTTGTCTATCGTGACCGAAAGGGGACCATCCTGCCCGGCACCCTGGATTCCCCTGAACGGGGCGGCTGCCAGGATCCTAAAGGGTTTGGCTGGTATGTGCATGTTTTTTCCTTGTCAGGATCTGAAAAGTTTTTTTAAAAAAGACCCGCCCCTGGCTTCGTGCCCGCCTGGGCCGCCTTCTGAGGGTTCAGGAGAATCGCTTGCCTCTTGCACGTTCCCCGGCCCGCTTCCAGACAATTCGGCAAAACGGCCCTGGCCCAGGAATTCCAGCTGCACGCCGGCCTGGCCCAGCCCGATAATATCATTCGGTGAAAGGACTGCAGCCTCATGAAGCAGGGAACCGTTTAACGTGACGGGAGATTTCCCCGAGAGGTTTTTAAGGACGTAATCACCGTTATGAAAATGGATTTCCAGTTTTATGTCCGGGCATGGCGGGCAGTCGATTTGAAAGTCGCAGGAGGACTCGGTCCCCATGGTAACGGGCACGCTTTTGAACGACTTTATGACAGGGCCAAATTGTATGACCACCGGCATGGCAGGCTGTGGCCGTAAAGCCTCCGGTACAGGACCGCTCGAGGCCACGGGCGGAACGGAACTGGCTGGGCCCTGCTGCCCTTCACCTCCAAAGACAGGTGTGCCCGGAGGAGAAGGCGTGAGCGGGGCACTGTGGAGCGTTTCCTGGTCCGGCAGGTCCGCTTGGCGGGAAGGCTCGCGCGGGACCACCGGGATGGCCTTTGATATCAGGAAGCTCAGCTTGGGACCACCTTGGGCAAAGGTTATCACGTCCCCGTTTCTCAAAACACCTTCCTTGACCGGCCTTCCATTTACAAAGGTGCCGTTGGTGCTCTGGTCAATTATCTTGAACCGGTTCCCTTCGCGGACGATCCTGGCGTGTTTCCTGGACACTATGGTAAGATCCCGTGGGAAGGTGACATGGCAGGAGGGATGCCTTCCTATGGTTATTTCCGGACCGGTAAACTCCTGGATCTCTCCCTTCATGGGACCGGCTATGTGAATCAGTTCAACCTTTATGGAAGGTGGCTTTTTCATACTTTCAGTTTGCTTGCCACAGGTGGTCCTGTCAAGTGTCTAATGTTAAAACAACCGTCAGCACCTGTGGGGTTTTTCCCTGCCCGCTGTCTGCCTTGGCAGCCGGTATTTCCTTGTGCAGTGAACAACACCCATGGCGTCAGAAAAGGTCATCTGGTTATTCTGCCTTTTGTGAGACATCCATATATTGATTTTTTTAATATTTTTAGGGAATATGTTAAAATAAGAAAATTCAAACAGGCACTTTGCCATTAGATGAAGGCTTTCATGCCAGTACTTTTCCGAAATAACTCAACCTTCAATGCCTGCGGCATGACCGATCCCGGACTTGTCAGGGAGAACAATGAGGATGTCTTCTATGTCAGTAACGACATGAGGGTGCTCTCCGTGGCAGATGGAATGGGAGGGGCTGCTGCAGGCGAGGTGGCAAGTTCCATCTTTGTCCGGCAGGTACAACATGCAATTGAAGGTCCGGTCAAGTTGCAGATCCAGGCCGTAGAGCTGGTGAAGCAGGTGTTTTTATCTGCAAACCAGGCAATTATTCAGCATGCGGCCGATAACCCTTCACATGCCGGGCTGGGCTGCACCGCAGAGCTTATGATATTCTGCGAAGACGGGTATGTAGCCGGGCATGTGGGGGACAGCAGGTCCTATCTGTTTCGCAACGGGCACCTCAAACAGCTTACCCGGGACCATACCCTGGTACAGGAGCAGCTTGACCAGGGCCTACTCACAGAGGAAGAAACGGTTTCCCATCCCATGAGAAATGTCATTGTCCGGGCAGTTGGAATAAATGATACCCTGGCCGTGGATATCATCAGGGGCAAGTACCGGAGTGGCGACATCTTTCTCCTCTGCAGTGACGGCCTCACAGACATGGTCCCGGACACCAGGATCGAAGACGTGATCACCTCCGGGCGTTCACCAGCGGAAATCTGCAGGATTCTGGTGAACATGGCAAACAGTGCAGGCGGCAGGGATAATGTCACCGTGGTCGTTGGAGAGGTGCGATGAAATTAAGGTGCATGATCCCCGGTTGGCCCTTTGCAGCCCTTTTATTGCTTGTTTTGCCATTGGTCATTCCCGGCAAGCACGCAGAAGCAGCGCTGACCAAAACCGTTTATTTTCCCGTTGTTGAAGTAACGAAGATGGTGGACAAATGGGCAGTCAGCCGCAGATTTGTTGTCCGGGAAAAAAGGCCAAACAGCTCTGCCAATGGCTGGAGCCTGGCCATAGAGGGAGACGAAGGCCTGTTTTTCATAGATATCGTGCCGGATTCGCCACTGGCAACAAACATGGTCATGCATCCTGGCCGGCAGGACACCGAAAGTTGCGGCAGGCTTTTTTCGGACCTTCTCGCCTTTATAAACAGGAATGACTTGCAGGAATCCATTGAAAGGAAGGAGGTTTCCGGAAATCACCCTGAAAATGGCGGGATGCCCCTGCACCTGCTCGACAGGTATGGAAGGATTGTCGTTTGCATGGTGATCTTCCAGGAGGGCGGAGCCATCCAGGTATCGGGTTTTTTTATTCCGGAATCCGGGACCATACTCACAACCGCCCACGACATAGGTGCTGTGAAATCCGTGGCCATAACCCTCCGGGACGGAAGTCACCTTGCTGGCAGTATCCTGGACATAGACACTGTCAGGGACCTGGCATTGGTGAAACCCGAAGGCCCGGTTAACGGCCTTTCCGAAGTTCCATGGAGAAGTGACATATTCAGTAGAGGTGAAAAGGTCTTTTATTTGGGTTGTCCCCTGAAAAGAAAATTTGTAACGGGTTCGGGAAGGATAGAAACACCCAGGAATATGGGCGGGCAACTGCTGTGGCAGGCCCAAATGGAAGTGGAGCCTGGCAGCAGCGGCAGCCCGGTCTTTGACAGTATGGGAAGACTGGCGGGAGTAATAAAGGGAAGGCTTAAAAACGATCACGACCAGGGATTTATAATCCCTGCAGACACAGTCCGGGATTTTCTCAGGGATGGCAGGCTGCCGGACCGGAAGCCGTTGAAGTATGAACTTCCGGTTTTCAGGGGCCTCAACTGAGAGGGTATCCATCCCGGCTCTGACTTAAAAGCCAGAGATGACAGCCAAACTCTGGGACAGGTAAACCATAACACGAAGCGGACACATTAAAAACTTGGAAAGATACGGCAGATATCAGATAATTCAGGAACTGGGCCGGGGCTCCATGGGAGTGGTTTACAAGGCATATGACCCGGAAATCGACAGGTCTCTTGCCCTGAAGATACTCAGGCCCGACAGGGTCACCAGCAAGGCCTTCGTGGACAGGTTTCTCAAGGAAGCCAAGGCAATCGGACGGCTTTCCCATCCGAACATAGTCACGGTGTATGATGTCGGCCAAGACCACGGCACCGTGTACATAGCAATGGAACTGCTGGAGGGGCTTGCCCTCAGCGATCTCATGAAAAGGGGGCCCCTTCCCATCCGGAAGATCGCCAACATAGGCACCCAGGTTGCAGGCGCCTTGGAATACGCCCATCAGAGGGGAATTATCCACAGGGACATAAAACCCAGTAACATAATAATAGATTCCTCTGGGCACGTTAAGCTGACCGATTTCGGCATAGCACACATCGAAGACCCGGACATGCCCCACCAGACCCAGGCTGGAGAAATCCTTGGAACACCTGCATACATGTCACCGGAGCAGGTACTGGGCAAACCCGTCAAAGGCAGTGCCGACATCTTTTCCCTGGGAATAGTGCTCTACGAGATGACCACAGGCAACAGACCGTTCAGGGGAGAAAATCTTTCTGCTATCTTCAATGCCATAACCCGGCAGAAGCCACCTCCTCCTCACAAAATCAACAGCCAGATACCCAGAGAGTTTTCAAATGCCATAATGAAGTGCCTTGCCAAGGAGCCGGGCCAGAGATTTCAGCGAGCGTCAGAATTGGCAGACCTTCTCCGGAGATTCGGAAAAGACGTTTCCGGTGGCATGGAACAACCTCGTCCTGGCATACGGCGAAAACTGCTCTGGATGACTGTGGCTGTTTTCGTCGCCATTTTATGCATGGGAACATATCTTTTTTACAGCCATTTCATGGCCGGTATCGATAAAAAGCCCGCGAGCACAGCGATTCTGGATATCACTTCAGTACCTCCCCAGGCCAGGATATTTATAGACGGTGATTTCAAGGGCACCACGCCTGCGGCCCTGCGGCTGTCGTCGGGAACTCACGATGTGAAGCTGTCACACGAGGGTTATTATGCATGGGAGGCACAGATCAACCTCAAAGACAAGGAAACGACTCCCGTAACCATAACGCTTATCAGTGAAAGGGAGAATGAACAATAGTTCAAACTAACTAGATGGAGACTGCACCATGAAAGAAACCATGAATGCACTTCTGGCACTGGCAACCACAATAACCTTGCTGTTCGCCGGTTCAATGGCTCATCCGGCCCATGCAAGCAGGATTACCCCGTTTTCACTAAAGGGCGTGGATGGAAAACAGTACGATATTGCCGAAATGGGACATGGTCCCCTGCTGATCCTGTACTTCTTTGATCCGGATTCGAGACCTTGCCAGGAGGGGATCATATGGCTCCAGGACATTGCCAAAAGATACAAGGATATGGATGTCAAGGTATGGACCATTACCCGGTCTCCTGCTGAAAAAGTCCGGAGGTTCTGCTCCAAGACAGGATTGAGTTTTCCTGTCCTCCTGGACGATGCCGGGATCAGCTCTCTCTACCAGGCGGATATCGTACTGCCAACTGTCCTCGTGGTTGGTCCTGGGCTTCGGATCCTCGACAAGATCCAGGGAGGCGGCAAGGGCCTCGAAGTAATGGTGGTTAAAATTGCCGAAAGGGAACTGCAACGAAAAAATTTCCGGATTGCCAGGGAACTGGGAAACGAAGTCGCCAGGAAGGACCCCTCTAATGTAAGAGCCCACGTTGTGGCCGGGTACGCGGAACTCAAGTCGGGGAGAACGGAAAAGGCAGAAAAGATATTCTCCTCCGTGGCCAAGAGGCACGGCAACGGGGAAATACTGGGAACGGAAGGACTGGCGGCGGTTTATGCACAAAAGGGCGACGGAGAAAAGGCCATCAAGCTTTCGGACAGGGTCCTGAAGAAGGCACCGCGGCGCGCATATCCTCACGTCATAAAAGGGAACCTGTTATATGCCAAGGGGAAAAAGGGCGAGGCTGAGAAGGAATTTCGAGCAGCCGCCAGAAGCAAAGAGGCCGAGCCCTTCCAGCAGGGCGTAAGATTCAACCAGCTTGGCAGGCTCTATGCCAGCGTGGGCAAATACAAGGAGGCCAGGGAACTTTATGACAAGGCGGTAGCAATAGATCCCTTTTATGTTGAAGGCATGGCAAACAAGGGCGTCACCTATGAAAAAGAGGGGAAGTGGGACAAGGCCCTGTCTTCGTACAGGGAAGCCCAGAGCATGGATGCAAGGGACGCCATTTCCGCTCTCCTTGCCCGGAAGGCGGAAGAAATGCTCGCACTCCAGAGGGATGCCCAGCGGAGCAGGCGGATAGACAGGCTGGTCAAGGAGCTTGCCCAACGGTACAAGGAACAGAAGAAACTGCCTCCCCCGGAAGACCAGTGGACTTCCAGGCCCATGATTGTCACATTTCTGGATTTCAGGGAACAGGGAACCCTGCCGGAACGCGATGGCCTGCCCGTCTTTTTCACCAGCCAGCTTGCCGACTATCTCAATTCCAGCGGCAGGGTAAAGGTGGTGGAAAGGGTTATTCTCGACAAGCTGCTGCAGGAGTTGAATCTGGGCAGTTCTGACCTGGCGGACAAGGAAACGGCCCTCAGGCTCGGCAAAATCCTTGCGGCCAGGCTGATGGCTACCGGATCCTTTTATTACCTGCCAGGGAGCACACTTCTCAGCTTGCGGGTCATAGATACCGAGACATCCAGGATCTCCATGGTGGAAAACAGGAGAATAAACTCTGCGGCTTCCATGGACAGGGATCTCCTGACCCTCAACAGGAAATTACTCAGGGAAATTACCGATAAGTATCCCTTGCGCGGTTACATAATCCAGCCCGAAGGCCAAAACATGGTATTGATCAATATAGGATCCAGGCAGGGTGTCGTACTGGGGACAAAATTCCAGGTAATTGAAGAGGGCAAAACCATCAATTACAAGGGCAGGACCTTGCGGGGTGCACCCTCTCAAAAGGGGATCATCAAGGTAGTCAAGGTGGAACCTGATCTCTCCCACGCGACCATAATAAAGGCGGAAACCACCTTGTCAGGAGACGACAAGATCCAGGAGATCCTGGAAGAGAATGACCAAAATGCAATATGATCCATTGGGGGGAAAATGGGTTTCAGACGCCGGTTTCCCCTGTCAAGGCATGACAGTTTCCCTGGTCTTGATACTGCTGCTTTCAGCATGTCACGGTTATACACCGGTTTCCACTGGGCCGGACATACACGGTGCCTCCGTTGCCGTCTGGGACCTGGATGACCTAAGCCCCGCCATAGAGGCAGTGCCAAACATGGGAGAATTCCTTTCAGCAGGGATAATACAAGCCCTTCAGGACCAAAAGGGTATCGATGTTATTGAAAGGGAAAAGATAGTGGAGGTGATGGAGGAACTCAGGCTTGGATCAAGTGAGCTTGCAGACCAGGAAACCAGGCTCCGCCTTGGAAGGCTGGCCGGTGCAAGATACATGGTATTCGGTGGCTACCAGGCAATAGAGGGTATTTTACGGATTGACCTCAGGCTTGTAGACGTCGAAACCGGCAAGGTCCTTGCCACCTCCTCCCGGACCTTAACCTCAAAAGCACCCGGTGAATGGCTGCCTGCAGCAAGGCAGGCAGCCCTGGAGCTTGTAAAAGATTAGAAACTGCTGGTGAGTTTAAGCTCGAAGGAAAGCCCCCTGTAGCTCTGATCGCTATCGGGATGATACCACGTCTCATCATCATGCATGAAAAATCCTCCGATGTTCATCTCACCCGTGAAGTGCGGACAAAAAACCCTTGAAATACCCACCTGGAGAGCTGCCTTCCTGCGCTTCCCCCAGTAGTAGATGGAGCTTTCGGAATAATCATTTTCGGTAATGAGCAGCAGGGTGAGGGAGGAATTTATGGTGGTCTTATCATCTATGAAATAGTGCCCCTTCAAGGTACCTATCCATTCATCTCCGTGGCTGTTGTCGCTCTCCTTTCCGAATCCGCGATTATCTTCCCGGAACTTGCTCTTGGCCCTCAAGATGGTCTGTACCACTCCTTCCACGTCAAATGAACTGCGGGTATACTTGCTTCCCAAACCTATCTGGAAATAATCCCCTTCCTCGTAGAAGTCCTTGTCCTTCAACTCATCTTCGCCATAGGTGGTGAAATTGGTGAAAAACTTGAAATGCCATCTTTCCGTTGGGAAATAATGAATCTGGGTAGTGAAACTGAAGATATCTCCCGGATCATAGTCATGCATGCTCCGGCTGTAATCATATTCACCCCTGAACACGTATCCGAAACCCATTCCAAAGAGCCAGTTCCTCCATTCCTTGGCCAGGGAGATGGTAGGATTCACGTTGAACCCCTCACCAAGACTGGTGATTGACACCAGGTCGGGGTCCATGATGACCGCAAGATCCCTGTCTTTCAGGTCAGTCCGCCCAGTGGGCAGATTAAAGTCAAGGCCAAACAGTATATCCACCGGCAGCCTGTCTGCCAGCATGTATCCCAGGTTCAACTTCGTATCCAGGATATCCGAGATGGACCGCCTGTTTTTTCCCGGTTCATCGTGGGTGGTATACGCATATCCCCCCAGGATCCCCATGCTGAAATCATTGTAATAGCCGTCAATTTTCAGTGGTACATAGTACTGCAATCCCTTGTCATTGTTGGGAGAATCCCACCAGTCCAGATGAAACCCGGTACTTGCCGTTACCCTGGTATCTGCTGCAAGAGCAGGGGAAGCGATCAGAAGTGCCAAGCAGCCTGCGAAAATCATGTATATTGCTGTCTTCATCATCTATATCCCTCCCTTAAAATGCCCCAGGACGATCTGTCGGTGGTGTGGCCGGCCGCGATGGCTCAACTGTCGCCCCGTAATCCGGAGGCAGATTCGGTACTATCCCCCCTTCATTCGCGCCTGGCTGGGTACCAGCTCCATGGGCGGACTCACCCGATGACGCTCCAGGTTGAGCACCCGCATTCCCCTGCGATGACTGTCCTCCGGGTCCAGCTACTGATGACTGCTGAGGCTGCCCTGAGGATGGACCGGTACCGGGCTCTCCGGGTTGTATCGCCCTGGAAACCTCTCCAGGGGACCTCATCCTCTTGACAGGGTATTCCGGAATCAGCCTGTCCGTCAGGGAAGTCTGGGCCTTCAGCGACCTGAGCAGCAACCGGCTCCTGGTCTTGGTATGAATCAGGCCCAGCCTTTTAAGCTCCTCCAGGGCTTCCCTTGCGATATCCAGGTTTTCGTCCTTTTTGACTGCCTCCTGATAAAACCGGGCAGCCATTTCGTAGTTGCGCCTGTCACTTGCATCAATGCCCCGGAAGAATGCCATGAGGGCATCGATACTGGTTGAAAGCGGCCTCTTTAGCTCTTCCATTTCTACGGGTTCAAGTTTCACCTTGAGAAGCCTGATAATCTCGAAAAGTATCTCCTTTTCCATCCTGAAAATGTCCTTCAAAGGCCCCTGGCTTCCTGGTTCACCCAGGATTGACCCGTTCTTCACCATGAGGACCCTCGATCCAAGATCAAGGTCTGTCCTGGTACCTTCCAGGGTACCTCCAACGATCCAGTACGCCCTTAGAAGCCTTCCTATTCTCGGACTGGTTTCTTCCATTGTCAGGCCGGAAACAGACAGCTTGAGTTCTTCAAGGATGGCTTGGAGCCTGACCCTTTCCACCACGCTTATGCCGCTTACCTTTGCAAGATCGGTTATGAGCATGATGGCCATTCCCTTCTGGAGAGGGTCCAGATATTCATCACCGGTCCGGTTCAGGAAGTACATCACCGCAACACTTTTTTCCCCGGAAACGGCCCCGATCTGTTTTTCCTGGGCTATTACACCGGCGGCCCAGGCCCTTAATTCATCCGTCACAACCTGGCCTGCATGGGCAGTAACCGCCGCCTGCATCGCCCACAGGCAAATCCAAAACGACAAAGCTGTTCTTTTTATCATCTTCCTGTCCTCTCTTTTCTACTTGGCCTCAAAAAAAGGCAACACGCTGAGACTGGACGGGGTTTCCCATTCCAGAAAACCGAAAACCGGATGCTGGGCGGAAAATTCCATCAAGGCCAAATTCCCGGCATCGTCACCCTGCAAGGAGATCGTTAGGGTCTTTCCTGCAGAAATAGTGGAGGTAACCTGCCTGATTATCTGCCCGTCATAGCCATAATAGGTACATGTCAGGGCAGACGGGGACGGGCCGGAGTTGAAAAAATAGACCCTGTTGACAGCATCGGCATTGAAGCCCGAAACAAACCCGGAACCCATGTCCACGTAGACCGGGGCAAGCAGGTCAAACCCGGCAAGGGAGCTCTGTATGGCCATTCCTGCCAGGCCGATGCTCAGGCCATCTCCTCCCACCACATATATGGCCATTGCTTCTATGTCTTTTTCAGAGAGATTGAAGGCCTTCCTGGATCGAGCGGAAATACTGTCCAGGGCATCCTGTTTTTTGGAGTCACCTGAATACCTTATTGTCCTGATATCGGCCTGGCCCTGGAATTCGCCAGGCACATACACAGCAAAACCGGTCCAGGACTCGGTACCATCGTGGATGCCTGTGAGATAGAAAATGTTGCTCGTCTGGCCGGGCATTAGCGTGGCTCCGATATCAGCACCATTATCTTTTCTGTTTCCAACCATCTGCATGGCAACAATAGGGGCAGTTGAATGAAAAGTGCCAGATAGTGCCTGACAGGGTGGAAGCACAACGGCACTGCCCCCGGAAGGAACCGATACCTTTTCTGAGCCTGGTACAAGCAGGGCAGGATTCGAAGTCAGGGTCACGTTTGCCGACTGGCCCGAAGGATTAAAAAGCAGCACACCTGACCACCATTCCTCCGAACAGGCATTTTCGGCCATGAAAAATGTATCGCTGGCCCGGGGGGAACACGCGTACATGGCCGAGGTGCCATTTAATCCATGCATCTCCACATGAGCAATAACCGGACCTTCAGCAAAGATGCTGCTGGACAGCCCTCCCTGGGAGCTGACTATCTGTGTGGATTTACCGGACAGATTGCCAGAATACTCCCACAGGCTGGTACCGTTTTCATCAAACCCGTAGGCAAAATACCTTATACCCTGGCCTGAAATGTTGCTGACGTGCATTTCAGAGGACAGATCAGGAAAGCTGAATGCTCCGCCTGGACAATGGACCTGCCTGTATTCCGGTACATTCACCTGAATGTCCACAGGGAGGCTGCTATTTCCGCACTTGTCAAGGGAAACTGCACGTACTGTAAAAGAATCTCCCCAGAATGTATTATCTATGTCAACGGACTGCTGGCCAGCGCCAACCTCTGAAAGAAATTCCTGGCGTTGCTGATCCCCTACGCGAAAAAACCTCACAAGATCGTACGGATTATCCCCGGGCACATCCCAGTGAAGCGAGATGGTAAACGGAGTGGCGTCATATCCAAGACCGGTAACTGGTGCTGGCGGAACCGTGTCGTCCAGACAGGGATTGTATTCATCCGCTCCCATGTCCACACCCTGTCCCAAGGGCCTGGCATCACCTTCAAAGTCGGAATCCGGAGCCACATCCCCGGTTCCCGCATCGATACACGGTGATGAAGACAGGAGTCGGAAATCACCTTCCTGTGCGTTCCGGAAGGCGGGGTCCTGTTCCTGCCCTGAAAGATTCCCCCCCAGGTCTTTGACGTGGGAAGCAACACCGGAGTTTACCAAGGTTGTGTAGAGTGAATGGCTGACACTTACATAGGCGCTGGAGCCGAGTATTATGTCAGCAGCATAATTTGACGGCACCGTGCCCGGGTAAAAGGACGTGCCGCCGTTAAAGGAGCCATTGTGCCACAGGATGGAATTGGTGATGTCAGCATGACCGCCTTCTATGGCTACCCCCCCCTCAATGTTAAGCGCCAGCGTACAATTGACAAGAGACAGGCCGAAACTGTCGGAGGGGATCTCGTAACCTGTCATGAATATGCCCTTTCCGTTTGAATGGAGGATACAGTTGGTCAGGTTTACGTACACGGACTGATTACCCCTTGCCAACACTTCCAACCCTGCCCCTTCTGCATCCTTCAGGATGACGCCGGACAGATTGATGGAAACAGGCGATGTACTGCCGGTCGTTACCCTTATTACAAGACACTTGGACGGGGAACTGATGGTAAGGTTGGACAGATTGATGGTGCCCCCGGATGAAGTTAAATCCACCGCCAAATCGCCTGAAATTACAGTGGATGAAGGGTTGTTATTCCTGCCGGTGAAGTCCGGATTCCATCCCCCCTCGATGTTGATCTTCTTGTCCGCAACATAAAGCCCGGATTCCGAATATTTCCCTGCTGCAATGCGGATGGTATCACCCTCATTAGATGCCTCCAATGCGTTATTGATGGTGGAATAAGTGCAGCCGCTACTGCAGACGTCCAAGGTTTCCGCCGTGGCCCTTCCCGGGATAATAAATGACAGCAAGGAAAAGAGTGCTAAGAGACTAAAGCATGCGCATGACCGGTTTTTCCCTTTCATTTGGTGCCCTCCATAATCTCCTTTTGGAAGACCTGGCCCGCCCACTTGCATGGGCCTGCCCCTACTGCCAGGCCCCTGCCCTGAGGTGCTGCATGCGACAAACATGAAAGCACAACCGGCATTATGTTTTCAGGAAAAAATTTAAAGTTTGTTTATTTTATATCTATCTCGGTAACGAGTCAATCAGACATGCTTTTGATGCCGTGGAACACGGCTTGTTAAACGTGGAAAAAACCGTCCTCGGCACATGGCCACCTCTAGAAAATAGTCTCGGCGGTCTTATATCTGCCCCTCCCCCGCG
The DNA here is from genome assembly GCA_964478865.1 of uncultured Thermodesulfatator sp. GTDB lineage: Bacteria > Desulfobacterota > Dissulfuribacteria > Dissulfuribacterales > QOAL01 > QOAL01. The sequence goes on from CAYZJS010000041.1 coordinate 23,505, forward strand.
GCTGAAGTGCGATCATTGAAGGAGAAGCACTGCAGCCACCACGGCGGCTATCACCAGCCTGTAGACCACAAAGGGATAAAAGGTGTGGGTTTTCAGGTAGTTCATAAGAAAGGCAATGACCAGGTACCCTGAAACTGCCGAGGCCAGAAATCCCCACAGGAAATTG
>CAYZJS010000042.1:0-8362 GCA_964478865.1 uncultured Thermodesulfatator sp.
CCCTACCCCGTTGCCGCGTTCTGCGCCATTTCAATCACTGTCCTGGTGGGCCTTGCCCTTGACAAGCTGGCCATAGAGCCTGCCAAGAACGCCACGGTGGTAACCACCATAATCATCACCATTGGAGCTTCCATATTCCTGAGGGGTGCAGCCCTGCTCATATGGGGAAAGGAGATCTACGGCCTGCCCCCCTTTACAGGCGACCAGCCTATCACCATAGGTTCTGCTACCATCCTGCCCCAGAACATCTGGGTCATGGCAGGAACTGCCGCAGCCGTCATGGCAGTAAAGTATTTCTTTGACAGGACCCTCATGGGAAAGGCCATTATGGCCTGCTCCTTCAACAAGAAGGCCGCCTATCTCGTGGGAATAAACGTTCAGCACATGCTCCTGGTCTCCTATGGCCTTTCGGCAGCCCTCGGCTCTGCCGCCGGCATCCTCGTTGCCCCCATCACTTTCATGACCTACGGTTCCGGGGTCATGCTGGGGCTGAAGGGTTTCTGCGCCGCGATACTCGGAGGCATGGGAAGTTCCATGGGGGCAGTTGCTGGCGGCCTGCTCCTGGGCCTCATAGAAACGGTAGGGGCAGGTTTCATCTCCTCGGGCTACAAGGATGCCATAGCGTTTTTCGTCATAATGCTGGTTCTTTTCATAAGGCCAAGCGGCATCCTCGGAAAGGCGGAATCGGAGCGGGTATGAAAAGGCTTTCGGGATACTACGTCTTTGCCCTTGTCACCCTGGCCCTGCCTGTCCTGTTTCCCGACAACTACTATGTCACCGTTGTGGGTGTTACGGTCTGCACCAACATTGTCCTTGCAGTAAGCCTTAACCTGCTCATGGGATACGCCGGACAGATATCCCTGGGACATGCCGCATTTTTTGGCCTGGGGGCCTATTCTTCAGCAGTCCTTACAGTCAGGTACGGCATGAATCCCTGGTTGGCAATGACCGCAGGCACAATGATGGTGGCCGCCCTTTCCTATGTCCTTTCAAGGCCCATCCTCAAGCTAAAGGGCCATTACCTTGCAATGGCAACACTGGGGCTTGGAATCATAGTCCATATCTTTTTCGTGCAGGCAGACCAGCTCACCGGAGGGCCAGACGGCATGTCAGGGCTTCCGGCCCTCAGGTTGTTCGGATACCCCATTGACAGTGATCTCAAGTGGTACTGGGTATTCTCGGTATTCATGCTATTGAGCGTGCTTTTTTCCCTAAATATTGCAAAATCCCGTGCAGGAAGGGCGCTGGCAGCCGTGCACGGAAGCGAAATAGCGGCCCAGATGCTGGGTGTTGATACAGCGAAGGTCAAATCCCACGTCTTTGTCTTCTCGGCTGTACTGGCCTGCATAACAGGTAGCCTGTTTGCACACCAGCAGGACTTCGTAAGCCCTGAATCCTTCAGTTTCTTCTTCTCCATCGAGCTTGTAACCATGGTTGTCCTGGGGGGCCTCGGCTCCACCTTCGGGGCTGTCATCGGTGCGGTACTCCTGTCGCTTCTCCCAGAGGTGCTGATCGTATTTGAAGACTTTGAAGTACTCATCTTCGGGGCCATCCTGATGGTCATCATGATATTTCTCCCCCAGGGGCTCTTTGTTGCCCTGGAACAGACCTTTTTCAAGATAGTCCGCAGGAAACGCAAGGAACCAGCTGATGCCGCTGCTTGAAGTAAGAGACCTTGAAAAACAGTTCGGGGGACTCAAGGCGATTTCCCACCTGGACTTCACCGTTCCGGAAAAGATCATCTTTTCTGTAATCGGTCCAAACGGCGCAGGAAAGACCACCCTTTTTAACCTTCTCACCAATGTGTACAGGCCTTCTGCCGGTTCCATCTTTTTCCAGGGCAGGGACATAACAGCCCTGCCCTCCTTTAGGATTGCAGGGCTTGGAATCACCCGCACCTTTCAAAACCTCCAGGTATTTCTCAACATGACGGCCCTGGAAAACGTCATGGTTGGCTGCCACCTGCATTCCAGGGCAGGCCTCATCTCCGCAGCCCTCCGGCTTCCTTCCGTGATCAGGGAAGAAAAAAAGGTCCGAAAAGGGGCAATGGACGCACTTGAATTTTGCGGCCTATCAGACGTCGCCCACGTGCCTGCAGACGCCCTTCCCTACGGTATACTGAAAAAGCTCGAGATCGCGCGTGCCCTGGCCGCCCGTCCCAGGCTCCTGCTGATGGATGAGCCGGCAGCCGGCCTGAACGACACCGAAACCATGGAAATGTGCGGACTCATAACAAGGATCTGTGAATCCGGCATAACGGTGATCCTGGTGGAACACAACATGAGTCTCGTCATGGAGATCTCGCATCATGTGCTGGTTCTTAACTACGGTGAACTGCTGGCCCAGGGGAGTCCCTATGAAGTCCAGCATAACCCCGAGGTGATAGCAGCCTACCTTGGAGAGGGATAAAAAAGGGACAGACTTTACATCAGTGCCCTAAATTCCGATTCAAGGAAAAAAGCGTCAAAAAGGCAATCAATATGAACATCACTACCTATGCAGTAATTTTCGTAATACTGGGGATCGTCGTCTGGGCCGTTGCAGCCTACAACCACCTGGTCAGGCTCAAGAATTTCTGCCAGGAGGCATGGAGCGGCATAGACGTCCAGCTGAAACGAAGAGCCAACCTCATTCCAAACCTCCTGGAAACCGTCAAGGGGTACATGAAACACGAAAAGGATGTATTCCAGAAGGTGACAGAGGCCAGGGCAAAGGCCTTGGGCGCCTCGTCCATGAAGGAAAGAAGTGGCGCCGAATCCATGCTCACCGCAAGCCTCAGGGGCCTTTTCGCCGTTGCTGAAAACTACCCCGAGCTTAAGGCCAACCAGAATTTCCTAAATCTTCAGGAACAACTTTCTGAGATAGAAAATCAGATACAGATGGCCAGGAGGTATTACAACGGTACGGTGCGGAATATGAATACCGCAATAGAGGTTTTCCCGAACTCGATCATAGCCTCCATGTTCGGCTTCAGGAAACAGCCCTTCTTTGAAATAACCGATGACGCGGACAAAACCGTCCCGAAGGTATCCTTCTGACCTGCAAGGAAATGTAACCATGAAAAAGTTCCTATATCCGTTCATTCCACTGACAACCGTCTGCTGGTTGCTCTTTCTTTTCCTTTTTCCCCATAAGCCTGTCTACGCGTCTGAGGCCATTCTGAATTTCAACAGCACCATTGTCGTTGCCCCGGATGCGTCCATTACCGTTACCGAGGAGATAAGGGCAAGATGTCTTGGCAGGAACATAAGCCACGGCATCTACAGGGATATACCCGTCAAATACCGCAGAAGCGACGGCTCCGTCATAAATTCACGTTTCAAGATCCTGGACATTAAGATGGATGGCCACGCAGCCGAGTATCATACTTCCAATGAGCTGGACAATATCAGGATCTATATCGGAAGCTCCAATCGGCTGCTCCCCCATGGCGTTCACTCCTTCCAGATCACCTACCGCATGGAAAGGATGGTGGGATTTTTTGACAATTACGACGAGCTCTACTGGAACGTAACGGGAAACCAGTGGCAGTTCCCCATAGAAGAGGCAACCTGCCAGATCATCCTGCCAGAAAAGACCCGATTTCTGCAGTTTGCGTCATATACCGGACGATTTGGCTCCAAGCAAAACAAGGCAAAAGTGACAGAGAAAATACCTGGCTCCATCACCTTTGCCACCACAGCACCCCTGGCCACCGGTGAAGGATTAACCGTGGCGGTTGCATGGCCTGCTGGAATTGTAAAAAGGCCTACGTCCTCGGAGAAGGCCATCTTTTTTTTGAGGGACAATCTTTCTTTTGCCATGGGGCTACTGGGGCTGATGACAAGCTTTATATATTTTTTCCTGACATGGAAAAAGGTCGGCAAAGATCCGGAAAAAGGCACAATCATACCAAGGTTCGAGCCTCCGAAGCAGTTCGGCCCTGCAGCAGCCCGCTACATCATGAAGATGGGCTTTGACAACCACTGTTTTACAGCAGCAGTAATCAATCTGGCCGTAAAGGGCTATCTCAAGATAAAAGAGGAAAAGGGGAAATTCACACTGATAAGAAAGCGGGAAGGAGAAAAGGGAGCCCTTTCAGAGGGGGAAAAGAGGCTTTTCGGCAGGCTCTTTTACAATACGGATGAACTGGAAATCAGGGCGGGGAAGTCCAGGGAACTGAAATCCGCAATCCAGGCCCTTAAAAACAGCCTGAAGGCACACTTTGAACGCATATATTTTTTGACCAATACCAGACAGCTCGTACCTGGACTGGTACTTTCGGTCCTGACACTCGTTTTGATAGCGGCTGGAAGTCCTGATCCTTTCTCGGCAGGCTTCATGAGCCTGTGGCTCAGCGGCTGGTCAGGCTTTACCGCATTTTTGGTCTATACCGCCTATGTCGGCCTGAGGGAAGTGGTAAGATCGAAATCAGCCGGGACCCTGAAGAAAGTCATCGCCCCGGTGCTTTTTTCCATACCTTTTACGATTTTCTGGTTTGTAGGATGCGCCTTTTACGGAAAACTGGCGGGGTTCCACTGTCTTGCCATCTTTCTCATACTCATTGCAATGAATATCGCCTTCTACCAGTTGATGAAAGCGCCCACCATGAAGGGCAGAAAGATCATGGATCAGCTTGAAGGTTTCCGTCTCTTTCTGAAGACAGCGGAAAAGGAAAGGCTGCAACAACTCATTCCGCCTGGCAAGGCACCTGAATTTTTCGAAAAATACCTTCCATGGGCAGTTGCACTGGACGTAGGAAACCAGTGGGGAGAAAAGTTCAGCCAGTACCTGTCAGAGGCCGAACCCCGGGAAGGAGGCTATGCACCGATGTGGTACACTGGCACCCATTTCACACCGACTGCCCTGTCATCCTCCCTGGGAAGCGGCCTGACATCATCGGTAACTGGAGCTACCTTCACCGGCGGGTCTTCAGGAAGCGGAGGAGGCGGTTTTTCCGGTGGCGGAGGCGGCGGAGGAGGCGGAGGAGGCTGGTAATCCCCGGTTACGGGGCATGGTGCATCGAGGACCTCTACATCATCCGCCATAGTCCTCAAGGAAGAACTTGCCGCATTCCCTGGCAGCCTTCCCGGAAAAGAGAAGGGCCAGGTGGCTGCAACGGATCACTACGTGCTTTTCCAGCCAGCCGGCACGGGTATCTGAAACAGCCACCATGCCATCGGCTGGCCCGTCAAGAAAAAACATGCCCATGCCTATATTGAGACTTCCTGCAATCATGGCGCAGTGATGCCCGGAAGGTGCCTTGTCGCAGCCGCGCTCAAGTGCCGGAAGGCTCCTTCCGGCAAGAAACTGCACCAACTTGAGCCCTCCGAGCTTTCGTGCCAGGGAGGAACCGTTTACGGGTGAGCCCAAAAAGACCACCCGTACAGGCTTATCAACCTGGAATTTCTCTAGGTACTTGTATACCACCAGCCCGCCATAACTGTGACAGACAAAGGAACAATGTCGGAGCCCCGCCGATTCAAGGAAGCGCGCGAGTCTGCCGGCATTTTCAGCAAGACTTTCGCTTCGGCTGGGATAGGAAAACCTTGCGGGTTGAAAACCCATTTTTTCCAGCCTGTTACCAAATAGCGCCATCTCGTGACCTTTCATCCAGAGGCCGTGAACCATGCAGACAGCTACAGGATGCTTTTTCATAAGATAATTCCCCCAAAAGGCCCCTAAACCCTCATGGTGTAAATATCTTGTATTTAGAGCCTTGACATACCCCTTGGGGATAATGATAATTAAAAACAGAAAGCAAACAAATTGTTTTTAAAAGAAAAAAGGAGGGTATTATGTTTACTGTCAAGAAAATTCTTTTTCCGGTAGACTTTACAATGAACATGGAAAAGGTACTTCCCATCGTCAAGGACATGGTGAAGGCATTCAATGCCAAGCTGTACGTTATTCACGTCATACGCAGCGCTGAAGAATTCGTTGGTTTCGAAATGGGAACGGCCTGGTATGCAGCCCTCGAGAAAGACCTTATGGACGGGGCAGAAAAGTCCATGAAGCGCCTTGTGGCAGAACAGCTCCAGGATCTGGACGATGTTGAAACCCAGATTGCAGTGGGAGACGTTGTGGACGAGATCCTGGACTATGTCAAGAAGCAGGATATCGACCTAATAATCATCGGCACACACGGCAGGAAGGGCCTTGAAAAGGTCATGTTCGGAAGCGTTGCCGAAGGAGTCATCAAGGAGGCTCCCTGCCCTGTGTTAACCGTAAATCCTTACAAAGTCGGCAATTAAAAAACCCTTCTTTCCAAGAATCAAAAAAGACGGGGAGGCAAAGGCCTCCCCTGTTTTTTGCCCGGACCAGACGCCTGTATTCACGTGTCAAGAGAAAAACTGAAAAAATCCCCGAAAACCGTCATCACCACGCACTTGAATGCTGACTTTGATGCAGTTGCCTCTGCTGCTGCAGCATCCAGGCTTTACCCCGACCCCGTAATAGTACTTCCGGGCTCGCAGGAAAAGGCGGTCAGAAACTACCTGAAATCTCAAGGTAATGCCTGGCTTCCCCTTGCAACCCTCAAGGAGATCGACCTATCAAGGCTGGAAACCCTGGTGGTGGTGGACGCAAACCAAAAGAGCAGGCTTGGCCAGGTTGCAAGCCTGCTAGAAAAACCGGGCATAAAGGTCCATCTCTTTGATCATCACCACCCGGAAGAATGCGATATCAAGGCAAACAGAAAGTCAATTGCGGACCTTGGCTCGAACACCACCCTCATGGTGCGCCGCCTCAGGAGAAAAAGGATCAGTCTGAAACCTGAAGAAGCTACCCTTTTGCTCCTTGGAATTTACGAAGACACCGGTTCCTTTACATTTTCATCCACCTGCCCGGAAGACCTTAAGCAGGCGGCCTGGCTCCTGGAACAGGGAGGGGAGATAAGAAAGGTGGCAGAGGTCATAGGAAGCAGGTTTACTCCAGAACATATCTCGCTTCTTAATGATCTCCTCCAGTCTGCCGCCACTTACAATTACGGAGGCATCCCGGTAACGATAGCAAAGACCTCTTCCCCGGGTTACGTCGATGACTTTGCAGTGCTTGCCCATGAACTCATGGATATGGGACGCCTGCAGGTCCTTTTCACCATGGCCCTCATGTCTGACCAGGTGATAATTGTAGCCCGCAGCAGGACTTCAAGGGCGGACGTGGCAAAAATTCTGCGGGAGCTTGGCGGAGGGGGCCATGCATCCGCAGCCTCGGTAACCCTGAAGGAGATGACGCTGTCCGAGGCGGAAAACCTCCTGCTTTCTGCAATTGAAAAACACCTTGGAACAAACCCAAAGGTCAGGGATATAATGTCCGCACCCGTTGTCACAGTTTCCCAGGACCTTCCAACCTTCGAGGTACACGACCTCTTTGCCAAGTACGGCTTTTCCATCATCCCCATAGCGAAAAAGGGCAGGCTGAAAGGCTACGTGACCAGGAACACCGTGGAAAAGGCCATATACCATGGCCTGGGCATACAACCTGTGTCGGAATTCATGTCCACGGACTTCATGACACTCTCACCGGAAGACACCCTGGACAAGGTGCGCGAACTCATAGTGCAGGGACATCAAAGGTTCATCCCCGTGGAGGAAAAGGGAAAGATAGCCGGGATAATTACCAGGACGGACCTTCTGGAGATCATAAGCTCTGATCCTTCCAAAAGGCCGGAGTCCCTCCTTCCTCCCAGGGCCCAGAGAAAAAACATAGGATCTCTTCTGAAACAGCGCCTTTCGAAGCAGACCATCGAGCTCCTTCAAACCGCCGGCCAAGTTGCGGACGTCCTTGGCATGAACGTTTACGTTGTGGGAGGTTTTGTCCGGGACCTGCTCCTCAGAAGGGAAAACCTGGATATAGACCTGGTGGTTGAAGGCGACGGGATACAGTTTGCCAGGGCCCTTGCAAAAAGGTTTTCAGCCAGGGTCAAAACCCACAAAAAATTCGGCACATCGGTTATAATCTTCCCGGACGGCTTCAAGATAGACGTAGCCACTGCCCGCTGGGAGTATTACGAATACCCGGCGGCCATGCCCACGGTAGCCCTTTCATCCATAAAACTTGATCTCTTCAGGAGAGACTTCACCATCAACACCCTGGCCATAAGGCTTAATTCCAAGGATTTCGGGCTGCTGATCGATTTTTTCGGCGGTCAGAGGGATCTCAAGGACGGCATCATAAGGGTGCTTCACAGCCTGAGCTTCATAGACGACCCCACCAGGATACTTAGAGCGGTCAGGTTCGAAAAAAGGTTCGGTTTCAAGATCGGGAAACACACCCTGAGGCTCATTAAAAACACCCTCAACCTTGGCATTCTTGACAAGCTTTCTTCAAAGAGGCTCCTGACCGAACTAAAGCTCATACTCCAGGAGCAGGACCCCAGGGA